>CAZDBX010000017.1:0-27392 GCA_964503805.1 uncultured Lentimicrobium sp. | reverse complement strand
AATCTTCGGCAATTTTTCCTGTCATATAGTTTGTGGCTATCACTTTTATCTCAGACTTCTGTGGTTTAACCGGAAAGCCTGTAATTTTGAACTCCAGGGCCCCCTGATTCTGATTTTTATTACCTTTACCAACCCTCAGAGCCATACTGATGAAAAGATCGCTGATATTTATCCGGCTTATCCGTGAAAGCTACATGTTCGCGCTTACGGCCATTGTTGTGAATAAAGTTCGCACCCTGCTTTCACTCCTGGGTATCACCATCGGCATTTTCTCCATTATTTCAGTTTTTACGGTTTTCGATTCTGTGGAGCGGACCATACGTGATAGTATCAATACATTGGGTAGCAATGTATTATATATTCAGAAATGGCCCTGGGCATTTGGTGGCAGTGATTATCCCTGGTGGAAGTATATGAAACGCCCGGAGCCATCCATGACCGAGCTGGCCGAGATTCAGCGCAGGAGCCAGGCCACGGAAGCCAGCGGTTACATGTTGGCGCTTAACAAGACCGTTAAGTTTGAAAATGCGGCTGTCGAAAATGCCACTATCGTGGCTGTATCGCACGATTACAGCGATGTAACCCCCATCGAATTCACCGCAGGTCGGTATTTTACAACCGAAGAATCGGCAGGAGGACGGCCGGTAGCCATCATAGGAAGCGATATAGTGAAGAACCTTTTTACCATACCCAACCCTGTAGGGCAGCGCATCAAGGTTTTCGGACAAAAGGTTGAAGTGATCGGGTTGCTCAAAAAGGAAGGCAACGTAAACTTCGGCGATTCCAATGACGATCAGGTGATTCTGCCGGTGAACTTTGCACGGAATTTCATTGACCTTAAACGTGACAATCTCGGTGCGGCTATTATGGTCAGGGCTAAGCCACAGGTCAGCAATGATGAACTCAGGGATGAGCTTACCGGTATCATGCGTTCGGTGCGAAAGCTTAAGCCTGGTGTAGAAGATGATTTTTCCATCAACGAAACAAGTGTGATTTCGCAGGGCTTTGACAGTCTTTTCAGCGTGATCTCGCTGGTTGGATGGGTCATTGGCGGTTTTTCACTGCTGGTCGGAGGCTTTGGAATAGCCAATATTATGTTTGTTTCGGTAAAGGAACGCACTGCGCAAATCGGGATTCAGAAAGCCATGGGTGCCAAAAACTATTTTATTTTGTTGCAGTTTTTGTTCGAAGCGGTGTTTCTCTCCCTTTTCGGCGGGATTGTTGGTCTGCTGATTATTTTTATAATCACCCTGGCCATTTCTGCCGCTTTTGACATGAATCTGATCCTGACTGCAGGAAATATTATTCTTGGTGTCAGTGTTTCAGCATTCATCGGGCTTGTGTCGGGGTTCCTGCCAGCCTGGTCGGCTTCGCGACTCGATCCGGTGGAAGCCATGCGGTCGACCTTCTGAATGTGCCGGCTCCTGCATGCAATCCTGGCCGGATGGTTTCGGGCCCAAGGACTAATCTCCGGAAAAACCTGCTTCATGGTCATACCCGGCACCAGCGTACCCAAACACCAGCACACCCGAACACCAACACACCCGAGCACCTGCGTATCCGAACACCTAAACACATCAACAATATGCTCAACGACCTTACCGCCAAAAGCTGGATAGAATTGCAGGATCTGCTCTTTCGCGATGCATATGATCAGCGCCTGGGAAGATTCCGTTCCTCTTTTATTTTCAGGGGGTTGTCGGATGCGCGCTATGAGCTGAAAACAAGCCTGATGCGCCTTGAGGGGCCATACAGCGATCTGGAACGTCATCTGTTGCGCAACTTCAGGAAATATGCCCACCGCAATGCCGTGCCTGGTGAATCAGTGTGGAACCTGATGGCCATTGCCCAGCACCACGGGTTGCCCACCCGCCTGCTCGACTGGACGTACTCACCTTTTGTTGCCTTGCATTTTGCCACGGCCAATCTGCAGAAGTTCGACATCGACGGGGTAATCTGGTGCATGAACTATGTGAAATCCAGCGAGTTTTTGCCGGCTCCGTTACACACCACCATTATGGAGGAAGGATCCAACGTGTTTACCCCGCAAATGTTGGATACACAATGTAATTCATTAAAACAGCTGGATACCCTGCATGAAAGGCGGTTTGTAATATTCCTCGAGCCTCCCTCGATGGACGAGCGCATCGTAAACCAGCATGCACTTTTTTCACTGATGTCAGGTTCCAGTCTGCTGATGAACCACTGGCTTGAAGACCATCCCGAGCTTTTTTACCGGATCATTATCCCGGCTTCACTTAAATGGGAAATCCGCGACAAGCTCGACCAGGCCAATATCACCGAAAGGGTGCTCTTTCCGGGCCTTGATGGCCTCAGCAGCTGGCTGAAACGGCAATACAGCCCGAAGAAATTATTGTAATAACAGGATCAGTTTGGATAATTTCTGCATTTTATCTTCAACCCTTTGATATCTAAGCCTGGCAGACTGATTATCCGGGCTTTTCGGATTATCCTTTAATTTTTCCTTCCATCTTTACTTCATAATCCCTAATTTTACCATTCGAAAAAAGATAGAAATGCAGAAACGCTGGGTACTGAAAGCGCGGGGCAATCCCGATAAGGTTGCCGCTTTGTCCGCTGAGCTTGGGATTGGTCCTGTGCTGGCCGAGTTGCTGGTGCAGCGGGGGGTGAATACATTTGAAGAGGCGAAGGATTTTTTCAGGCCGTCGCTCAGTCAGTTGCATGATCCTTTCCTGATGAAGGATATGGACAAAGCTGTGGAGCGCATCGTAAAAGCGCTGGAGAACAACGAGAAAATTCTCGTTTATGGCGATTACGATGTGGATGGCACTACTGCCGTATCGCTGGTTTATACGTTTTTGAAAGAACTGGGGCATGAAGCCCTCGATTTTTATATTCCCGACCGCTATTCCGAAGGTTACGGCATCTCATTCAAGGGGGTGGATTTCGCGCATGACAATAATTTCGGGCTGGTGATCGCCCTCGATTGCGGAATCAAAGCCATTGAAAAAATCCGCAAAGCCAATGAATATCAGGTTGATTTTATTATCTGCGATCATCACAGGCCCGACGATCATTTGCCCGATGCGGTAGCCGTGCTCGATGCCAAGCGTCCCGACTGCGGTTATCCCTACAAGGAACTTTCGGGCTGCGGCGTGGGCTTTAAACTGATACAGGCGCTTGCGCAACGCAGGAACATCGCATTCGAAAGCCTTTACAAATACCTCGACCTGGTGGTGGTAAGCATTGCTTCCGACATCGTGCCCATCACCGGCGAAAACCGGATTCTGGCCTATTACGGGCTGAAGCTGATCAACAGCAATCCTAGGCCCGGCTTCGAAGCCATATTGAAGTTTTCAAATATCAACCGGAAGCCGGGCGCTGAAGTACGACCGGTGGAGGATCTGGTGAACAACGGCAATAACGGCGATGACACAGATTGTATTTTCACGCGCGAACTGACCATCTCGGATCTTGTATTCCTGCTTGGTCCCCGCATCAATGCGGCAGGACGCATCGAAAGCGGCCGCAATTCGGTGGATCTGCTGATCTGCAGCAATGCAGAGACTGCCGAAGTTATCGGGCAGCAGATCAACGATTTAAATACCACCCGCCGCGACCTCGACTCTACCACTACCGATATGGCCCTGGATGCCATAAAAAACAACCCGAAACTCCTGAAGGCGAAATCCACAGTGGTGTATCATCCGGAATGGCACAAAGGCGTGATCGGCATCGTAGCTTCGAGACTGATAGAGGTATACTACCGGCCCACCATTGTGCTTACCCATTCAAATGGTCTGGTAACCGGTTCGGCACGATCGATCAAGGATTTTGATATCTATGATGCCATTGATGAATGCAGCGACCTGCTCGAACATTTCGGTGGTCACAAATATGCGGCCGGCCTTTCTCTAAAACCGGAAAAACTGGACGAATTCATCGAAAAATTCGAACAGGTGGTGAGCCGCGGCATTACGGAAGATATGCTATCTCCGGAAGTGGAAATTGACCTCAGGATCAACCTGAATGAAATCGGGCCGAAATTTTACAAGGTGCTGAAGCAGTTTGCCCCTTTCGGACCTGGCAACATGTCGCCGGTGTTCCAGACCGACAGTGTGATTGACAACGGTTACGGCAGGATTGTAGGCAAAAACCACCTGAAACTGACCATCGGCCACCCTGAGATTTCTTCATCACCCTTTCCGGCAATTGCCTTCCAGCAAGGTGATCATTATCCTTACATCAGTCAGGGTAACCCTTTCAGCATCTGCTACCACATAGAGGAAAACGAATGGAACAATCAGAAGTCCATCCAGCTGAATATTAAAGACATAAAAATTCCGGAAGCCGGAGATGCCTGACCCTTGTTAACCGGTTGTTTCAGAAGTTCAGAAATTCAGAAATGTTCTGACTACCAGGTAAATCCCAAAAATAACCAGCAATATCCCGACCGCATGGTTAATCATAATCAGGAAGCGGGGCTTGAGGTAATGTTTTAAACGGCTGGCAACCACCACCTTGATAAGGTCGGTAACAAAAATGGTAAGCAGGGTACCGCTGAAAAATGCTTCAATGGCGCTTGAATCTGCTTCATGACTGCTGCTGACGGTTACCATTGCTGAGATCCAGAAAATCCATACAAAGGGATTGGCGAAATTCAGGAAAAAACCTTTGAAAATATAGGTGAGCGGCCCCGGCATTTTCACTTCCATCAGGCTGTTATCATCGGCAATATGAACTTTGCGCAGGAATGTCACAATACCGAAGGCTACCAGAATAACTCCGCCTATTATTCCGAACATCAGATAGTTGCGTTGATTGCCAAACACCTGTAAGGCGCCAAGGTAGCAGAGTAAAACCAGGGCGAGGTCGCTCAGGAATATACCGGCTGCAAGAAGAATGCCTCTGTACAGCCCCCTGTGAATGCTGGTCTGAATCAGCGAAAACATAGCCGGGCCAAGCATTATGGCCAGGGTTAGTCCCAGAATCATACCTTCGAGAAAAGGGTGCATTTTACCTGATGGATGCGATTGTTCTTACTTGCATATCATATATTAACCCGTTCCTGCAACCGGTGTTTGATACCGGCCGGAATTTACGTCCTGTTCCGGTAGTTTTTGTCAAGAAATTCTTCCCAGTGAAGATGCTTTTCATTTTTTATAACTCTTGGAAACTTGTGCTGTCCGCCCTCTTTGCCCAGAATCTTCATGTAATCATAGAAAAGCTGCAACGGCACAACTTCAACCAGCACTTCGCGGATGGCGGCAATACGCTCCACACGGTAGTCATCGTTCAGATCCTTCAGGTTCTGGTCAATGCGGTCGCGGATGGCTTTCACATCAAGGGTTGAAAGATCGGCAGGGGTTCCCAGGTACCATTTATGGGCAAACATACTGTCATGTTTGATTCCGGCAACGGTAAACTCTGGTACGGGAATATTCATCTGTTCTTCAAGCAGCTGTATGGCCCTGTTCATGTTTTCCTGCGAAAGGTGTTCCCCGCAGAGGTTCAGGAAATGCTTGGTCCTGCCCGTAATCACAATTTCCGATAAGGCCTTGCTGGTAAATTTGATGGTGTCTCCGATCAGGTATCTCCAGGCGCCGGCGCAGGAGGACAGCACCAGGGCATATTCTTTCCCTTCTTCAACCTGATCAATGGTAAGGGTTTCGGCTTCCGGCAGGTAATGGCCTTCATGGTCGAAGTTTTTGTCGTTGAAAGGGATAAACTCAAAGAACAACCCGTTGTCGAGCACCAGTTGCATTGCATTGGTATTGGGGCGCGACTGATAGGCAATAAAACCCTCCGAAGCAAGATAGGTTTCAATATATGTAATCGGCCGGGCCAGCAGCTTTTCAAATGTCTTGGCGTAAGGGGCGAACGAAACTCCGCCGTGAACGTAAATCGACAGGTTCGGCCAGACATCATGAATTGTCTTTACATTGTAATGTTTGATGATTCTCTCCATCAGTATCTGCAGCCATGCCGGAACGCCGACGATCACGCCGATGTCCCAGTTCTTTGCATTCTTGACGATCTCGTCGAGTTTGGTGGTCCAGTCACGCTCTTTCGAGATACGTTTGCCTGGTTTATAAAAGTGCTGGAACCAGAAAGGAATATTTCCGGCTGTAATTCCCGAAAGGTCACCCTCGTAATAGGTGCCGTTGAACTGCAGATGGGTGCTGCCGCCGAGCATCAGGATACCCCGTTCGTAAAAGTCGTGCGGGAAGTCATACCTGGCCAGCGAAAAAATCTGCCTGATACTGGTTTTCTTGATCGCCCTGAGCATATCCGCCGTTACCGGGATGTATTTGCTGGAAGCTTCACTGGTTCCCGAACTCAGGGCAAAATATTTCACCTTGCCGGGCCAGCTTACAAAGGCTTCACCGTTCAGGGTACGGTACCACCAGCGCTGGTGGATAGCATTGTAGTCATGCAAGGGGACCCTTTGGCGGAATGCCTGAACGAAGTCCTTCTGCCTGAGCATATTGCCAAATTCATAGGTTTCACCAAGCGCGGTGTACTGGGCCTCGCGAAGGAGCTTTTTTAATGTAGCCCTCTGTTGCTTTTCAGGCGATAAACGCCTGATTTTCTCAAGAGGTATTTTGCTGGGGAATTCTATCGCGCTCTTGATGATGGATCCAAGGATTGGCATATGATGGTTTCTTTATTAAACTGCGATTATCGGGATGTAAAATTAGTGTTTTTTTGATTTCTCATCAAATATGGCTGATGGCCCGTAATACCCGCAGGTTAGATAATACATCCGCAGAATGGTTACAACCTGGATGTAGTGAGGTAATTGTACCCGGATTTTCCAGTGCCGGAAAAAGTGCCGCTCCATTTCCGGTTAAGGGAGACTGAGATGATTCCGGGAGTTGAAATTCAGGATTTTTGTTATAAATTTGAGAATATTTCATAAGTATTCCTGTCATGACCATGAAAAAAACAATTTCAGCCATGCTGCGCCTTTTTGCCGGCATCCTGCTTGCCTTGCTGCTACTGATTGCAGGTTTTCTGACCTGGCAAACCATCCGGGAGTTCAGTCCCGGTGAGATGGTCCAGCTACCTGTTGAAGGGCAGGCGGGAATTGTTCCCGATACGTTGACAATAACAACTTACAACATCGGCTATTGTGGCCTGGGCGCCGAAATGGACTTTTTTTATGAAGGCGGCAAAATGGCCCGGCCAGGCAAGGAACAACTGTCGGTATATCAGGATGGCGTATTGAAAAGGCTGGAGACCTTTTCAGGACATGACTTTATGCTGCTGCAGGAGGTGGATACATGTGCCAGACGAAGCTGGTATTCAAATCAGCTGAAGATGATTACGGATCATTTCAGCGATTTCGGAAACTTCTTTGCTATGAACTATCAGGCCTGGGTTCCTTTACCGGTCACCAACCCTATGGGGAAGGTCAGGGCAGGACTTTTAACCCTGTCGAAGCATACACCCTCCAGTGCGGTTCGGTTTGCATTTAAATCTGGCTACTCATGGCCGATGAGCCTGTTTATGCTGAAGCGTTGTTACCTGGTTACCAGGTATAATACGGGATTCGGGAACGAACTGGTACAGGTTAACACCCACAATTCGGCCTTCAGCGATGCAGCGGAGATCCGCAAAACCGAACTTGCCCAGCTCAGGGAACTGATGGAAACCGAATATGCCAAAGGAAATTTTGTACTGATAGGGGGCGACTGGAACCAGAATCCGGTGGGTTTTGACACCGCCCGGTTGCTGCCGCAATACCTGCCAAAACTGATCGAGCCTCCCATTCCTGATGATTTTCTGCCGGATGGCTGGAGGTTTGCCTATGATCCCCTGCACAGTACCAACCGTGATGTGGACATTCCCTATACGGCAGGCAAAACCAAAACCACCCTGATTGATTTCTTTGTACTATCACCCAACATTGACTTGCTGAAAGTTGGAACTACCGCAACCGGCTTCACCGAAGCCGACCACCAGCCGGTGACTATTCGGATTGTGCTGAAAAGCAATGACAAATGACTGTTCGGTGTCGTCGCAGACTACACCGAAGTCCAATGTACACTCGGCGTAGTCTGCGACTACGTCGAAAAATTGTTTTCAATGCTGTTGTTCGGCGTAAACTTTGGCCACACCGGAATCCGGCTTTTTACATCCCGTCGTCCGCAAACAGATCTGCCGCAATGCCGTCGGCCATCAGTTTGCCTTTATTGGTCAGGATATAATCATCGTGGTCTTTCAGGATATGGCCAGAAGCAATGTATTTAGCGATGCCTTTCAGGAAATGAGCCAGGTAATCATTTCCGAACCGAAGTGCGATTTCGCTTTCCCGGCAGCCCCACATGGTTCGCAGTCCGGTCATCACATATTCATTGTATTGCTGGCTTACTTCAAGAGTTTCAATGTCATGCGGAATTTTTTCGCTTTCTATGGCCTGCAGGTATTCTTTGATTCCGGATACATTCCATTGTCTGGATTTTCCATTGAACGAATGTGCCGAAGGACCCAGTCCCAGGTAGGATTCTCCTTTCCAGTAGGCTGTATTATGCCGGGCATACCGGTCTGGTTTGCAGAAGTTGGAGATTTCGTAATGCAGGTATCCGGCATTTATCATGGCTTCCATCAGCAGTTCGAAATTCCGCACCGCCTGAACTTCATCCACTGGGGCAAGTTTCCCTTTACGGATCAACACATCAAGGGCTGTGCGCGGTTCTACCGTGAGCGCGTAAGCCGAAAGGTGCGGAATTTTTCTGTTGATAACCTGCTGAAGGTTTTCGAGCCAGGCTTCGTCGCTCAGTACCGGGAATCCATAAATAAGGTCAATGGTGAGGTTTTCAAATCCGTTATCCTGCGCCAGGTCAATGCATTCCAGGGCTTTGCTTCCTGTGTGGATGCGGTTCAGATAGCGCAGATCCTCATCGCGGAACGACTGAACGCCCATACTCAGGCGGTTGATGCCCAGATTTTTCCATGCGTTGAGATTAGCGCTGTTTACATCGTCGGGATTGGCTTCCAGGGTGATTTCCGCATCTCCTGAAAGGGAAAAGTTGTTTGTAACGGCATCCATAATTCCGCCAAGGAGAGCAGAATTGAGCAGGGAAGGGGTTCCGCCGCCGAAATAAACTGATGTAACTGTTGCGCCGTTAAGATACGAATGCTGGAGCACAGCTTCGCGGGCGATGGCCGAAGCGACTTCGGGCATAAACTTCGTGGAAGCGACCGAGAAAAAGTTGCAGTAGTGGCATTTTTGCCTGCAATAGGGGATATGGATGTAGATTCCTGCCAAGGGCTGATCGGTTTTAATGCGGTTTGATCCGGCGGGCTGCCATATGCTCAGTTTCCGGCCACTACAGTAATCCCCAGCGGAATTACTTCAAAATTCATAGGCGTATGCCCGAGCGATTCGCCGTCGGTTTCGAGGAACATGGGTTGATCCGACTCTATTTCTACCTTTACTCCCCTGAAGGTCTTTACCTGGGGAAGTTTCAGAAAAGAGCCATCGTAAAGTTTTTTCACGCTGCGGATAACCAGCAGTCTGCTCACGCGGGTGATTACGGTGACGTCGAAAAGGCCGTCGTCGGGGATGGCATTGGGCGCCTGCATCATCCCTCCTCCGTTGAAACGGCAGATGGCGACACTCATGGTGAAAACGCCCGCTTTCAGTTCCTGTCCGTCGACCTTTACCCTTGCATAGGTCGCTTTGTAACTGATCAGGCTGGTAAAGAGGCTGATCAGGTATGAGAAGGGGCCGCTTTTGCCTTCCTGCTTCACCTTGTTGGTGCGTTTGGCTACCATGGCATCGAATCCGAGCCCGGCCATGTTGATAAAATGCCGCTGCTTCTGAAGGTCCTTGCTGTGATAGCTTACCTTGCCCACATCCTGGAGTCTGGTATTTTCGCGTGCAATCACATCAATGGCGCCTTTATAATCCAGGGGAATATTGAATGACCGGCCCCAGTCATTGCCGGTGCCCACCGGGATCATGGCCAGGGTGATTTCGGCGGGCGGCAACCGTTTTTGGGTATAAATGCCGTTTACCACCTCATTCAGGGTGCCGTCGCCACCCACCACGATGATCTTTCTGAATCCGGCTTCGATGTGTTTCCTGGCAAGCCTTACCGCGTGGTTAGGGTGCTCTGTGAAAACATTGGTAAATCTTATGCCTGCCTCGTTCATCAGCCGTGCTATCTCAAGCCAGTCCTTCTCTCCCTTGCGCCGACCGGCATTGGGATTGACAATGACAAACCATTCACCGTCTTTGTGCATAGCTTTCGTTCTATAAAGTTATGGGTTAACCAACGAATCGAGTTTTTGTTTTACCTGCAAAGGGCTGATGCTCAGCATGCATTGGCAGGGACCTGTTTTCCTGCATTGGCTGCATTCCTTATCTGCAACAAGGTAACCAGCTCTTTTACCCAGAGGTGACCAGCGTCCGGGATGCATAGGCCGGATGGGTGGATAGATACCCAGCGCCACCTTGCCAAGTGCTGCGGCCAGGTGCAACGGACCTGTGCTGGCTGCAATCAGGCCGTCAGCTGCACCGATAAATGAAATCATTTCGTCCAGACTCATTTTTCCTGTAATATCAGTCACCTCACCGGCCTTTTCAAAAAAGCCTTCCTCTTTCAGCATGGCGCCT
Source organism: uncultured Lentimicrobium sp. (assembly GCA_964503805.1). GTDB lineage: Bacteria > Bacteroidota > Bacteroidia > Bacteroidales > Lentimicrobiaceae > Lentimicrobium. Next base: position 16,783 of record CAZDBX010000017.1, on the reverse strand, counting down.
TCGGCCGCTGTTCCGGTAATAAATACCTTATATTCTGATGCAGGCAGCATGGCCGATAGTTTCGCGAAATTAGCACTGCCCCACTCACGGGCACTTCCTTTTGATTTCGGATGCAGAATCAGATTAAACCGTTCCCGGTCGATCAGGCATTCAAGAGGCTCCGGGAGGCTTTTTATCCGGCTCATTCCATAAAGGCCGGGAATGTCTTCCACCGGAATCATGGATCCTTTTAGCAGGCCGAAAGCCAGGCTGATGTTTAGCATGGCTTCGTGCAGGGGGGAGTTTTTTCTTGAAAGCCTTACCAGTTTGTTGCAGGTAGAATAATGGTAAAGCCGTCCGGTGGATCCGATCCGTTCAGGAATACCGGCACGTTTTGCCAGGTGCGCAATTTCCTTTACAGGAAATACATGCAGGATAAGTCCGGCCTGCAGGTTTTGCATATACTTAACCTGTTCCGGAAACGGCAATGACGATATTTCTTTCCAGTCGATAAATTCATCAGCATGTTCGCAGGCCTCCACCACCGCACGGGTATATGACTGGCCAAGAAATACAATGTCCGTTCCGGCGTAGTATTTTTTGATCAGACCAAGCAGGGGCAGGGTAAGCACCACGTCGCCTATACTGTCGGTGCGGCTGATGATGATCTTCCGGTAATTGCGCTGTCTGCTCAAGCCCGTTTGTTTTTCGATTGCTGAATTTGCCTTATTTTCCTGTATTTCAGATAGGTTGCATAGGCACTTATGCGCGAGATGGTAAAGCCTGCCCGGCCATCAAGTATACCGAGTTTAATAAAGTAGTCGCGCAGGAATTTCACTAGAGGACTTATCACCATTACCAGCCAGGGGGCGCGCTTTCCGTTATTGAACTGTGTTCTTGCAAGGATGGTGGTAAAGTATTCCACCTGCCTGTAGTGATCGTTGATGGTATAATAGCTGTAATGAAGGATGTTTCCTTCAAGATGTGCAGTGGTTGCGTCTTTTTCGGTGAGCTCGAACCTGTCGTGGGGGTTTTCGCCTCCCCAGCGCCCTTTGCGGGAGTCCCACAACCTGAGTTTACGGTCGGGATACCAGCCGCAATGATAAATCCACTTTCCGCAATAGTTGGTCAGGCGGTTCATGGTATATCCGTCATGTTTCCAGTCCTCTTTAACCTTTCGTATGGATTCTGTCAGGGTTTCATCCAGGGCTTCATCCGCATCAAGAGACAGTATATGGGGGTACAGGGCATGATTTACCGCCCTGTTTTTCTGTTCAATATGGCCTTCGAACTTGTGTTGGACAAACCTTACCCCGTGTGCTTTGCAAATATCCTCCGTTTTGTCGGTTGACATAGAATCAAGTACCACTATATCATCGGCAATGCCGCGCACCGATTCCAGGCAGCGTCCTATGTTGCGTTCTTCATTGTATGTAATGATCACTACCGATAACCTGATCATGAGTTGTTGCGGGCTAAGGAATTTAATGGCTGATATTGTAAATTTTACGGGCATTTGCCATCCGGAATAGCCTGTATCTTAACGGAACCGGTTCAAACTATTCAGACGGGATGCTTTATCGTTCCCTGCAAATATAGTCCGGCTCTGATAAATTTCGAATTATTTCAGACTTTTTCTTTTGAAAGGCCAATTGCCCGTATCAGTTGATCAATCATAATTTGCGCTAAATCAACTTCTTTCGCCATTTCCCTGATTTCAGGTAAAGGAATGAAAGCAATGAAAGCAGCATGAAGTAAATATATTCGCTGGTCCACACCAGTTCAATCTCAAGATTCATCCGCACAGCAAGTACCCATGCAACAATCAGGTAAACGGCAATGGTAACGAATTCTATCAGCAGGGCAGTAGCAGTATTGGCAGTTCCGCTGACGCCGTTGAAGAGGATACTGGAGAATGAAAACAGCAGGAGGGCTGACATGACAACATAAAATGACGGGATGGTCTGGGAGATCAGTTCCGGGTCGGAGGTGTAAACAGATATCAGAATCCGGGGAATAAAAGCAGAAACCAGCACTACACTTCCGATCAGTATGAAATTCATCAGGGCAACTTTTTTAATCAGGGGAATCACATAATCGGGCTTGCCCTGGCCTATTACGTTGCTGACCAGGGAGTTGGTAGTTGATCCGAAGGCAAAAACCGGGATCATTAACACGATATAAGCGCTCCGGATAATATTTGAAATAGCCAGCGGGCGTTCCCCCATCTTTTCAATGATCATAAAGAATACGAACCATCCGGCAAGGGAGAGGAAGTACTGCAGCATGACAAATACGGATATTTCGAGGGTGGTACGGACCACTTTCCAGTCGAACCGTCCAAACCGGAAGAGATTGTAGTGATGCAGGTTTACCCGGCGGAAGGTATAGGTAAAGAAAAAGATGGCAGAGGCGAGTTCTGCAATTACTGAAGCGATGGCAGCGCCTTTGATGCCCATGGCCGGAAAGCCGAGGTGGCCGAAAATCAGCACATAATCAAGCAGTACATTAACCCCTGCCATAATCAGGGCATTGTAGGTGAGCACACGGGTATTGGTGGTTCCGATGTAGAAAGAGCGCAGCAGAACGTTTGCAAAAGCAAAAAACAGTCCGTAAATCCGGTATTGCAGGAAGTCGAGACTGGCGTTGTAAACGGCGTCAGAAGCAATCATCGGCCGCAGCATATACGGAGAGAAAAATTTAATAACCAGGAAAAGCAGAAGTCCGAGAAAAGTCAGGAAATACAGGCTGTTGTCAGTAATTCTTCCGATATCGGCATAGTTTTTTTCCCCGTTACGGCGGGCAATCAGAATCTGCGCTCCGATGCCAAACCCAAACCCCAGCATGAAGAGTGAGATATAGAAAAGACCGGCAAGCGCTGCAGCGCCAAGTTCCACTTCTCCAACCCGTCCAAGGAAAGCCGTATCGGTAACATTTACCACATTCTGGGCAACCAGGCTCAGTATGATGGGAAGGGAGATATCCCATATTTTCCGGTACGAAGGCAGGCGTTGACTCATTTGTGGCTGCAAAGATAAAGCAAAACAGCCATCTTTTTCAGCGGCCGGGAGTTGATGTTCTGTCAGGCGTGGAAGGGATCATTCCTCATAGGTAACCTTCAAAGTTCTATTTTTTCCAGAAAGAGGCGGAGAAGAGGATCAATACTGTAAACAGTTCCAGACGGCCCAGCAACATCAGAAAAGCGAGCACCCATTTACCGGCCATGGGGACAGTACTGTAATTCAGGACAGGACCGACAGTGCCAAGGCCGGGGCCGATGTTGCCCAGGCTGGCGGCAACAGCGCCAACAGCAGATTCGAACTCCATTCCCATCGCTGACATCACCAGTGAGCCGAAGGCGAATATGATGATGTAGATCAGGAAAAAAGCCAGCACATTGAATATGATCTGCTGTGAGATGGATTTTCCGTTCAGACGCACGGGCAGCATGGCCTGCGGATGTACAATGCGCTTTAGTTCCATCCGGCTGTTTTTAAAAAGCAGGATGATTCGTACAATTTTAATGCCTCCACCGGTGGATCCGGCACAGCCCCCGGTAAACATCAGCAGGAAGAGCAGCAGCCAGGTGAAGAATGGCCAGAGGAGGTAATCACTGGTGATAAATCCGGTGGTGGTAACTATGGATACTACCTGAAAAAGGGCATCGCGGAAGGCTTTGCCGGGTCCGAGGTGCTGCGTGTAAAAAAGCGCTGCTGCGATGATTACCGTTGCGGTGATCAGCAACAAGGTATATAACCGCAGTTCTTCATTGCGCAATACCTTTGAGAACTGTCGCTTGATGGTGAAGTAGTGCAGGGTAAATGATATCCCGGCAAGGTACATGAATACAATGATCACATACTGGATGTATGGTGAAAAGCCGGCAATCGAATCATTCCGCGTGCCGAATCCCCCGGTTGCCATGGTGCCAAATGCATGACAAAGACTTTCAAACAGATTCATTCCGCCCAGCATCAGCAATAACGTCTGTACAAGTGTTAGTGCCACATAAATGATCCACAGGCGTTTGGCTGTCTGGGTAATGCGCGGGTGCAGCTTGTCGGGCGTAAGACCGGGCACCTCTGCTACGAAGAGCTGCATGCCGCCAATACCCAGGATGGGAAGGATGGCGAGGGATAAAACAATGATTCCCATGCCTCCTATCCAGTGGGTCATGCTTCTCCAGAAAAGAATGCCTTTGGGGAGGGCTTCTATATCGGTGAAGATGGTTGCCCCTGTGGTGGTAAATCCTGACATGGTCTCGAAAAACGCGTCGGTATAGCTGGTGGTAACGCCGCTCAGAATAAAGGGAATGGCTCCGAAAAATGAAATAATAACCCAGGTAAGAGATACAACGATGTACCCTTCGCGTTTACCGATGGAGTTCTGGTCGAGTCTTTTGTTGAAAGTCCAGAGTATTAGTCCCACCAGCCCTATTCCGCTGCCAGAAACAAGCAGTGGCAGTAAATCATGCGCGGGATCAAACAGGCGGAGGTGGTCAAGACAGTCAGGATCATACCAGGCCGAAAATCCCAGGCTGCTGAGCATAAACAATCCTTCAATCACCATCAGCAATCCGGTGATCTTCATAATGGCATTCAGGTTGATCCTGCTTTTGGCGGCCATAACAGATTATGATTGATTGATCTGGGCTGAAAGATATGTATAAAATTAATTAAACAGGGCCTGAACTTTGCTGATGGCTTCCGGAAGGGCAAAAATCACCACCTTATCGCCTTCCTGTATCTGGAAATCGCCTACTGCAATGAAACTCTGCATCCCCCTGACGATTCCGCCGATGATACATCCTTTCGGGATATCGATTTTTTTGATGGGGCGGCGGGTTACATAGGCTCCCGGCTTAACGACAAACTCGAGCACCTCGGCGTCGATACCACTGAGGCATTTGATGCTTGTAACCTCGGCATCCATGGTAAAGCGTACGATGTACGAAGCCGTGATCAGCTTTTTGTTGATGATGGTTTCTATGCCGATGCTCTGCGATATGCCGATGTAGTCGATGTTCTCCACCAGCGGGATCACGCGCTTTACGCCGAAACGCTGGGCCAGCAGGCAGGTAAGGATGTTGGTCTCATAGTCGTTGGTCACCGCGATAAAGGCGTCCATATTGCGGATACCTTCATCTTCGAGCAGGTCGATGTCGCGCGCATCTGCATTGATGATCAGGGTGTGTTCCAGCTGGTCGATCAGGTTCAGGCAGCGTTCCTTGTCGATTTCGATCAGTTTCACATTCATGTCGCGTTCGATGCGGCGCGCGGTTTTCCGGCCGATGCGGCCCCCGCCGACAATCATCACATTGCGGATCTCCTGTTTCTGTTTGCCGCCAAGCCTGAGCAGGGAGTCCACCCCGTCGGGTTTGGTGATCACATAGGCCAGGTCATTCAGTTTAAATACATCATCCCCTTTCGGGATGATGGTTTTATTATTCCGGTGTATGGCAATCGCCCTGAAATCGAGGCGGGGATTTTCATGGGCAACCTGGTTGAGGGTCTTGTTCAGCACCAGGGCTTTTTCATCCAGTTTGATAAGAAAGAGCGACAGGCGGCCTTCGGAAAAGTCGAAGATTTCGGTGGCCGCAGTCTGCCCGAGGAGCTTCACGATCTCTTTGGCAGCGATCCGCTCAGGACAAACCATGGCATCTATCCCCAGTGAGCGCATGATTTCACGGTTCTCGATGGTCAGATATTCCGTATTGTTGATGCGGGCGATCGTCCGGCGGGCGCCCAGTTTTTTGCCCAGTACACAGGTGGTGATGTTGATTTTTTCGTCGTGAACCACCGAAATCAACAGATCAGCACGGCGCACATTGGCCTGTTCCAGCACACTGATGGAGGTGGAATCCCCGGTGATGGTCATCAGGTCGGTATGTGTTTCAATCATCTTTAGCAGCTCCTGATGCGGATCTACAATGGTGATGTTATGGTTTTCACCGGAGAGCATTTTGGCCAGGTGAAACCCGACTTCCCCGTCTCCGGCTATGATAATGTTCATTTGTGTTTATGATTGGAAATTAACCCGCAAATGTACTACATTTCAGTGCCCTTAGTCAAATAACTGTAATAAGTTATTTTCCATGTCAGAGGACGGTTTCATATTTGATAATCCGGACATTATTTCAAACATCCCGCTACCCTAATAATTTGTACATTTGTCCGTTAAAATCCGTCAGGGATCATGACGCCACAGATACCGCTAAAACTGCTGAATAAAATCAATTCCCCGGCCGATCTCCGCCTGCTCAGGGAGGATGAGCTTCCGCTGCTCTGCAGTGAGATCAGGCAGTTTATCATCGAAGTGATCTCTTCCAATCCGGGTCATTTGGGCGCCAGCTTGGGGGCTGTTGAGCTGGCCGTGGCCATCCATTACGCTTTCAATACCCCTGTGGATAAACTGATCTGGGATGTCGGTCATCAGGCTTATGCGCACAAAATCATTACCGGCAGAAGGGATGCTTTCCATACCAACCGCACCTACGGGGGCATTTCCGGATTCCCGAAAATGAGTGAAAACGAGTACGATGCCTTCGGCGTGGGCCATTCTTCCACTTCCATCTCTGCTGCACTGGGCATGGCTACAGCCGCCAGGTTACTGAACGGGAAAAATGAACAGCACATCGCCGTGATCGGCGACGGAGCCATGACCGGTGGCATGGCTATGGAAGCCCTCAACAACGCCGGTGTCTCCAATACCAACCTGCTGGTAATCCTCAACGACAACGGCATCGCCATCGACAAGAATGTGGGCGCCCTGCGCGAGTACCTGCTCGATATTGTCACTTCCAGGGCATACAACAAGCTGAAAGACAAGGTGTGGAAACTGATGGGCGGCAATACCAGCTACGGCAAGAATTCGCGGGCCGTGGTAAAGCAGATCGGGAATGCCCTGAAAAGTACCATCCTCAATAAAAGTAATCTATTTGAAGCGTTCAATTTCAGGTATTTCGGTCCGGTCGACGGCCACGATGTGGTGAGACTTACCAAACTGTTGCACGATATCCGCAATATCCCCGGTCCGCGCCTGTTACACGTAATTACCGTCAAGGGCAAGGGTTTCGAGAAGGCGGAACAGGATCAGATACTGTATCATTCTCCGGGAATGTTTGACAAAACCACCGGGGAAATCATCGAAAAGCCCTGTAAAAGCCTGCCGCCGAAGTATCAGCATGTTTTTGGAAAAACCATTATTGAGCTGGCTGAGAAAAATCCCAAAATTGTCGGGGTCACCCCGGCCATGCCCTCGGGTTGTTCGCTTAATATGATGATGAGCGTGATGCCCCACCGGGCTTTTGATGTGGGAATTGCCGAGCAGCATGCCGTAACTTTTTCGGCCGGTATGGCCGCACGCGGACTGATCCCCTTCTGCAATATTTATTCATCCTTTATGCAAAGGGCTTACGATCAGGTAATTCACGATGTAGCGCTGCAGGGGTTGCAGGTGGTGTTCTGCCTCGACCGCGGCGGTCTGGTAGGTGAAGACGGACCCACCCATCACGGCGCTTACGACCTGGCATACTTCCGGGCCATTCCCGGGCTTACCATTGCCGCACCCATGAACGAAGCGGAACTTCGCCACCTGATGTATACTGCTCAGCTCGACGGCAAAGGGCCCTTTGTAATCCGTTACCCGCGGGGCAGGGGACTTTCCACCGACTGGAAGAAGCCGTTTATGGAAATCACTGCCGGTACCGGGCGAAAACTGCGCGATGGCGAAGGTGTGGCCATACTGTCGATCGGTCATCCGGGCAATTTTGCCGCCGAAGCATGTGACATTCTGCAGCGCGACGGTATCCTTGCCGGCCATTACGATATGCGCTTCCTCAAACCCCTTGACGAACAGTTGCTGCACGGGGTGTTTAAAAAGTACAACCGCATCGTTACCGTTGAAGACGGAACCATCAACGGCGGACTGGGCAGCGCGGTGCTTGAGTTTATGGCCGCCGGAAACTACCAGGCCAGGGTTTTGCGGCTTGGCATCCCCGATGAATTTATCACCCAGGGAAAGCCGGAAGAGTTGTATGCCTTGTGCGGATTTGATACTGACGGTATCGTCAGGACCGTGAGGAGTATGCTGAACAACTGAGAACCACGGACCGCATACATAAAGCGGTAGCGTTTCTTTCACCAACCGATGCAATGATTTGCAGGAATAATCGTTAGTTTCTGATCAGACTCCGGAACCTTTATACATGCAAGAATCATCCCGGCATAACAGGCGAACCATAAAGATTGCTGCAGCAATTGCGGCTTTTCTGGTTATTGGTTTGGTGGTTCTGGGGATTGTTTCTCTTACTTATGGAGATAAAGCCAAACAACTGGTGGTCGCTGAAATCAACAAGCACCTGCTGGCCCCGGCCGAAGTCGGCGAAGTGGAGTTTACCCTGTTCAGGAATTTTCCGGACGCATCCGTTGTATTCAGACAGGTTGCCATTAAACCTCCGGCCGGCGCCGAAGAAGCTCCCGGGCTGCTCCATGCAAAGGGCATCTCCCTCCGCTTTGGCATTTTCAGCCTTTTTACCGGGGAGTACCGTATCCGGAGTGTGGACATCAATGAGGCATCAGTGACCCTCTGGCGCGACAAGGATGGCAGGAATAACTTTGAAATCTGGAAAAAGAGTAGCGGAGAAGAGGGGAAACAGGTGAATTTCGACATTCAGCGGGTGGTGTTGCGTAAATCAAAGGTCTACTACCGCGATTTGGCTGCCGGAAACGACCTCGCCGTGGACATCAGTTATATTACCCTGAAAGGAAAGATATCAGGGGCTGTGGTTGAGGCCGGTCTATCAGGAAACCTTAAGGCTGAAAGGCTGCTTATAGGCCCCGACGATTACTCGCTGAAGGAGTCCATCGATCTTCACGCCGCAGTGATTCTTGACCAGGATGCCGGAACTATTAATATCACGCGTGCTGGTTTACATGCAGGGGGAGAAGATTTCAGTCTGAACGGCCTGTTGTCATACGGAAAGCCGGTCAATGCGATGGATCTGGTCCTGTCCGTAAAACAGGCTGACATTGAGCAACTGATTGCCCTGATACCGGCGCGGTATACAGCTTCCCTGAAGAACTACCGGCCGGGCGGAAGACTTACAGCAGAAATCAGGGTAAAAGGCAATTACGGTGGGAACCAATTGCCGTTACTGACAGCCGGTTTTACTGTCAAAAAGGGCAGTCTCGTCCATCTGCAGCACAAAACCCGGCTTAGCGGAATAACGGCTATGGGCAGTTATACGGCCAAAACCAGCAGCCGGGCCGATCGCCTTGAGCTAAATGAATTTTCAGGATCAGCGGGAAAAGGAAATTTCAGGGGAAAGTTGCTGCTCGAAAACACCGGCAGGCCACGGATGCGCCTGACCCTCAGTACTTCGCTTTTCCTGGATGAGCTTGCAGCTTTTATGCCTGAAGGACAGATTACGGATGCCCGCGGAAAACTGGTGGCGGACATCAGCTATGAAGGAAGTTTTGATGCCGCTGCCAGGGTGCCGGAGAAGGCTTCGGGACTGGTGAGCCTTGCGGATGCGGGTTTTGTGCTTGTGAAAGACGGGCGGAAGATAACAGATCTCAATGCCGCACTTGAACTGCAGAACGGCTCGGTGATGGTGGACCGGCTCAGTCTGAAAACCGGCCGGAGCGACCTCAGCCTGTCGGGAAATTTCCGCAATCTGGCCGCTTTTCTTTTTCAAAAGGATCAGCCCCTGTTTTTTAATGCCGAGGTTCGTTCGGGAAGGCTCTGCCTCGAAGATATTGCACCGGCTTCGGCGGCATCCACAACCGGGGTGGGGCAGCCCGGGAATCCGGCAACAGGTATTTTCCCCGAAAGGGTAGGATTCAATGCCGCGATTTCATGTGATTTGTTTACCTACCGGGATTTCAGCGCCGAAAAGGTCAGCGGCAGGTTAAGCCTTGACGACAGGGTGCTGAGGGTAGGCTCCTTTTCGATGAAAGCCATGGATGGAGATGTCAGCGGCAGCGGGGTGCTCAACAACCGCTATGGCAGCCATGCCCAGGTGGTTTGCAATGCCTCACTGAAAAATGTGGATATCCGGAGACTGTTTATGGAATTCGGCGATTTCGGGCAAACCAGCCTGCAGAGCCGTCACCTGAAAGGCCGGGCCGATGCCGAAGTTCAGTACGGGGCTACCATGAGCAACCGTTTCGAAACAGATGCTGCCTCGGTGAGTGCCATCGCCGACCTTGAAATCAGGGACGGGGAGCTGGTCGGATTTGAACCTTTGCAGGAGTTGTCGCGCTTTCTGGATGCAGGCGAACTGATGAATGTGAAGTTTTCCACCCTGAAAAACCGCGTTGAAATAGCCCGCAAAACGGTGATCATTCCCGAAATGGAAGTGAAATCGTCGGTCATGGGCCTGAAGGGTTATGGATCACACACCTTTGGCAACGACATCGATTACCATCTGAATCTGCTGCTTTCAGAAATAGGACGGAATAAAAAACGACGCAATCCGGCTCCTGCCGGCGCCTATGAAACAGCAGAAGGCGGAAATACCCGGCTGTTCCTGCACCTTACCGGAACGGTTGACCAGCCGGTGTTCCGTTACGACAGCCAGGCAGTGGTGAAAAAAATGGCAGATGACTTCAAAAATCAGAAACAGGAACTCAGGCAGGCCCTGAGGTCGGAGTTTGGGAAAGACCGTAATGCAACAACAAAGGATAAAAAGGCCTCAGAAGTAAAGTTTGAAATAGAATGGGACGAAGACTGACCGGGCTGAACCTGATCTAACGGGCAATGTCCCTAATGGCAGTAATACATTGGATTGACTTGTGCTGAACAATTTCCGATAAATATCCGATATTTGTATCATCTAGCTTCATCCTGATGAATATCCGAAAACTTTTTAAACCCCGGGTTACCAACATATACGAGCAGAAGAAAACCTGGAAGCGCTGGTTGTTTCTGATCGCATTGCTGATCGTGGGTTTTTCGCTGTGGTATACAAACCAGCTGGTGAAGAACATAGCCAGGGATGAGCGGAGCAAAATCACAACCTGGGCCAATGCCATTCAGCAACGTGTAAGCCTGGTCAATTACACCGATGATTTTTTTGATCAGATCAGGGTTGAAGAACGTAAAAGGGTGGAAATCCTGGCCGAGGCTACTGAACGGATGGTGGAGGCAGGCGATGATGAGAATATCCTCTTCTATCTGAGCATCATCTCAAAAAATACTTCCATTCCGGTTATCCTGGCTGATGGGCAGGGAAATATCAAGGAAGCCCGCAATGTGGACTTTGATCCGGATACAGTCAAAAACTTCACACCTGCCCTTCTCGAGGAATTTTCGGTATATCCCCCGCTCAAGCTCGATTATTATTCAGGTAACTTCGTGTATTTCTATTATAAGGATTCACGGCTGTTTTCCGAACTGAAAGTGGTGCTCGACGACCTGGTTGAATCTTTCTTCAACGAAGTGGTCAACAATTCGGCTTCGGTTCCGGTGATTATTACCGACAGTACCCGTACCGAACTGGTGGCATGGGGTAAAATTGATACCACGCGGCTGAACGATCCTGCATTTGTCAAAAATACGATCGATGAAATGGAAGCCTATAATGAACCCATTGAAATCGTTATTGCCGACAGGAAACATTACATTTTCTATAAAGACTCCTTCCTGCTTACTCAGTTAAGGTATTTCCCTGTTATTCAACTTATTATCATTGGCATCTTTTTGCTGGTTTCTTATCTGCTTTTCAGCATTGCGCGCCGTTCGGAGCAAAATCAGGTGTGGGTGGGGCTGGCCAAGGAAACCGCACACCAGCTGGGGACTCCGCTTTCATCCATGATGGCCTGGGTGGAATATCTGAGGACCAAGGATATAGGAGATGAAACTATAGATGAGCTGGACAAAGATGTTAACCGCCTGAATACCATTGCCGAGCGTTTCTCCAAAATCGGGTCGGCAGCGAACCTGAAAACCGAGAATCTGGTGGAGGTGATATACAACTCTGTGGCTTACCTGAAAACGCGCACTTCCAATAAAGTTTCGTTTCACGTCCAGCCTCAGCGCGATGCCGTTATACTTACCCGGCTTAACTACCAGCTGTTCGACTGGGTGGTGGAGAATCTGGTGAAAAATGCCGTGGATGCCATGGAGGGTGAAGGCGATATACGCATCGAAATAAGTGAAGAAGAAAATCTGGTTCATATTGATATCTCGGATACCGGGAAAGGAATTCCGAAGAAGAAATTCCGCACGATTTTCAATCCCGGCTACACCAGCAAGCAGCGGGGATGGGGGCTTGGCCTGTCGCTTACCCAGCGGATTATCCGCGAAATTCACGATGGGAAAATCTATGTGAAATCCTCATCACCGGGCAGGGGGACTACCTTCAGGATTACTTTGCGCAAGTAAGCGGTCCGGCGGCAGAGGGTTGTGTCTGATTACCTATTTTTTGGCGATTCTGCCGGGATTCTGATCCAGAAAGTTCTTCCAGCCAGTATAGTTTTTCCCCTGCGCCTCCGGTTTTCCCTGGTAATAATGGCACACAGCCACTGCCACGGCGTCGGTGGCGTCAAGCATTTTCGGCTCATCGCCTAGCGCAACCAGATGTCCGAGCATACCGGCAACCTGTTCTTTGGATGAACTGCCGTTACCGGTAATGGATTGTTTGATTTTGCGCGGTGAGTACTCAAATATGGGAATATCGCGGTAAAGCGCTGCGGCCATGGCTACCCCCTGTGCCCGCCCGAGTTTCAGCATCGATTGCACATTTTTTCCGTAAAAAGGGGCTTCAATAGCCAGTTCATCCGGGTGGTATTTGTCGATAAGCCCGAGAACCGCAGTGAATATGCGCTTCAGCCTCAGTGCCTGCGACTCTTTCGAGGCGAACTTAAACACATCCAGGGTGATCAGCTCTATTTTCTTACCTTTATCGGCGATTAAACCGTAGCCCATAACCTGGGTGCCGGGGTCAATGCCGAGGATGATGCGTTCGCCTGCCATGGATCGGATACTATAGCGCAATGAAACTTTCAGCAAAGGTAAAGAAAACACTTAATAGCATGGCCCGTATACTGATTGTTGCGGCAGCCTTCTGGTTTATCTACCGGCAGGTGTTTGTGCAGGGCGATTTTGCGCATTTCAGACAACAACTGGCCAGGAGCATTCATTCGGACAGTTTTCGTTTGTTGTTGCTGGCAGTATTGCTGATGATGCCGCTGAACTGGCTGCTCGAAACGGTAAAATGGCGCTCACTGATCCGGTATCTTGAACCGGTCACCCTCCCTTCTGCTTTCCGGTCTGTGCTGGCGGGCATTACCTTCAGCCTGTTCACCCCCAACCGGGTGGGCGAGTTCCTGGGCCGCATCTTCACCCTGAGGGCAAACCGCATCAAAAGTGCCCTGCTTACCATTGCCGGCAGTATCAGCCAGCTGATAGTCACCCTGGTGGCGGGTATGGTCGCCCTGCTGTTTTTTATTCCGAAATATGTGGGTTTCAGCGAACGGTGGCAGAATTATTTGTATGCCGGCCTGGTAATTTTCATGCTGCTTTTTTCACTGCTGCTGGTGCTGCTGCTCCTCAAAGTTCCCGTGATTACCGCCCGCCTCGATAAACTTATCCGGCCGCAATGGAGGCATATTAATTTGTATCTGATAGTAATAGAAAGGGTTAGCAGACGGACACTGGTCGGAGTGCTGCTGTTGAGCGCCCTGAGATACCTGGTTTTTTCCGCACAGTTTTACCTGCTCCTCCGGGCATTTGGCCTGGAAATCCCTTATTTTCAGGCCATGATGCTGATTTCATTAACTTATTTTGTGATGGCCGCCATCCCTACCGTTGCGCTTGCCGATCTGGGCATAAGGGGATCTGTCTCCATTTACTTTATAGGGATGTATTTTGGAGGCAATACCGCGGCTGCAGCATCCATACTCTCCGCTTCCACCCTGGTATGGATCATAAATCTGGCATTGCCGGCACTGCTGGGTGTTTTTTTTATCAGGAGGATCAGTATCATCAGAAAGCCATGAACCTATGACTGCTCCCGCGCTGATACTGATTCCATTGCTGATAACCGCCGGTTACGTGCTTCTGATGGCCTTGCTTGCAAGGGGGTGGTCACGGCTGGGGGGTTGCCCGCCATTGAGGTCAACGGAGAGTGTCAGTGTGATTATAGCCGCCAGAAATGAAGCGGAGAATATCGGATCGTGTCTGCAAAGCCTTGCTGATCAGCATTACCCGCGTGACAGATTTGAGGTGCTGGTGGTGGATGACTATTCTACAGATCAGACTGCTGCCATCGTTGATGAATTTATTAAGCAAAATCCGGAAGTTAACCTTCACCTGTTCCGCCAGACCGGCCGTCAGGGAAAAAAGGCAGTCGTCGCGCTGGCACTGGAGCAGGCCCGCGGAGTTTACATCCTGACTACCGATGCCGATTGCGAAGTTACACCGGGCTGGATTGCTTCCATGGTATCGGTGATGGAAAGCCGGCAGGCCGTTTTTGTTTCAGGCCCTGTGACTTTTAAGAATACGGACGGTATATTCAGGCAACTTCAGGATCTGGAATTTATTTCGCTGGTGGCTTCAGGGGCGGGATCCATAGGCGCAGGATTTCCCCTGATGTGCAATGGCGCGAATATGGGATTTTCCCTTAAGGCCTTCCGTTCGTTGCAGGGTGATATACTCCGAAATCAGACAGTGTCGGGTGACGATGTGTTTCTGATGCTTTCCATGCTCAACAGGTTCGGCAGCGATAAAATCGCCTTTGCCCGATGCCGGGATGCCCTCGTATTTACCGGACCGGCCGGGACCCCTGGTGATTTTATAAACCAGCGCCTGCGGTGGACTTCAAAAAGCATGGCCTACAGATATCCCCCGCTTATCCTTTCGGCACTGATGGTTTTTTTAATGAACGCGTTGCTGGTATTCAGCCTGATTGCCGGACTATTTATCCCGCGTTTTCTGTTGTGGTTTTTATTGATCCTCCCCGTAAAAACCCTGGCAGATCTGCCATTGCTTGCAGGGTTCATAAGGTTTACCCGAAAGCATGGATTATTGTGGCTGATAATTCCGGCCGAGCCGCTGGTGGCTTTTTACACAACACTCGTGGCCCTGGCCGGCCAGATAATGCCTGTACGCTGGAAAGGCCGTCGTTTCAGGGGTGGGTAAGGCCCTCAGGCTCCATATGAATGGTGCTGATGATACTCATTTCCTTTTTCAGCCGGAGTTCAACCCGTGTGGCTATCTCATGGGCATCAAACAGGGTCATGTTATCAGGAAGCCTGATGTGCATGGTCAGTTCTGTATGTTCACCGTAGCGGTGCACATGAATATGGTGTGGCTGTAATTCAAGCAGGCTTTCATTGCGGCATATTTCTGCAATCTGCGAGATAAGTTCAGGCTCAGGTTGTTCACCCAGCATGGTATTCATGGCATCACGGAGGATGTCGTAAGCTGCATAGAAAATCAGGAATGCCACTATAATCCCCAGCACGCCGTCAATCCACCAGATATGTCTGCCCAGAAAAATACCTGCAAGGATAACAACGGAAGAGATGGCATCGGAACGGTGGTGCCAGGCATCGGCTCTTACCGAGCGAGAGGCCGAGCGTTTGGAAACCCAAAAGGCGTAACGGGCCATGGCTTCTTTGGCCACTACAGAGATTGAAGTGGCAATAATGGCAAAGGCCCCGTAATTCACTGCCTGCCGGTCGCGAAGTCGTTGTACCCCCTCAACCACAAAATTAAACGCCACTACGCTCAGCAGCACGCCGATCACCAGTGCGGCGATCAGTTCAGCCCTGCCATGCCCGAAGGGGTGCTCACGGTCGGCCGGACGCGACGAAAGTTTAACCCCGGCCAACACCACCACCGAGGTCAGCGAATCAGACAATGTATGCCAGGCATCCGCGATGATGGCAATGGAGCCGGATACAATTCCGGCCCAGAATTTAAGGATAAACAACAGGAGGTTCCCGACAATGGAAATCCACCCTTCACGATTGGCGAGTATACGTCCTTCTTCATTCATTATATTGCCTGTTTTGCTGACTCAATAATTCAGGTGTCGTTTCCCCGGCCAGTAATCCGGCCAGTTTCAGATCAAAAGGCGTGGTAATTTTGATGTTTTCGGCATTGCCTTCATACAGGGTAATGGCAAAACCGGCTTTCTCAACCAGTTGGGCATCATCGGTAAAGTGCATGAAGTCCGGATGATCATAGGCCCTGCGTAGGACATACAGCGGAAAACACTGCGGGGTTTGAACCCGCCTTACCAAAGTCCGGTCAAATGCGCGGCTGCCGTTCCCGTCAATGATTCTGAGCGAGTCGGTAAGGGGCAATCCGGGAACGGCGCTTTTCCCGCTTTCGGCAAGGGCAAATCCTGTGGCAATTGTTTCCTGGCTGACCAGCGGTCTGACGCCATCGTGCACGGCCACAACTCCCCCTGTGGCAGTGATGGCATCCAGCCCGTTGCGCACCGAGTGCCCACGGGTTTCACCTCCCTCTGCCAACTTATGGGGCAGGGCGAATCCGTGAAGGGCGCACAACTCATTCCATAATACAGACTGCCCGGCCGGCAGTACCAGCACCATGCCGGTCTTTGCATCATAACGGTGAAAGGCCTCCATGGTATGCATCAGCAGCGGCCTGCCGCATAAAAGAAGAAACTGTTTGGGGATTCCGGCTCCCATTCTTTGCCCTGTACCACCGGCTACAATGATAACGAAACGTTCCACAGATCGGAATTTTTAAACAAACCTACGCAGAAAACCGCTGATTTGCAAACGGCCTTTCCGGGTATGGGTGGCTGAAACACAAAGAGAAAGGC
>CAZDBX010000016.1:24851-27626 GCA_964503805.1 uncultured Lentimicrobium sp. | reverse complement strand
GATGAGCGGCCCGCGGTCGCAACTGCTGAAACAATGGGCCCCGTGAAAATAGACCAAATGTCTGAGATTGCGCTCATTCAGGTATTGTTCCACAACTTTTACAAGCCGTTTATTTCCCCGGGAGAAACACGAACTACCCAGACATATCTGAATATCAATTCTGTTATCCACAAAAACGGTATTAACTTTATTTACAACCGGACGCATATCCGGAATAATTTCTTTGCCGACAGTTGGTTAAAGACATTTAAAATGACGATATCAACCTACAGCCACTGCGAATTTACTTAAAAACCAGTTCAGAAGCAATTTTACCTTGCCCGGATTTCAAGCACCAAACCCGCTTCTGCCAAACAATACCAACCATACAGCAAAATTCCGCTTATCCGGATTGAACAAAAATAGTACATTTTCATAAAAATATCTGTTAAAGGAATAACAATGTTAAAAAAATAACAGTAATTTTATCCTCAGAAAATCAGAAAACCCTTTGTTGGGGCTTGCTTTCCAGACGCAAGTGAGAAATTTATACAACTGAATATCAGTTAACTATGGCTGACAAGATTGATGAAATCATTAAAAAGCACATTAATGTGCAGCGCGACAGCCTGTTGCCCTTATTGCAGGACATTCAGAATGAATTAGGCTATCTGTCGGAGGAATCGATCAACAGAATTGCGCGGTCATTGGATCTGCCGACAAGCAAGGTATATGGCGTTGCCACGTTTTATGATCAGTTCCGCTTTGAACCCAGGGGGCGGTTCCATATTCAGATCTGCCATGGTACAGCCTGCCACATCAATAATTCTGCCCGCATTATCCAGGAAGCTGAAAGACTGCTGAAAATAAAACAAGGTCAGACCACCCGTGACGGTATATTCAGCCTTGAGGTTGTCAACTGCATGGGGGCCTGCGGATTGTCGCCGGTGATGGCTGTAAACGATACATATTATCATGGTATTGTACCGGGTGATCTGAAAGAAATTATTGACCAGTGTAAAGTAAAAATCAGCCGGCAATGAACACACTGACAACAATGAGTTTAAAAGAACTGGCCGGGCATCTGCTGCTCAATGCGCATCCGGGCAGCGATCCGGCTACCGAAGAATACATCAACAGGCTCAGGCGCGACACCGTTGACAAGCCGGTAATTTATGTCGGTACCGGCACCTGCGGAATGGTAGCAGGAGCAAAAGGAACGCTGAAGGCCATCCGCCAGTACCTGACCGAAAAAAACATTGAAGCAGAAATCATTGAGGTGGGTTGCATCGGGCTTTGTATACATGAGCCGATGGTTGATGTTCAGCTTCCGGGTAAACGAAGGATTGCCTTCTCATGTATAACCGAAAACAAGGTTGAACCTTTATTGGATGAAATCCTGAATTATGAAGTTCCCGCTGAGAACCTGCTCGGGCAATACTCACATCCTAACCATGAGGCCTGGGACGGAGTAAAGTTATTGGGGGAAATGCCTTACTTCAGGCTTCAAAACAGACTGGTACTCAGAAACTGCGGGATCATCAATCCATACTCCATCGGAGAATATATTGCCCGGGGGGGGTACCGCTCGTTGGTAAGGGTACTCAGGAACTATGCACCGGACAAGGTTTGCGACATTATTGTAGAGAGCGGACTCAGAGGCCGTGGCGGCGGGGGCTTCCCTACCGGCCGTAAATGGAAAACCGCGCTTAACACCCAGGACGATGAGCGCTACCTGATCTGCAACGGCGATGAAAGTGATCCCGGAGCCTTTATGGACAGGGCCATTTTCGAAGGCGACCCCCATAAACTGATTGAAGGCACCGCCATTGCAGCATATGCTGTTAATGCGA
The DNA here is from genome assembly GCA_964503805.1 of uncultured Lentimicrobium sp. Classification (GTDB taxonomy): domain Bacteria; phylum Bacteroidota; class Bacteroidia; order Bacteroidales; family Lentimicrobiaceae; genus Lentimicrobium. The sequence goes on along the minus strand of CAZDBX010000016.1, from coordinate 25,794 downwards.
AGAAAGCCTATATTTATGTCAGGGCAGAATATTCCATTGCCGTTGACAGACTCAGACAGGCCATCCAACAGGCGAACGATGCAGGGCTGCTCGGCTATAACATCCTGAACAGCGGTTACAACCTGCAGATTCAGATACGTGAAGGGGCCGGCGCTTTCGTATGCGGCGAAGAAACCGCGCTGATTTCAAGCATAGAAGGAAAAAGGGGAACGCCAAGGCCAAAGCCGCCCTTTCCCTCCATCCGGGGTTTATTTGGCAAGCCAACTGTCGTCAACAATGTGGAAACGCTGGCCAATGTACCAGCCATCATCGAGAACGGACCCAGTTGGTTTAACTCAATAGGGACTTCAACCAGCAAAGGAACCAAAGTTTTCGCGCTGGCCGGCAGGATCGCAATTACCGGGCTTGCCGAAGTCAATATGGGCACCTCCCTGAAAGACCTGATCTACATCATAGCAGGAGGCGTCAGAGACGGAAAGCAACTGAAAGCTATACAATTGGGAGGCCCTTCAGGCAGTTGCCTGCCTGAGAAAAGCCTGGATGTACTGATTGACTACGAAGCCCTGCTCGAAGCAGGTACCATCATGGGCTCGGGAGGACTGGTAGTAATGGATGAAGATACCTGCATGGTGGACATCGCAAAGTTCTTTACCGACTTCCTGCAACGTGAAAGCTGCGGTAAATGCATCCCCTGCCGTGAAGGCTCCCGTCGCATGCATGAAATCATGGAAAATATCACCCGCAGGCCCGTAAACGAGAGCGGACATGAAACCCTGGAACGGTTCAAAGGGGTCATGCAGCTTGAAAATCTTGCCGATGTAATCAAAGACACTTCCCTTTGCGGGCTGGGACAAACAGCGCCTAACCCTTTGCTGAGCGCACTTAAATATTTCAGGGAAGAATTTGAGGAGCATATCTTCGACAGAAAATGCCGCGCAGGAGT
>CAZDBX010000016.1:0-24751 GCA_964503805.1 uncultured Lentimicrobium sp. | reverse complement strand
AGGGGGGAAACCATCCTGGAAGCGCTGGAGCGCAACGGCATAAAGGTCCCTACCCTGTGCCACATGCAGGGCCTCTATCCTACCGGATCATGCCGCATGTGCGTTGTAGAGGTGGAAGGCAAGCCCAATCTTATTACGGCCTGCTCTTACCCTGTGGAGGAATGGATGAAGATCAGGACACACTCCCCCCGGGTGGTGAATGCCAGAAAAACCAATGTGGAATTGCTACTGAGCAACCACCCCGACGATTGTCTGTATTGCGAACGAAACGGTAACTGCGAACTTCAGAGTTTTGCAGAACAGCTTAATGTCAGGGAGCGCAGGTTCACCGGCAAGAAGAATAAATACAAAACCGACCCTTCCGGATCCAGCATTGTGCGCGATCCTGCCAAATGTATCCTCTGCGGCCGTTGTGTCAGAACCTGTGAGGAGATTATCGGCGCCGCCACCCTCGGATTTATCGGAAGAGGAAACACAACCATCATCGGGCCGGCCTTTAACAAACAACTCAACCTGTCAAGTTGCATCACCTGCGGCCAATGTATCATGGCCTGCCCTACCGGCGCTTTACATGAAAAAAGACATTCATCCGACCTGCAAAGCGCGTTGCACAACAAAGACATCCATGTGGTAATGCAGTATTCCCCTACCATTGCCGTGAGCCTGGCCGAAGAGTTCGGGCTGAAGGCCGGTAAAGAGATAAACGGGCTTCTGAATGCAGCACTCCGGAAAACTGGCTTTGATAAAGTTTTCGACAGCACTTTCGGTGCCGATATATACATCATGGAACTTGCCGCCGAGATAGAGCACCGGCTTAAAAACAACCTTCCGTTTCCCATGTTCAGCAGTGATTGCCCTGCATGGATCAAGTATGTGGAGCAATGGCATCCTGAGCTTATTCCTGACATTTCCACCTGCAAATCGCCTCAGCAGATGCTTGGGGCCATCATCAGCGAATACTATACCAAAACCTACCATATCAACATCGACAATCTCTATACGGTTTCGGCGATGCCTTGCACGGCCAAGAAGTTTGAGGCACAGCGTGAGCAAATGACTCATAAGGGGATCAGTGATGTTGATGCAGTGCTGACCACCCGGGAACTGGCTCAGTTTATACGCCTCAACGGCATCGACATACACCAGGGCGAACCGGAACTTGCTGATTTTCCCTTCCACATCCGCAGCTCGGCAGGAAAACTGTTCAGCGTTTCCGGCGGAGTAACCGAAGCGCTGATCCGGACCCTCCATTTCAGGCTTACGGGTAAGGAGCTTCAACAGCTGCGCATCCCCGAACTCAGAAGCAACAAAGATTACAAGGAAGTAAAACTGAAGATAGGGGAATTTAAAATCGGTTTTGCCGCCGTAAGCACGGTAAAACAGGCTGCGGTACTGATTGAAGAAATCAGAAACGGGCGCAACGACCTTCATTTTATCGAGGTGATGGCTTGCCCCGGCGGATGCGTTAACGGAGGCGGTCAACCCATAGTGGATGATCAGACAGCCCTGAAAGCAAGAATTAAAGCTGTATATGACCTGGATGAAAAAGAGCCGATAAGGGTGGCACATAAAAATCCTGCGGTAATAGAACTGTACAAGGAGTTCCTCGGCGAACCACTGGGTGAACTCTCCATGAAACTGCTGCATACTTCTTACAAAAAAAGAGATGTTTCATTATAAGGTTAAAACCTGACAACCATGGATTCAGGCGATACAACTTCAAAACGGCCACTTGTTACCACCATCAGGGAGCGGTGCCGGGTGTGCTATACCTGTGTGCGGGAATGTCCGGCCAAAGCCATCAAGATCAGCAATGGTCAGGCAGAAGTTATGTCGGAAAGGTGTATCGGATGCGGCAATTGTATAAAGGTGTGCAGCCAGAATGCGAAGGTCTTCCGGAAAGAGATTGATAAAGTGAGGGAACTGATCGACAGCAAACAAAGGGTCGCTGCCATTGTTGCGCCCAGTTTTCCGGCCGAGTTTTCTGAAATAAAGAATCACCGGCTTCTGGTATCATTGATTCGTGCCCAGGGATTCAGATATGTATCAGAAGTTTCATTCGGTGCAGACCTGGTTGCGCGGGAATACAAGAAGATCATACAATCGAAGCGTTATCCTCCGGTAATCTCCTCAGACTGTCCGGCCATTGTAAACTATATCGAACACTATCATCCCGACCTGGTTGGATCACTGGCCAACATCGTTTCGCCTATGGTTGCCATGACCAGGGTAATGCGCAGAAAATACGGCGCGGACCTTAAGATTGTTTTCATAGGGCCCTGCATAGCAAAAAAGGATGAATCGACGGAAGTGGATGCCGCCATCACCTTCAGGGAACTCAGGGAGATGATTAACCAAACAGGGCTGAAACCTGCAGAGGTAAGTCCCTCCGAGTTTGATCCTCCGCTGGGAGGCAAAGGATCCATCTTTCCTGTTAGCAGGGGATTGCTCAACACAATGGAAGTTGAAGAAGATATCTTTGAAAGAAATGTGATTGTAGCCGACGGACGCAAGGATTTTCAGGAAGCCATCAGGGAATTTGAGAGCGGACAGATTGCCCAGGAGCATCTGGAATTACTTTGCTGCGAAGGCTGTATAATGGGCCCCGGCATGTCTCCTTATCCATTCCTTTCATCACTCAGCCGCAGATTCAGAAAAAGAGCCAGCGTAAGCGACTATGTAATTCACAAGATGGAAACCATGGATATGGACCAGTGGAAAAAGGATTACGAGGAATTTTCGGATCTCAGTCTGTTCTGTGAATTTAAAAAGCGCGACATCCGTTACAGCAGGCCTGACAATGAAGAAATCAGCAAGGCGCTGAATAAGATGGGAAAATTTGAGCCGCACGATCACCTGGACTGCGGAGCCTGCGGATATGAATCATGCGAAGAGCATGCCATCGCTATTATCCGGGGATTAGCCGAACATGAAATGTGCCTCCCATATACCATCGAGAAGCTTCATAACTACATCAGGGAACTGAATATTTCGAATGAAAAACTTGCCAATACCCAGGAAGCATTAAGGCAATCAGAAAAACTTGCCGGAATGGGTCAATTATCAGCCGGCATTGCCCATGAACTGAACAACCCACTGGGTATCATTACAATGTACAGCAACATCCTGAAGGACGAAGCCCCCGCTGAAGACCCGATCCGCAAGGACCTCGACCTGATTGCAGAGCAGGCCGAACGCTGCAAAAAAATAGTAGGAGGATTGCTTAACTTTGCGCGTAAAAACCAGGTCAACTTCACGGATGTCAATATCAACCAGTTGATGGAACATTCGATAAGTTCGGTTATTGTTCCTGAAAACATCAAAATATCGCTTGAATCCAGGGTCAGCAATACTGAGATTAAGCTGGATTACGATCAGATGACCCAGGTGTTCACCAATCTGCTGAAAAATGCCATCGAGGCCATGCCTGAAGAGGGCGGACTGATCACAGTTATAATGACTGATTCCAACGACGAAATAACGGTAAATATTACCGACACCGGAACAGGAATCGAAGAAGAGAATATGAATAAACTCTTCACTCCCTTTTTTACCACCAAGCCCATTGGCAAAGGAACCGGTCTGGGATTGCCGATTATCTACGGAATTGTTAAAATGCACAAAGGCAACATCACCTTCAGGTCGAATGCCGATAAAAACAAGGGAGAAACAGGAACTACGTTTACCATATCCCTTCCAAGAATGGCAATGACTTGATTAACAGTGACATGAAAGAAATAATAATGAATCTTGTTTTTTAAAAGCAGTATAATGAAAAAGACTATTCTGATTGTTGATGATGACATGGATTACCTGTTTCAGATGAAGATGAAGGTGGAACAATTCGGGTTCGACACCATTACTGCCGATGGGCAGAAAGAGGCAGAATCGATCATCGATACTGTAAGACCTGATCTGGCAATCCTTGACCTGATGATGGAAAGTGACGACAGCGGCTTTATCCTGGCTTACAAGATCAAGCGCAGGTATCCTGATGTACCGATTATTATTGCAACCGCGGTAACGGCGGAAACAGGGATTACATTTGATATCAATTCAGATGAAAACAAGCAATGGATAAAAGCGGATCTGTTCCTCGACAAGGGAATACGGGCGGATCAGCTGCAGCGTGAGATCAACAAACTTCTAAAGATTTAAGGAATGGCATCATACAAAGTATTGGTGGTTGATGATGAGATGGGTATCCGTATGGGCACCCGGAGGATTCTGCAAAATTTCAAAGTTGATTACCCGTTTATGGATGAGCACATTGAATATGAAGTGCTGGAAGCCCCCACAGGAGAAGAAGCCATAGAGATTATCGACCGTGAAATGCCCGACATCATACTTCTTGACAATAAGCTCCCGGGAATTCAGGGAATAGAAGTCCTGGAATATGTAAAGAAAAAACTTTACGATATTGTGGTGGTAATGATCACCTCCTACGCATCGCTTGAACTGGCAGTTAAAGCCACCCGCGACGGGGCTTATGACTTTATCCCAAAACCTTTTACCCCTCAGGAGCTGCGCAGCTCGCTCGAGAATATTACAAAACAGCTCTTCCTTAAGCGGATGACGCAAAAAATGAACAAGGAAGGCAAACTGATCAGGTTCCAGTTTCTTTCAGTGCTTTCGCATGAACTCAAAGCTCCCATCAATGCAATAGAAGGATATCTGAAAATTATGCAGGATAAGCAATTCGGCGACAACATCACATCATACAAGGAGATGATTGACCGCTCCCTGGAACGGGTCGGCGGTATGCGCAGCCTGATTATGGACCTGCTTGACCTGACTAAGATAGAATCAGGAAAACCCGTGCAGCATATGCAATTGGTGGATATCACAAAAATAGCGGGCATTTCAGTGGATACGATGCGGCCCTACGCCATTCAGAAGGATGTTGACGTTTATCTCAACACCAAAGAGCCTGTTATGATGGAGGCAGATGCCAAAGAGATCGAAATTATTTTCAATAATCTGATATCCAATGCGGTAAAATATAACAAACAGGGAGGCAGGGTTGATGTATTCATCCACAAAGAAAAAAACAACATCAAGCTCCGGGTAGCCGATTCAGGCATTGGCATGACAGAAGAAGAGAAAAGTACACTATTTCAGGACTTTGTGCGAATAAAAAATCCAAAAACCAAACACATTACAGGCTCCGGTCTCGGCCTTTCAATCCTCAAAAAAATTGTTGAGATGTACCACGGCGACATAGAAGTTGAAAGTATCCCTGACAAAGGAACAACATTTACCATAATTCTTCCGACAGACAACTCTTAAAAGCAAACTGCAAATGATTAAAAGGCTTCCCGATAAAACAGTTGAGAGACTCAGCCAATACCGTCGTGCCCTGCTGAATTATTATTCAGGGGGTAAACACCATATTTTTTCGCATGAAATAGCAAGTTTATTGCACATCACGGCGGTGCAGGTGAGGCGCGACATTATGCTGATAGGCTATACCGGCACCCTGAGGCAGGGATATGATGTTAAGGAATTAATTGACATTATCGGAAAGATCATCGATACCAGAGAAGGGCAGAAGGTAGCGGTAATAGGAATCGGTAACCTTGGGCGCGCCATCATGGGCTATTTCAGCGGCAAACGGACCAAACTGACCATTGTGGCGGCATTTGACAGCAATCCCGAGAAAGTGAACCGCATTTATGCCGGCGTGCAATGCTATCACAGCGATCAGATGATTGAAATCATCAAGCGCGAAGGCATCTCTATTGCAGTAATCTCGGTTCCCGGGGAGACGGCAGCGCAGGTAGCCGAAGAACTGGTGATGGCCGGAATCAGGGGAATTCTCAACTTCTCCCCAAAAGCGCTGAATGTCCCTTCGCATGTTTATCTTCAGGAGTATGATATGATCACGAGCCTCGAAAAGATTGCCTATTTCGTCAAGAAACCCTGATATTAAGATCTGATAAGAACACTCAGATGAAGATTTACTACGATCTTGACGCCATAACCTCTATCCGGAATCCGGTGGTAACCACCGGATCATTCGACGGTGTGCATATCGGCCACAAAACCATTCTTAACCGGCTTCGTGAAATCGCTTCAAACATTGACGGGGAATCGGTGCTGATCACCTTTCACCCGCATCCGCGTAAGATTTTGTTCCCGGATACCGCAGGAAAAACCCTGTTGCTGATCAACTCGCAACGCGAGAAAATCGAACTGCTTCGCAAAACCGGACTTGATCACCTGATTATCATCAAATTCACCCGTGAATTTTCCGAGATTTCTTCCATTGATTTTATCCGGAATATTCTTGTCGGAAAGCTCCATGCCAGCAAGGTGGTGATTGGATTTAACCATCATTTCGGGCATAACCGAGAAGGTAATTTCGACTACCTTTATGAATTGGGACAGTACTACAATTTCGGTGTAGAGGAAATACCTGAACAGGACATCCACAATGAAACGGTCAGCTCAACCCTTATCAGGAAAGCGCTGCTCGAAGGCAAAATACAGCGCGCCAATGCATACCTTGACCACCATTACATTATCATCAGCGAACTCCTTCCGGGCAGCGAAACTTGTCAAAGCATCAACTTTCCGACCTTGCGCGTAAAAATTGATGAGGAGAGCAAGCTGGTTCCGTGCGACGGAGTATATGCGGTGAATGTGCTGGTTGAAGGCGAATTTTACAAAGGCATCCTGAACATCAAGAATTCACTGCCCCTCGAAGTCAGAAACATCGAGGAAATCACCATTGATATTCATCTGTTTGATGCGGAAGTAAATCTGACCGGGAAAACCGCCACGGTCTTTTTTGCCAAGCGGATCCGGGATGAACTGCAATTTGACGACAAAGAAGCCATGAGCCGGCAACTTAAATCTGACCTTGCCGAGGTTGAAGAACTTATTTATTAAATCAAAGAATATGAGCCGGACAGGCCCTATAAAAATTACTTTTCTTGGAACCGGAACATCTATCGGGGTACCGGTAATTGCCTGCAACTGTCCGGTATGCAAATCACCCGATCCGAGGGATAAGCGCTTCAGAACCTCTGCCCTGATCAATGTCGACAATCAAAACATTGTGATCGATTGCGGGCCGGATTTCAGGTTCCAGATGCTTAAACAGAATGTGGAAGACATTGACGCGGTGATTTTTACGCATGAGCACCGTGACCATATAGCCGGTCTGGACGATGTCAGGGCGTTTAACTACATCCTTAACAAAAATATACCCATCTATGGTTCCGTCAACGTGATGGAAGCCATTAAGACGGAGTTCCCCTATATTTTTACCGAAACCCGGTACTTCGGGGTTCCCCAGCTGACCATTCATGAAATCGACGCTGGCGAATTCAGTATAGGACCTACCAAAATACTGCCTGTGAATGTATTGCACAACAAACTACCGGTATTCGGATACCGTATCGGTGGGCTGACGTACATCACGGACGCTAGCATGATTCCTGAAGAGGAAAAACATAAAATTTTCGGATCGGATGTCCTGGTGCTGAATGCGCTCAGAAATTCAAAACACATCTCCCACCTCTCATTGAGTGAAGCACTGCTGCTGGTCGAAGAACTTAAACCAGCCAGGGCTTACCTTACCCACATCAGCCATTTCCTCGGGCTGCATGCCGAAGTTGAAAAGAAACTTCCGGATAATGTTCATCTGGCTTATGATAATCTTATCGTAGAGATTCCATGAAAACGTAATCCGGAAGCAATTTAGAATGCCCCATAATAGATTTTCCGAACAATAAGCATTAACTTTGTATCACAGAATTCACTTTTTTCAAACAATTGAATACCAGCATATAATGATTTTTAATCCTGAAAAATGCCGCATTCCTGATCAAAGGATGAAACCGTTTATCGATGCGGACGAGTTGTGGGAAATCCTCAATGAAACCAAATCTGATAAACAGAAGGTGCGGGAAGTGATTGCCAGATCACTTGAAAAGAAAAGGCTGACGCTGCGGGAAACTGCCGTTTTGATCAATGCCAATGATCCTGAGCTGATTGAAGAAATCAAGGAAGGCGCCCGGGAGTTGAAAAAACGGGTTTATGGGAACCGAATCGTACTTTTTGCTCCGCTTTATGTAGGCAACAAATGTACCAATAACTGCAAATATTGCGGTTTCAGGGCGTCAAATAAAGAGGCCATCCGTAAAACCCTGACGGATGAGGAACTTGTAAAGGAAGTTGAAGCCCTTGAAGATAACGGCCAGAAAAGGCTGATCCTGGTTTACGGAGAGCATCCCGAGTACTCGGCCGACTACATCGCCCATACTGTCAAAACCGTTTATGGTGTTAAGAAAGGGCCGGGAGAGATCCGCAGGGTTAATATCAATGCCGCTCCGCTCGAGATCGATGAGTTCAGGAAAGTTAAAGAGGCTGGTATCGGCACTTATCAGATTTTTCAGGAGACTTACCATCCCGAAGCATATAAAAACTACCATCTGGGAGGCAAAAAAAGGAACTTTGAATACAGGTTGACCGCTCTTGACAGGGCTCAGGAAGCGGGAATTGACGATGTTGGCATCGGAGCACTCTTCGGTTTGTACGACTGGCGCTTTGAGGTGCTCGGGCTGGTAAGGCATACCAATCACCTGGAAGCCTGCTATCATGTCGGCCCGCACACCATCTCTTTCCCAAGGATTCAAAACGCGTCCAAACTTGACCTCGGCACCGACTATACTGTTAACGATGAAGATTTCGCAAGACTGGTGGCGATTTTGCGACTTGCTGTACCTTACACCGGTATGATCCTGACTGCACGCGAAAATCCCAGACTCCGGCACGAGGTCATTCAATTCGGGGTTTCGCAGATCGACGGCGGGACAAAGCTTGAACTTGGCTCCTACTCGCATTCCATCAACGAAGAACAGGACCTGAACCGCGAACAGTTCCAGATTAATGATAACAGGTCGCTCAACGAGATCATTGAAGAATTGTTCGAAAATGATTACCTCCCCTCCTTCTGCACTGCATGCTACCGCCGTGGAAGAACCGGGGAACACTTCATGGAATTCTCGGTTCCCGGGTTTATCAAGCGTTTCTGTTCGCCCAACGCGATGCTTACCCTGGCCGAATACCTCGAAGATTACGCGCCGGCTGATACCAAAAAGAAAGGATGGGAGGTGATAGAAAAAAACCTCGACGACCTTCAGCAACATGCCGACGCTGTCAATATGAACGAATTAAGAATCAGATTAATGAGGGTCCGGTCAGGTGAGCGGGACCTTTACTTCTGATTTAAACTTCAAAAAATCCGTGCATGAAAGAAACAAGGATTATCGGACTCCTCATCAGGGACCGCATCAAAGAAGCAGGAAAACTTCAGCTGACATTAAGCAAATATGCACATCTGATTAAATCCAGACTGGGTTTTCATGAACTGAGTGAAAATACCTGCAGCCGGATGGGATTCATTATTCTTCATCTTTCAGGCAAAGCTGAGGAATGGCAGGCATTTGAAACTGAGATCTCGGAAATCGGCGGAGTGGAAATGCAGAAGATGTCGTTCGAACTATAAAAAGCGAAACCATGAACAGGCGAATCCTTGGCATCAATGTAAGCAACCGCGTCGAAGTTGCTGAAAAAGTGCAGAAAGTATTGACGACTTACGGATGTTCAATACGGACCCGGCTCGGTCTGCATGAAGAAGATGAAGGCCAGTCCGGAGTGGGTGGTCTTATCCTGCTTGAGTTGATCGGAGACGAAAATGAGTGGCTAAGGCTGGAGAAGGATCTGGCAGCCATAAAACACGTAGAAATCAAAAAAATGGATTTCAGCGGAAACTGAGATTATTTCCTGCCGCCACGCAATATGGTCACTGCGCCTCTATAGGTCTCATCCCGGAAGTAACCAAAAGTATTCAACCGGTAATAATAAGTGCCGTCGGGAAGATTTCCTCCGTCCCAGTCGTTCTTGTAGTTGTCATTATCATACACTTTGCGACCCCAGCGGTCAAGCACGACCAGTTCCAGACGCATATATTCCAGATTGAGCGGGATGTATTCACTGCCGCTGCTGCTGCCCCCATCGTTGGCCTTGGCAATTTTGAAGACATCGTTGATGTTGTCACCGTTTGGCGTGAAAACATTCGGGATAAATATTTTGGCTTCACTCACGGGAAGTTCAAAAATGATCAGCGTATCGCAGCCCTGGCTGTTGACCACAATAAGCCGGACCTGATAGGACTTAAGATCCGGGGTGGCCGCTGTAGAGTATACATGCAAGGGATTCCTTTCCCGCGATTTCTCACTTCCGTCTCCAAAATCCCATAACCATTCAACAACATTCTGATCTTCTGTAAATGAAAAGGTAACTACCGGATTCTGGATATAAACCGTATCAGGTGTCACCTCAACTTCAACCTTTGTGGAAGGCAGTTCAGAAACACTGAAGTTCGTATCCAGCACACAGCCATTGGCATCCGTGATGTTAAGGTTGTTGATTCCGCCGCAGGCGCCGGTCTTAATACTGTCGAACAACGCAGGCTCTCCATTCCAGAGGTATTGATAGGGCTTCAGACCACCGGTTACATAAGCCGCAATATTTGCATCGCATTTTCCGGCACAGGTAGCATCAATTTCTTCAATCTCAACGTAGAGAGAGGGAAATAATTCAATTTCTGCTCCAATGTATTCCGACATCAACTCATTACCGTCTGACTGCCTGTAATAACAAACTGCTTCATCCCAATCCAGCGAACCGGGTTGCGTACCGGTTTCAAAAACAAACTCCAGCAATTTATCATTGGTAATACTGATTGGAGCAGCTGATTTCCAGGTAAAAGTAACCCTTGACCCATTTGCCTCGACTATTGGAAAACCCGTCAGCAGCAGAGGATTAACCTGCCGGTAACTCAGGTAAGTAAGCGTTTGGGATGGAAATGTCAGGGTCAGTGAGATTGAATCCACATTTTCAACGGATGTGACCATTACCGGTGTTACGAACTGCGACTTCGGACAATAAAGTCCTCCTGTTACCCGGGTTTCATTAACCTGGCCCAGCGCAGAAATACCTGATAACAAAAGGAATGCGCCGAGTGTCAGGAGTAAAGATCTGAATAAAATGAGTCTCTTCATCAAACTAATTAGGTTCCGGAATCAGCCACAGACAAGCGTAAATACTGCAGCAGTTTATCAGCAGGCTAAATTACTGAAAAATCTTTTGTCTGCCAGATAACGTTTTTTCTGTGGTTTTCGTGTACTATGTGAATCTTTTATCAGAAATATCCGCCTGAAATCATCATCAATGTGCACTTTTGCTCCGTATTGATTCCCTGCCTCCCGGCCAGTTCTGCCAGTTCAGGATTCCAGGTGCCGGGATTAAAAATAATCCGGGCCGGTTTCAGTTTCATCAGATAGTCATAATACTGAGGCTGATTCTTTGGCCCGAGATAGAGTGTTACAGTATGAACGTTATTTAATTCCGGAAAACCGGTCAATATATTAATCCCTGCAACTATGCCACTGCGGAGTCCCACCGCAGAAACCGGGAAACCGCCGTCTACAAGCTCATTGATACAGATATTAGAAAACCGTTCAGGATTCAGGCTTGCGCCAAGTACGAGAGTGTGCTTGCTTGATTTAGGGATCATTACAGGATGCTTTTCGACTGCAAAGTTATAAAACCCGGTATAGCAGGGCCGGAAGAAATCAGCTTTTCAACGGCTAAACTTCTGATAGCAGCGTATCCAGATTTTCAAACTTCTGACGGTAATCTTCCATGGATGCCTCAATCACTTCATGTGCTTCTGCAGCGCTGTAGGTATGGGTGATTTCACAATCCCGCTCTTCGCCGGGGAGGTCCTTATAGGTCAGGAAATAGTGCTTCAAACGGGTTACAATCAGGGGGGGCAACTGTTCCACATCGGTATACTCTCCATAAACGGCATCATTCTTAAGTACGGCAATAATTTTGTCATCGGCCTGGTTTCCATCAAGCATTCTGAATCCTCCGATGGGAATGGCCTGAACCAGGATATCGCCGTGAGATATGCTCTTCTCGGCAAGAATACAGATATCAAGCGGATCGCCGTCACCTATGATATCCTTCCTCCCCGATTTCTGCGCGGCATAATCAGCGATTTTCTTTGCACACAAGGTCTGCGGAATAAAACCATACAGCGCCGGAAGTACGTTTGAGTACTTCTGAGGCCGGTCGATCTTCAGATAGCCCGAAATTTTGTCAACTTCATATTTAACGGTATCTGTTGTAACCATTTCAACAAAACAGGTGAGTACCTGAGGTGCATCCGGGCCGATATCCACCCCATGCCACGGGTGCGATTTGTACCTTAAGCCCATCAGCCTTCCGATGGGATCCATTAATCTGTTTGCTGCCATAAATTGATATTAATCTGTTTGCATGTGAAAGCACAAAGGTAACAGGCTTTCGCATGATTTGTTTACCCGGATAAAAAAAGAATTGCGCCAATTTGACTTGCCGCAAAAGCTGAAATATGCCATTTTGACAGATATGTATGCATTTCTATGGCTGGCAAGACATTTGCAAAACCATTACCTGTTAGAAAGGCACAAAAGGAGATCAAACAATGAATCTGAATAACTTCACCATAAAATCGCAGCAGGCGCTGCAATCGGCCCGGGATCTGGCTGCCTCGCGGGGGCATCAGTCCATAGAAACCGTACATCTGCTCAAAGGCCTGTTGATTGCTGATGAGCATATACTCCCCTTTCTGTTTGGCAAACTTGGGGTGAATTCCGCCGTCATTGAGAAAACTCTTGAAGCCATGATGCAGGGAATGCCAAAGGTGAGCGGCGGGGAACAATACATTGGCAACTCAACTTCTAAAGCGCTCCAGAAGGCATCTTCGGCAGCCCGTGAAATGGGAGACGAATATGTTTCATTGGAACACCTGCTGTTGGGACTGCTTGCAACGGGAGATCAGGTTTCAGACATGCTGAAACAGTCAGGGATAAATGAAAAAGAGCTAAAATCCGCCATTAAAGAGTTGCGCAAAGGTTCTTCGGCAAACTCTGTCTCAGCAGAAGATTCATTCAATGCGCTTAATCGTTATGCCCGTAATCTGAACGAACTGGCCCGCAACGGAAAGCTGGACCCGGTGATCGGCCGTGACGAAGAGATCAGAAGGGTGCTCCAGATCCTGACGCGCCGCACCAAAAACAATCCCATTCTGATTGGTGAGCCCGGAGTCGGGAAGACTGCCATCGCTGAAGGATTGGCTCACCGTATCATTAATGGGGACGTACCTGAAAACCTTAAATCGAAGCAAATATTCTCACTCGACATGGGTGCGTTGATTGCCGGGGCAAAATACAAAGGCGAATTTGAAGAGAGGCTCAAAAGTGTCGTCAGGGAGGTCATTGAATCTGAAGGTGAAGTGGTCCTGTTTATCGATGAGATACATACCCTGGTAGGTGCCGGAGGAGGCGAAGGCGCTATGGACGCGGCCAATATCCTTAAACCGGCCCTGGCCCGCGGAGAACTCCGCGCCATCGGCGCAACAACGCTGAATGAATACCAGAAATACTTCGAAAAGGACAAAGCACTGGAGCGCAGATTCCAGATTGTAATGATTGAAGAGCCCGATACCTTAAGCGCCATTTCCATCCTGAGGGGATTGAAAGAACGTTATGAAACTCATCACCAGGTGAGGATCAAGGATGAGGCCATTATCAGCGCCGTTGAACTTTCGCAGCGGTATATCAGCGACCGTTTCCTTCCCGACAAGGCCATCGACCTGATGGATGAAGCAGCCGCAAGGCTGAGGCTTCAGATAAACTCTGTTCCGGAAGAATTGGATGAGGTTGAACGCCATATCAAGCAGCTTGAAATCGAAAGGGAAGCCATCAAACGCGAAGGGGACGAACAACGGCTGATGACCATCACTGCCGAACTGGCCAATCTGAATGAAGAACGCAATGCGATTGCCGGCCGGTGGAAAGCTGAAAAACAGATTGTTGATGGCATACAACAGACCAAACAAGCGATAGAACAATACCGTTTTGAAGCTGAAAAAGCCGAACGCGACGGCGACTACGGACGTGTTGCTGAAATCAGGTACGGATTGATACAAGCAGCAGAACTGAAACTGGAAGATTTAAAGAATCAACTCGCCGGCTTGCAGGCCGACTCAGCGCTGATCAAAGAAGAAGTAGGGTCCGAAGAAATTGCCGAGATCGTTTCACGCTGGACCGGAATTCCGGTCAGCCGCATGCTTCAGAGCGAAAGGGAAAAACTGCTGCACCTCGAAAATGAATTGCACAAAAGGGTGATCGGTCAGGACGAGGCCATTGAAGCCATTTCCGATGCCATTCGCCGCAGCCGGGCAGGCTTGCAGGATAGCCGCAGGCCGGTTGGTTCGTTCATCTTCCTCGGCACCACGGGTGTGGGCAAAACCGAGCTTGCAAGGGCCCTCGCTGAGTTTCTTTTCAATGATGAAAATGCAATGGTTCGCATTGATATGTCGGAATACCAGGAACGGCATACCGTTTCAAGACTGATCGGCGCCCCTCCCGGATACATAGGTTACGACGAAGGCGGACAACTTACCGAAAAAGTCAGGCGTAAACCCTATTCCGTGGTATTGCTCGATGAAATTGAAAAGGCACACCCTGACGTTTTCAACATCCTGCTTCAGGTACTCGACGATGGCCGGCTCACCGACAACAAAGGAAGAACCGCTGATTTCAGGAATACCATCATCATCATGACCTCCAATCTTGGTTCGCATATAATAAGTGAACGTACTGAAAACCTGAATGAAGAAAACCGGGAAAAGGTGTTTGAGCTGACAAAGGCAGAGGTCATGGAATTGCTGCGCAAAACCATACGCCCCGAATTCCTTAACCGGATAGACGAGCTGATTATGTTCAGGCCCCTTACCGCAGGAGAAATATCGGGTGTAGTGAGATTGATGCTGAACAACCTGGTGCAGGTACTGAAAAAAAATGACATTACCCTTACATATACTGACAATGCCGTTCAGCATATTGCCGTCATGGGGTATGACCCCCAGTATGGGGCAAGACCGGTAAAAAGAGTTATACAACGGGAAGTGATGAATGCCTTGTCCAAAAAAATCCTTAGCGGAGAAGTCAGTAAAGATGCAAACATCACGCTGGATTCGGCAAATTACGGGCTTGAATTCAGAAACTGAAAGTACTGAAAAACAACAGTCAAAGCCTGACCGGGAAGCCATCTACCCTATTTTGCTGATCCATCGCCTGACAGTCACCGGTAATCCTTCTTTTCACGAAAAAAATATTCCGAAAAAGGCTGGGTTACCGGTTTTCTTTGTCCGGCAAAATACAGATTCATCCGACTTCCTTAACTTTGCAAACAATTTGCAATTTTATGGATACCCTGATATCAGTAAGCTACCTTGCGCTTTTTCTTATCATCAGCCTCGGCCTGATGGCCGGAAGGGCCAGGATCAGGGGCTTTTCACTTGATATCTCCGCAGTTATTTTTATCGCGATGCTGCTTGGGCATTTCGGATTCAGGCTACCTTCCGAATATCAGCACATCGGTTTGCTGCTTTTCATATTTACCATCGGCATACAATCGGGCCCGGGGTTTTTCCGCAGTTTCAGGCAGTATGGAAAGCAACTCTTCATCATTGCCGGCATCATCATAACCAGCGGAGCCGTTATAACATGGTTACTCAGCAGTATTCTGGGTATAGATAAAGCGCTGGCTATCGGGCTTTTCAACGGAGCCATGACCAGTACGCCTGGCCTTGCCGCTGCCGTGGAAGTGAGTAAATCGCCTTTGGCCTCCATCGGCTACGGCATTGCCTATCCTTTCGGAGTCATCGGTGTTGTGTTATTCGTAAGTTTGATCCCGAAGATACTGAAGATTAATTTCAGTAAGAGTGAGGAAGATTTTAACCTGAACCTGAAACAGAGTTATCCTGAATTTATTCCCGGCAATTTCAGGGTAGAAAACCCGAACATTGACGGCAAATCACTGGTTGAGCTTAAGTTCAGGACAGTGACCAACTGTGTCATATCCCGTGTAAAACACGGAGATCATACCACAACGCCCTCCAGGGATACCATTCTGAAAAAAGGAGATGTAATCAGGGCGCTCGGAACCGCAGAAGACCTTGAGAAAGTCAAGTTGCTGGTCGGGCCGCAAACCGACGAAGATATCCCGCTGGACAAGGGTCATGATGTGCAATGGGTGCTTGTTACCAGTAAGCAGGTCGTGAACAAACCCCTTCAGAAACTTAACCTTGGGGCAAACTACGATGCCACGGTGGTAAGAATACGCCGCAGCGGCATTGAACTGCGACCAATGCATTATACCATGCTGCGTTTCGGCGACCGCCTGATGGTTGCTGCGAGCCGTGACAGTATGCAACAGGTGGTAAAATTACTGGGCAATGACGACAAACGGCTTTCCGAAACCGACTTTCTTCCGATTACCCTGGGCATTGTTATCGGTATCCTGATCGGAATGATTAACATTCCCGTTTTCGGGCTGTTCGATTTCAGCCTCGGCATCACCGGAGGTGTTCTGTCTGCAGCACTGATACTGAGCGGAATAGGCAAAACCGGCCCGATTATCTGGTCTATGTCCAGCAATGCCAACCAGCTTTTCAGGGAACTCGGATTGCTGATGTTTCTTGCCACGGTCGGCTGTGAGGCAGGCGGCCACATCGGGGAAACTTTTGAAAATTACGGGGCAGGGCTTATTGCGGCCGGGGCTGCCATCACCCTGATTCCCCTTGTTATTGCGCTTGTTGTCGGAAAATATATATTAAAGATGAACTTCCTCACCCTTATGGGTGTCATCACTGGAGGAATGACCAGCACGCCGGGCCTGGCCGCGATCAACACGCAATCCGAAAGCGGCATCGCGCAGGTGGCCTATGCAGCCGTTTATCCGCTGGCCCTTGTGCTCATGATCCTCTTCTCAAATATACTGTTTCGCTTACCGTTATTCTGACAAAGCGCCAGGCAACCAGGGAAGCTTGTCCTGCCATTGTGAAGATTCCGGGCTGGTAAATGAATCTACTCCCCGATACCCAACAAAGGGAGACCGGCTGAATCACTGAATAACCAATAAATAAAAAGGGAGAACAAGTCTCAGTGCTTATGTAGTTTCAGCTTTCTGAAACGCCCTTCAAAAGTCATGTAAATTACCAGAATCAAGAGGCCAAGAATAGCTGCCAGTTTAATCAGCAGCGTCCATCTGTCTCCCTGAATCGCTTCATTGATGCTCATCATATCCGCCAGTACGCTCACAATGGTAAGGGCAGTAAGCGCCATTGCATAAACGTTCAGACGCTTGTCGCGGGTGGCCTGCTTCTGTTCAAGCACCTCATTCTGGATGTTGGTAAAAATTTCGCAGGCGGAAGCCATGTGTTCAATTTTTTGAGAGAGACCACCCAGTTGATCAAAAGTATTCAATAATTTAAGATCGGAAATATTTTGGGTAAGCGCGCTGAAACGGGTATACTCGGCCACGGTATGGGCAATGGTGCGAAGCCTGTTCAGCGAACCGGCATCATAAATTGACGCGTCCCCGCTCAGGTTTTCCCTTACGGATTGAGAAATATGGTAGGAAAACAGGCGCTCAAATCCATCGCATATACCATAATATACCTGAGCCATTTTCAGCAGAAACAGAATTCTGGTAACATAATCCTCATTTACAGGTTCCACGATGGCCGCAGCCCACCCCAGTTGAATATTCCCATCATCCATGCGGATAGGGGTAATTTCATCATAGCCATCAAGTACTTTTTCAGCACAGGTAACGTCTCCGGGTTTCGTGCACATCAACACCACCTGATAACCCGGAAAGAAATCGCAGGGTATCCGGCGGCGTGTAATCTGCTCAATACCATCGCGCTTACTGAAGGATGCATAAATTTCAGCAACCGATTTCCGGAAACCATTTCTGAATTCACCGCTGCTGTATGTGCCATACGTAGCATATTCGTAGCAGCGATAAATCCACAGTGCATAGTCCTCAAGTTTCCCGTTGAGTTCGGCTGATTCAACGTACAGATAACCAATGCCCAGGCCATAAAGATTGACAACCGCCTTCCGGAAACCGGCTTCAGCCTGAAAACTACGGACAATATCAACAATTGCTGGTGGCGGATCAGAATAATAAGACCCCATAAATTTCGGATCAGCAGCAGCCTGTAAGGCTTCCGCATGCAAATGCTTCAGCAGGGCGCTTCCCTGCAGATCGATTTCAAGCCCCGCGCCTATCGGAACACTCAGACCGATATGTCCCTCGGCATCGGAGTAAGTGTATTCCGCTTTAGTTATCTCATCTGCAAAAGCATACTGATCAGCAGGTTTATTGTATTTCACCCTGAAATCAGATTGCCTGTTCAGGGAGGCAATCACCGCAGGATTGGCAAAAGGAAAATCATCAATTCCGATTGAAAATCCCGCATCAAAATAACCACTGATAATAAACTCCATGATAAATAATGAATTAAAAAGGCACTAAAAAAACATATCTTACACGTAAAGTGATGTGCTTTAAAAAGTTGTGGTGTTTAGGAGCAAAGTAACACATTCCGCTTTTCCGGTAAAAGTCACGATGTTTTCCTATTATACCGGGAAACGCTCAATGATTGCGCATTGCTTATGCATCAATCAGCTTACATTTCTATATCAAGGTTCAACTGATCCTTCAATGTTCTGATGGCCGGATTTCGTTCAGCCATTGCATTGAATTTTTCCTGATCTGTATAAGGCTTGCGCGATTCAACCGGCCGGTCAGTTACAAGTGTCTCCAGCTGTATGCCCCAGTTTTTAAGTTCCTTACGCAGGTAGCCCAGTATTTCGGCCCTTTTACCGAAAATTTCACTTTCCTGGATTTTGTTATCAACCGTAACGATGACCTTAAATCCATCTGTAAGCACAGGAATGCGGCAGGTAAGGGTATTGAGCAGGTTTGGCGAGTCCTTTGCAATGGCTTCTGCCATGGGTCCCCATATAAGTTCAAGGTCATGCTGGGTAAACACTTCCCTATCCGGGGGGAGCACTTCCGGTTCTTCAGCAAGTGCATTCTCTTTAGCTGGAGCAGCTGAACCTGAACCAGGCTTCATCAGATTACCGATATTAACTCCGGTATAGGTTTTAACTCCGGCCACGGTCTCCTTACTATCGGGTGCGACAGTTTTTGCTGGGTATGAGTGGAGGGGTTCCGCGGCCTTGGTGACCGGCGGAGTGAGAACATCCTTCCCCGGATCGGGCAATGTCATCACCGGAGGCTGTTCCTGTGGCTTTGGACTTAAATCAGCAGGTTTTGAAACCGGTGCGGACTCTTTGGGTACAGCCAGAGCCGCAGCTCCCCGTGGCCCGGCAGGAGGTTGAACAGCTAATGCCAGGCTACAGAGTTGCATCAGGGCAATTTCGAGGTGCAGGCGCTTATTGTTGCTGGTTTTGTAGCTGAGGTCACAATTATTACTCAGATCAAGCGCCTTCAGCAGGAAATCAGGACGGCAGGCCGCTGACTGTTTCAGGTAAAGGGTACGGATATTGGCGCTGGTTTCTAGCAACCCAACGGTTTCTTCATCCCTGCTGACCAGCAGATTCCGAAGATGCTGTCCCAGTCCGGTGATAAAATGCTGCCCGTCGAAACCGTTATCGATGATCTCATTCACGGTAAGCAACGCCTGGCTGATATTTCCTTCAAGAATGTAATCTGTAATCCTGAAGTAATAATCATAATCGAGCACATTCAGGTTATCAATCACCTGTTTATAGGTCAACCTGTCTCCGGCAAAACTGACCAGCTGGTCAAACATGGAAAGCGCGTCGCGTAAGCCGCCATCAGCCTTCTGCGCAATGATGTGCAGCGCATCAGGGTCGGCGTTTACATGTTCATTCTCAGCAACCCATGCCAGATGGTGGGCTATATCCTCCACCCCTATTCTGCGAAAATCGAAAATCTGACAGCGGGAAAGAATGGTAGGCAGTATTTTGTGTTTCTCGGTAGTTGCCAGGATAAACTTTGCATGGGCAGGCGGCTCTTCAAGGGTTTTGAGAAAAGCATTGAAAGCCGCTGTTGACAGCATATGAACCTCATCAATAATATACACCTTATATTTTCCGGATTGAGGCGGTATGCGTACCTGGTCCACAAGGTTCCGGATATCATCCACCGAATTGTTGGATGCGGCATCCAGTTCATATATATTAAAGGAAGATGATTTATTAAATGACAGGCATGATTCGCATTCATTACAGGCCTCTCCTTCGGGGGTCAGCGCCCGGCAGTTGATCGTCTTGGCCAGGATACGGGCACAGGTGGTCTTTCCAACGCCTCTTGGGCCTGTAAAAAGAAATGCCTGGGCGATCTGCTGATTACGGATCGCATTTTTAAG
The DNA here is from genome assembly GCA_964503805.1 of uncultured Lentimicrobium sp. Lineage (GTDB taxonomy): Bacteria > Bacteroidota > Bacteroidia > Bacteroidales > Lentimicrobiaceae > Lentimicrobium. Next base: position 4,410 of record CAZDBX010000016.1, on the reverse strand, counting down.
CGTATTCGTAATTGAGGCCTGACCTATAACCGTAGCAAAGGAAGCCGGCCGGTACTTGCGGGCTGATACTATGAAATTCTCCATCCTGATGGCTCAATAGATTTTTGGGAGGTCAAACTTACGTGAAAAAACAATATATCATACAGACCGGAGTGGAAAAAGGGATAATATACCGGGACTTTCAGGCCGAAAATCAATGTTCACTATGTTTACGCTTAATTCTCGATCACCTCCGCCGCAATCAGCCTGTCGAAACGCGACCCCTGTTCCCGGTAATACACCAGAATTGTATAGCTGTTGCGGGTTTCATAACGGCTGCCTTCCAACCTGGCAAGCTCAGCCTTTGACTCCCCGTTGGGCAAAAATGCGTACAAATAGTTGTAGTATCCCTGTTTCAGATAAAGTCTGGCCTCGTAACCCTGGCGTGCAAAATTATAACTCATCCTTCCGGGGCCGCTTCTGTCCACGGGGGTGTTGCCTGCCGCGCTGAACTGCCAGTCGGTTAATGCACCCATGATGTAAGGCGCTCCGTCGGTCATGGGGGCGTCCCAGGGAATGAAAAAATCCACCCATACATATTCAGCCTCGAGATCGCTGTCGCGGGCATCTTCTGTCTTGATCAGCCGTTGCCCGTTGATATCGGAATAGGTAACATAAGGCTTGAATGTGCGTGCTGCGTCAGGAAGCAGGGAGACATGATAGCCATCATTACGGTTCTCCACCTGCCTGACCCGTTCAGAGGTATAACGCAGACTCTTGATGTCAAAATACCGGAATTCATTGCCGGCTTCAAAAGAATTCCGGCCATCGGTGTACTGATAATCAAGCTCATCCGCACGAAGCATTAAAGGGGCAAGATTCCAGATAGCGTTATCCCAACGGTTGTTCTGCAGAATAACAACCTTCAGGTCGCGATAAGGTTCGGGAATCGGATAGGCAGGATTCAGGACTGAAAACGGCACTTCCTGATGGGTAAAGTACTGGTCGATTACACTGGAACGCTTTACCCGGGCTTTAACGGTCACCTTCGGATCAACCACCATAAACCGCCGGGTAATGGCCGGCTGATCCGGCATACCTTCCGGAAATACTTTCAGAATATAATTCCCGGGTAAGGTAAACCTGAAGTTGTCATTAGGAATTGTCAGTTTGTAATGGGTGAATGCCTGAAGGGTGTTGTATGAATATTTATAATCGCGGATATAATCTTCGGTAAACCCCTCGATATACTCATTCTGCCATAAGTCGGTCGGCTTCCAGACAGCATCGCAATGAATTACCGTATATTGCCATACTTTATAGTCAGCATCCAGATCATCAAAGGAGAGCATCAGCTTTTCATCGGAATTAAACAGAATCATCGGGGGTGTCAACTCCCAGCCTTCCCTGTGAAAAAGCACCGTTCTGACCGACTCGCGGTAAATAAAATCCTCATACCTTAAAAATCCGGAATCGAAGTAACTGTCGTTGCTCTTCGGCCGAACAACTTCACGTTCCTTTGCCCTTTTGCTGCTTTTACCGGATTGTTTTTCGCCGGCCTGTGCATAAGTAACAACCGGTATAAAAATGAAATACAGAAAAACAATGAATTTAACCACACCCGGTTGAACAATGCTATTCATAAGTTGTTTGAGAATTGATTTGTTACAAAATTAACAATAGATTAACACTTCAGGATGATTCACAGCAGTTTTCGTGCCATATTAACGAAAACAAGCCGGGTTAATTTTGATTAAACCTGAATTATTCTGTAGATTTGCTTAGAAAATGGGCAGTGTAAAAAAAAGTCTCATTGACAAAAGTAAATATTTAACTTATTCAATACCTTTGCCGCTTTTAAAGCGACAGTCTGAAATTTACAACATTATGCCGAAGACCATTAAACTTACCAAAGGGCTAAACATCAGGCTAAAAGGTTCAGCCGAAAAAAAGATTACCGGATTATCTGCACAGCAGTTCGCCATCAAGCCAACCGACTTTACCGGTGTTTTTCCGCGTTTGCAGGTCAAGGAAGGAGATGCAGTAAAAGCTGGTTCCCCGCTGTTTATTGATAAGTACCGGGAGAATATTGTTTTTACCTCACCCGTCAGCGGGACAATCACAGAGATTAAACGTGGAGACAAGCGTTTGCTGCTTGAAGTCCGGATTGAATCAGACGGAAAAAACGATGCCATCGATTTCGGGAAGGCGGATCCCGCTTCTCTGACCAAACAGGAGATTGCTGAAAAACTGCTTCAAAGCGGCGTCTGGACCGTCATCCGGCAGCGGCCTTATGCTGTGATAGCCAATCCGGAGCACACTCCCAAAGCGGTGCACATCTCCGCTTTCGACACAGCCCCGCTGGCACCTGATTACGATTTCGTCGTTAACGGCCAGGGAGAGTATTTTCAGACAGGTCTCGACGTACTTTCGAAACTCAGTGATGGCAATGTTCATCTGAATGTGAGCAAACAGACAGCTGCCAAGGAATTTCTCGGAGCGCGCAATGTAACCATCAATATATTTTCGGGGCCTCACCCCGCAGGCAATGTAGGGGTTCAGATTCATCACATCGATCCCATCAACAAGGGCGATGTTGTATGGTTTGCCGGCGTGCAGGATGTGATTACCATCGGGCGCCTCTTCAGGGAAGGAATTTATGATTCAACAACGATTGCCGCGCTGGCAGGGTCAGAAGTTACCCGCCCGCAGTACTATAAAACCAGGCGGGGCGCTTCCATCAGCACGATGGTCAAAGACAATGTGAATGGTGAAAACGTGAGGTATATATCAGGAAATGTGCTCACAGGCAAACAGATCAGGCCTGATAATTTCCTGGGATTCTATGATTCCATGGTCACGGTGATTCCTGAAGGCAATTATCATGAATTCCTGGGCTGGGCACTTCCCGGTTTCGGAAAATTCAGCACCTCAAGGGCATTTTTCTCCTGGATAAATCCCTCAAAGGAATACAGACTGGACACCAACCTGCACGGTGGCGAACGGGCCTATGTAATGACTGGTCAGTTCGAAAAAGTACTTCCGATGGATATTTATCCGCTTCAGCTGATCAAAGCCATTCTTACGGAAGACATTGACCTGATGGAAAACCTTGGAATTTATGAAGTTGAACCGGAAGATTTTGCTTTGTGCGAATTTATGGACACTTCAAAAACCGAGATACAGACCATCATCCGGAAAGGCCTTGAAATCATGCGCAAGGAAATGAGCTAAGCAAGGGATTCAATGGCACGAAACAAACAGAAAATTAAAAATCAATACGTTACTGAATGAAAGCGCTCAGAAAACAACTGGACAAAATCAAGCCCCAGTTTCAGAAGGGCGGAAAGTTCGAGAAGCTTCACTCAACCTTTGATGCTTTCGAAACCTTCCTCTTTGTCCCCGACAAAACAACTTCACATGGCAGTCATATCCGCGACAGCATTGATATGAAGCGCACGATGAGCCTTGTGGTCATCGCTTTGATTCCGGCCCTGCTTTTCGGCATCTGGAACGTTGGCCATCAGCATTTTCTTTCACATGGCGAAACCGTTGCATTCTGGGATAAAGTTCTTTATGGTCTCTGGAAAGTATTGCCCATTATTGTTGTTTCCTATGTTACCGGGCTTGCCATTGAATTTGGTTTCGCGCAGGTCAGGCATCACGAGGTGAATGAAGGATTCCTGGTATCAGGGATGCTTATTCCGCTGGTAGTTCCGCCGGATATTCCCCTGTGGATGGTTGCTCTCGCCACAGCCTTTGCCGTTATCATCGGAAAAGAAGTTTTCGGCGGAACAGGCATGAACATCCTCAATCCGGCCCTTACGGCGCGTGCATTTCTGTTTTTTGCTTACCCTGCACAGATTTCAGGCGATAAAGTCTGGATTGCTGAAAAGGCCGATGCCTTCTCCGGTGCCACCCCATTGGCCGAAGCTGCCGCAGGAATCGGCGCTGAAACGGTGAATTTTACCCACAGCTTCATGGAAATGTTTATGGGGACCATTCCGGGCTCCATCGGGGAAACCTCCACACTTGCCATTCTGATTGGTGCCGCAATTCTGGTATTTACCGGGGTAGGAAGTCTGAGAATCATGGTTTCCGTCGCACTGGGAGGCATCTTTATGGGCGGACTGCTGAACCTTGTTTCGGTAAATGCTTACATGGATGTTCCCTTTTACTATCATCTGGTGATGGGTGGCTTCGCATTCGGAATGGTGTTTATGGCTACCGACCCGGTTACCGCATCACAGACCAACAAGGGTAAAATCATTTACGGTTTCCTGATCGGTGTGATGGCCGTGCTTATCCGCGTGCTTAACCCGGCTTATCCTGAAGGCATGATGCTGGCCATCCTGCTTATGAATGTGTTCGCTCCGTTGATTGACCATTATGTCGTTGAAGCGAACATCAAGCGCAGGCTCAAACGGATGA
>CAZDBX010000015.1:16437-28828 GCA_964503805.1 uncultured Lentimicrobium sp. | reverse complement strand
AGCACCGAAAATAATCCGGTCCCGGATGCGCTGCTCCATTACCTGCATAACCACCTGCCCTACCCGGGAAACAACAGAATCTACTTTGATTATGGCACTGAAACGCTGGACGCGCTGTATGAACCTTTTCAACTGATTGCGGACAGCATCATGAAGGAGAAGGGCTATATGGCGCCCATATGGATTACGAAGAAATTTCCCGGAGCCGGTCACTCGGAAAACGCCTGGAGGGAAAGGCTGGAATTCCCGCTTCTTTTCCTGCTCGGGAGGTAATTACAGCAGCAGGGCTGTGCAATGCCTTTCCATTAGTCCTGAGATTTGCTGTTTCTTTCAGTCCCGGTATACAGCCGGCATAAAAAAAAGCGGAACTGGTCCGCTTTCCTGAAAGAAGAGTTTATTTTATCACCTTTTAACCTGAGATTTCCTTTTGGGGTTTGGGAACACCGGCTCCCAGAAAAACGCTCAGCTTTTCGAGCAGCAGGTTTTTATCAATCGGCTTGGGAATGTAATCGATACAACCCGAAGCATAACACAGTTCAACTTCATTATCATGCACATAGGCAGTCTGGGCGATTACCGGAATTGACGGCCGGATACTGTGAATACCCACCGTTGCCTCAAATCCGCTGATCCCGGGCATATTGATATCCATCAGGATTACGTCAATTTCTTTATGTTCACGAACAAGGTTAATCGCCTCCTGGCCGGTGGATGCCCAGAGAATAGAGGCGGCAGTATTTCTGAGGACTGTCTTCAGATAAAGAAAACTGCAATCCGTATCTTCAGCAATCAGAATGGTTTTACCGGCCCAATTGTAAATCTTTCCAGCTGAAGAACTTGAAAAATCTGTAAAAAGTAGCTCTCTCATAGTGCCTAAGTTAATAGCAGTGCTCCAAGGTCTGCTAAATTAAAGCTATTCGTGAATTAATTCATTTGTTTATGGCAGTTTTAATTAAAAGTAACAGGTCATTTTTCAAAAAATAGTAAAAAAAGTTACGTGTGGCATTGAAAACCGGTTTTTGTGTGCGGAATTGAGGCTAAATAAAATTTGTTTACCTTTGCAACCGCAAAAGCCGGGAGGAATTATTCATTATTTTTTTTCCGTTTTGCATCCGGTCCGGTAGCTCAGCTGGATAGAGCAGCAGCCTTCTAAGCTGCGGGTCGTGGGTTCGAATCCCGCCCGGATCACAACCATTACATTCAAAACACCTGTAAATTCATGTATTTACGGGTGTTTTTTATTTATATTAACATTGATATGCCCGATCTCATTTAAAAACATTTGTAATTTTACTGTCCTTAATATTCAAATTGTCCGGACTGAAACCGGGGTCAGATAAAAGAACTATGGATCACGATAATTATAAGTTAAAGGATTTCAGGATATTCAACATCAATGATTCATCGAACTGCCCTGAACGCAGGTTCAGAAGTGTCTTTGACATTTCTGAACTATCTGCTGTTACGGCCGAAATTTCATTGTATAATAAAAAATTTGATGAAGAATCATGGGAAGCAGAATTGGAACTTTTCTGCTGGAGAAACCCCTATGATCAGGACAGGGAGATTATAGAATCGACCTGCATAACCCTGGAGGCGGATAAAGCAGAAAACATCCTCAATTGTGTTTACACCCTCGAACCCATTGATGAAAAAGACTGGGCTCCGGGAAGTTACATCATAGAAGCCTGGATTGACAACGTAAAAATTGCGGACGCTGCATTTTACCTGGAGGATACCGGCCCATTGGGCGAGGGAACAAATCCCTGCTTTGATATCTATGGGCTGAAATTGTTTGAAGACAGCGACAAACCGGAACCAAAACGATACGAAAGATCCTATTACAGGCAGTTTCAGAGGATGGCAACCCGTTTTATATGGGCCGAACTCGAAATCAGGAATAAGCGGCCTCAAAAAACCTGGAAAGCGGAATTCTTCTTCAATTATTACAACGACATGCGTCAACTGGTGCACCATGTAGTGGCCGTTACCGATGTTAAACCCAACCACCCCAATCATGAGTTTTTCGTGGAAGCCGGCTGCGGCGACCCGGTAAATGTCAACTGGGAAGAAGGAAACTATACGGTAGAAGTAATTTTCATGGGCAGGATGATGGCGGTTGCCAACTTTAAAGTAGCGGATTCGGTTGACAAGGAGAAGCTTACATACTCAATAACCTGGGGCGAAAACCCGGTTAAGGCGTCAACTTCCGGTGACGGGCTGGTGCAGGAGGATGAGATTTTCAGTGAACTGGACAGTCTGGTCGGACTAGAGGGCATTAAACAGCGGCTTCACGACTATGCCGACTACATCAGGTATCTGAAACTGCGCGACACCATGGGTATTGAACCCATGAAATCAATTAACCTGCACGCGGTTTTTACCGGCAACCCGGGAACCGGTAAAACGACCATCGCCAGGATGCTGGGAAAGATATACAAGCATCTCGGTTTACTCCCAAAAGATACCGTTTACGAGGCCAGCAGGGCCAACCTGGTAGGAAGGTACATCGGGGAAACCGCTCCCATAACCCGCGAAGTCATTGAAAAAGCCAGGGGAGGCATCCTGCTGATAGATGAAGCATATTCACTGGCCGTAAAATCAGACGACAACAAGGATTACGGCCGCGAGGTGATTGAAACCCTGCTTACCGAAATGTCGGACGGACCGGGTGATATCGCCGTCATTGTGTGCGGTTATCCGAAAGAAATGGAAGGATTTCTCAATTTCAACCCCGGGCTTCCCTCCCGTTTCAAATACATTTATGAATTTCCCGACTATACGCCGGAAGAACTTATGGAAATTGCCCGCAGAACAGCGGTTCAGAAGAAGCTGAATTTTTCGGAAGAGGTTTCTGATATGATGTATAAATACCTGGAAGAACAGTATAGAAGCCGTACGCGCGCATTCGGTAATGCAAGGGTGGTAAAATCGATGCTCGAGGAGGCTCAGCTCAACCTCGGTATCAGGGTAATCAAAGCCCGCAAAGAAAACCTTTCGCAGGAAGAACTTTGCACCATTCTTCCGTGTGATATTGAAGGCCTGTTCAGAAAAAAAGGCAGTAAAAGCATACAGATGAAAACCGACGAGGTACTCCTTGAGAACATGCTGAATGAACTCAGGGATATGACCGGCCTGGATAGTGTAAAGACTGAGATCAGCGAGCTTGCCAAACTGGCTAAGTATTACCGCGAAATGGACATGGACCTTGTAAGCGCATTTTCGCTTAACAATATTTTTACAGGCAATCCCGGAACCGGTAAAACTACAGTAGCCCGCATCATAGCCAAAATATACAAAGCACTCGGCCTGCTGGAGCGCGGACACCTGGTTGAATGCAGCCGCGAAGACCTGGTGGGCGCCGTAGTCGGGGAAACCGCGCCCAAAACCCTGGCAAAGATAGAAGCCGCCATAGGAGGTGTGTTGTTTATAGATGAAGCCTACGCATTGGTTAACGGAAGTGGCAACGATTTCGGACACGAGGCGGTGGAGGTGATCATCAAACAGATGGAAGACCGTAGGGGCGAATTTTCGCTGATAGTTGCCGGTTATCCGAAAGAAATGGAGAATTTCCTGGATTCGAATCCCGGCTTGAGATCAAGGTTTGACAACCATCTGGTGTTCAGCGATTATTCAGCCACAGAGCTTATGGAAATCGCCGGCATCATGCTGATGAAGAACAAACTTACAGCAAGTGCTGAAGCATTGTCACACCTGCAGGCCTATTTCAACTATCATTCGGCAAACCGCAACCAATATTTCGGGAACGGGCGGTTTGTAAGAAAAGTACTCGAAAAAGCCATCCGCAACCACAATCTCAGACTAAGTCAGGTGCCAAAAGCGGATCGGGATGAAAATATGGTTAAAACACTGACACTGGAGGATGTGCATGAATTTATCGCCGGTTCGGATACGCTTGTCAAACGCGGGATCGGCTTTCTGAAAACCAGTACCGGGTAGCACTCCTTTTAATAAGAAATCCCTGCAGCCTGAAATACCGGATGCAGGGATTTTTTTTATTACAATTGTTGATTAGTTAGCCAACACAGCCTTCCCGGCAGCCTGAAGGGCGTTGTAAGCATTTACGATCCCTCCGGTACGGGAAAGGGTGGCAAATTGCACTTTTTTTCTTTTGGAAGACTTTGTATCAGGACTGTAAACTTTGGCTTTAGCATATTTTGTACTGCTTTCCAACAATATATCCTTCAGTTGTATGGCGGTCAGTTCGGGATAATATGACCAGACCAGTGCCGCAACTCCGCTGACAACCGGTCCTGAAAAGCTGGTACCATCCCCCATTTCATATTTATTATCCGGGGCCAGTGAAACAATGTTTACCCCGGGGGCAAACAGATCCACGTTTTCAGCTCCGTAATTGGAAAAAACACCACAAAATTCCTTATTCAGAATATCTGAGGTAGCTCCTACCGTTATCCAGTTTGATACTTTTGAGCCATCTGCAAGAATTGCCGATGGATAATGCTCTATCAGGTCGAGGTTATCAGCTTCATTGCCCGCCGAATGAATCATTAATACATTATGATTCCCTGCATACCGGACCGCATCATCAAGGATGCCCCGGGTAATGGAAAAATACTTGCCAAAACTCATGTTGATAATGTCTGCCCCATTGTCAACCGCATACCGGATGGCCAATGCCACATCCTTATCCCGTTCATCCCCGTCGGGTACAACCCTGAGTGTCATAATTTCAACATGACCGGCAACCCCGTCAGGCCCCTGCCCGTTTCCCCTTATCGCGGCTATTACACCCGCTACAAAAGTTCCATGAAAAGAACGCGGCCCTTTGACATCATTATTTCCGTAATAGAGATCGCTGATGTTTTCAGGGTCATCATTTACCAACATCCTTGGATTAAAATCAAGATTCAGATAATAAGTGAGAAAATCGTTGCTTCGCTTTTGCATATCAGCAAGATCCTTTCTGGTAAATCCTTTATCATAAAGATCAAGCATGACTTTTTTCGCCTCATTCACCATTTCCGACTTCGTTTTAACCGCCCGCACATCCGCCGCCGTCAGATCCTGCTTGCGCAGATACTTCTTCAGCACCTCCTCCTGATGATTTACATACCTTTCAAAATTATCAAGGTCCTTTTTGCGCTGGGTATACTTCCTGAGCTCCTCCTCATATTTTGTTTTACTTTTTACATAAACGGCATAAAGCTGCTTGTCTTCGGCCGACAGACCATTTTCATCCTTTACCCCGCTAAACCGTGGATTAAGCTTTTTGAAAATCCTGACATATTCCATGTTTTCATAAAGCAGGTGCTCCCCTTTGCTGTTGCCGATAAAATTCCATCCATGAATATCATCCACATACCCATTGTTGTCATCATCCAGACCATTTCCGGCAATTTCTTCTTTATTGGTCCATATTTTTCCTTCAAGTTCAGGGTGGTAGATATCAACACCTCCGTCAATTACAGCCACTACCACTTTTTTGCGCGGGGATTTGTCTTTCAGAAGCTCAATATAGGCCTGATCAGTGGCTGCGCCCTGAATTTTATCCTGTGACGGGCTGCGGTTATACCAGTTCAGATATTTTACTGGAAGCGAATCAATGGTCGTTACCCCCCTCGACTGTGAATAAGCCGGAATCATGCCCAGTGACAGGAACAGCAGAACGATACCGGTTTTGGAAATTTTAATCATTAGCTTAAATGTTAAATTATTACTATACAGATTAATAATCAAGTATTTACATACACAAATTAAAGTGATCCCCGATTGCAGTTTATCCTTATGCCATTCAATCCGTAACAACTATACCTGCAATGCAGACTAACCGTGACAATGGCTGAAAGCAATACTGATCAGATCAACCATTGTTGCAGCAAATATAAAAATATGCATGATATTTCGTTGCAATCCGGTAAAAGTTTGCCTGAGAATTCTATTCAGAAAGAAATTAACAGAGATTGCTTTTTTTTCAGCCTAAACCCCTGATTTGCATTATAAAAATGCAAATAATTCATAATCAATAAGGTTATCAGTAATCTTACCGGATTTTAACATTGATCTGGTTTACTGAATATCCTAAAGCTGATTTCCCGGTCAATATAAACAATGTATATAAGTCAATGAATCAATAGTTTAGCATGCTATTTAGAAATACCTCTAAATTGCCTCAGGTTGAACAGGATACATTTATTTTGTCCTATATTTGCCATAGAAATAGCAATAATTTTAAATTACCCGGCTATTGATGTCTGATAGTTTTTTTTAAGTTACTGACCATTCTCCCGATAAAGGAAGTTTACTAATTGCAAAGCAATGAAAAGCTACACCAAACCCATTACTTTCTTTCTGGCCATTGTGGCGCCTCTCCTGATTGTTACCCTCGTACTCAGGGAACCGGAGCCCGACCAGGAACTGCTGAATAACCTCAGGGCAAAATATGCGGTTAAACGCAAGCCTGGTGTGGATCATAGCAAGTTTGAGATTCTGCAGAAAGATTTCACAAACCCCCATGAAATTACGGCAGCCTGTCTCTCCTGCCACACCGAGCGTGGTGAAGAGCTGATGCACAGCGCCCATTTCACCTGGGAACGCGAAGCATATATCCCCGGCAGGGGTATAACCTACCTGGGAAAGAAGAATCTGATCAATAATTTCTGCACCGGGGTGCAGTCGAACGAAGGCAGCTGTATGAAATGCCATGCCGGCTACGGATGGAGCGACAAAACATTTGACTTTTCAAATCCTTATAACATTGATTGCATTGTTTGTCATGACAATACGGGTACTTATGAAAAAGCAAGCGGCGCTGCGGGCTATCCCAAAATGGGCTCCGACGGACCGGACTTCAAAGCGATTGTTACCAGCGTAGGTCAGCCTAAAAGCGCCAATTGCGGCACCTGTCATTTTGGTGGCGGCGGCGGCAACAATGTTAAACATGGTGATCTGGAACTCGGTTTACTGACAGGAGGGCGTGATGTGGATGTACACATGGGCGTTGACGGTTTGAACATGAATTGCGTGGACTGCCATACAGCCGAAAACCATAAAATGAAAGGAAGATATTATGCAGTTTCCTCTTCCAACACCCAGCGACTGAACTGCGAAGATTGCCATACCGCATTTCCTCACCAGAAAAGCATCCTGAACGAGCATTCAATTAAAGTAGCCTGCCAGACATGCCACATTCCGGTTTATGCAAAAGTAAATGCCACCAAAATGTATTGGGACTGGGCAACGGCGACCAGGAAAAAAGACGGGAAAGAATATGAGCTGCTTGACGAAGATGGCAATGTGGTTTATACCTCCATCAAAGGAGACTTTGTCTGGGAGAAAATGGTAAAGCCCGAATACCTGTGGTTCAATGGTACAGCCGATCATCACCTGCTCACCGACAAGGTCGACACGACACAGAATATTCTTAAAATCAACACATTATTTGGCGAATACCGCGACCGTAGCAGCAAAATAATCCCTGTAAAGGTCCACCGTGGCAGGCAACCTTATGATGCCGAAAACCTGACCATCATTCAGGCCAAGCTTTGGGATAAGGACAAAGGAAAAGGGGCGCTCTGGCTGGATCTTGACTGGGAACGTTCCATCGAGGAAGGTATGGCCTATATCCCCCTGCCATACAGTGGAAAACATGCATTCATAAAAACCGAAATGTTCATGCCGGTAAACCACATGGTGAGCCCGGCGACCGAAGCCGTTACCTGCAGGGAATGCCACACCCGGGATAACGGACGCCTGGCCGCACTCACCGATTTTTACATGCCTGGCCGCGACCGCAACCGCACCCTTGATCTGGCCGGTCAGTTGTTGTTGATCCTTTCATTTGCCGGCGTGTTAGTCCATTCAGTGATCAGGGCGCTTTCATCACGCAAACAAAAAATCATACAAAGCCATTAATACCATCAGCAATGAGCACGAATAAAAAAGTATACGTTTACAAGGGTTTTGAGCGATTCTGGCACTGGAACCAGGCTTTGCTGATCTTTGTTCTGGCATTTACGGGATTCGAAATTCACAGCTCCTACGATTTCTTCGGCTTCGAAACAGCTGTTAAAATCCACAATTACGCAGCATGGGGATTTATCATCCTGATTGTTTTCGCTATATTCTGGCATTTCACCACCGGTGAATGGAAACAGTATATTCCGACTACGAAAAATCTGAAAGCCCAGGCTGAATTTTACCTTTTCGGGATTTTCCGCAATGCCCCCCACCCTACCAAAAAGACGCTGATCAGTAAACTGAATCCTTTGCAGCGACTGGTCTATCTGGGGCTTAAAGTCCTGTTTATCCCCATTATGGTTGTTTCGGGACTGCTTTTTATGTTCTATCGCTATCCCCAGGGCGACAGCATCGCCATCATCAATATTGACAACCTCGAAATTATCGCGCTGGTGCACACGGCAGGTGCTTTTGCACTGCTGGCTTTTGTGCTGGTGCATCTTTACCTGATAACTACGGGACATACCATTACCTCAAACCTGAAGGCCATGATCACCGGCTGGGAAGAACTCGAAGAAGAAGATCAGAAAGATCAGAATAAAACGGTCGGGAAGCAGGTAAACGAACATGATGAAAACCCTTAAATCTGACCGGAAGATGAACCTGAATCATAAAATATCGCTGATCAGCATTTTTCTGACAACACTTTTTCTTTATACAGGGTGCTCCAGAAAAGAACCGGGCATAACCAATGAACCTGCAGCAACAATCAATGAATCGCAGGTATTGTATGATTATCTTAAACAAAAAGGGGATTACATCAACAGTGAAGCGGCCCCGGCCATCATGACCGCCGCTGAACTTTATGCATTGCTCGACCGGAACATTCATCTGATAGATCTCCGGGAGGCAGATCAGTTTAATCAGGGGCATATCGAAGGGGCTGTAAATGTAAGCCCTGAGCACGTCATTGATTATTTTGAAAACCGCATCGATGCGCCTTATTTTGAGCGTGTCGTATTTTTATGCAGCCGGGGGCAGTTATCAGCTTATGTGAACGGAATTATGCGGATTCTGGGCTGCAACAATACCTATTCGGTGCGTTACGGGATGAGCGGATGGAACACTCAATTCGCCAAAACAGGATGGGACAAAGCGACCTGCACCTTCCCTGACAACCTGACCATGGAATCTTCAGATCAACCAGTCGCTAAAGGCGAAATGCCCCGGATTGTAACCGGTGGTAAGAACGGTTTTCAGATTGCACGATTACGGGCAAAAGCGCTGCTCGATACTGCACAGGCTTCATTTCTCATCAATTATTCCGACATTGAGAAATCACCCGAAAAATATGATGTTGTGGCGTATGTGCCTGCCGATTGGTTCGGAAACAACGTGCATCCGGCCGGGACAATGAATTTTGTCCCCAAAGCCTCCCTGAAAGAGGAGGCATCCCTGAGACTATTATCGCCCGTTAAGCCCGTCGCGGTTTATTGTTTCAACGGGCATCACAGCGCCCACGCCGTGGCCTGGTTGCGCATGCTGGGCTATGAAGCATACTCGGTGATTTATGGTGCGAACGGGTTTATGTATGACCGGTTCGGTAAAAATGATAAAAACACGCCCCGTCAATGGACTGACATGCAAAAGAATGATTTTCCGTTTAAATCGGGCTCTGTCGGCGGTGGGGATAAAGATGAAAAAAAGGTTGTAGTAAAGCAGACGCAGGGCGGATGCGCTTAATTTTTTTAAAGATATGGAACAAAAACCCAAACCTTACATGAATCCATACCTGGCAGGTTTTCTGCTGGGCATGGTATTGCTGGCATCATTCTTTATCACCGGCCGAGGGCTCGGCGCCAGCGGAGCAGCTAAAAGCGTGGTGATAGAAAGCATTGGCCGCGTTTCGCCCGAATATGCCCAGAACCATCCGTTTTATGCCTCATTTTTTGCCACCGGGGATGGCCGGCCAATGAAAAACTGGCTGGTTTACCTCACCCTTGGTGTGCTCGGCGGTGCCTTTTTCTCGGGGTTTATGTCGGGACGCGCCGGGCTTAAAATTGATAAAGGACCAAGGATTTCAGTCAGTACACGACTGATAATGGCTGCGGCCGGAGGATTTCTCTTCGGGCTGGGCAGTCAGTTCGGAAGAGGATGTACCAGCGGCGCCGCGCTCAGCGGTATGGCCACACTCTCAACAGCCGGGTTTCTGACGATGATCGCCATCTTCGGCACCGGATATGTCATTGCTTATTTTTTCAGAAAACTCTGGATCAGTTAATAACAGGGAGGAACTATGGCACCATTGATACCACAGGGATTTATAAATCCGGATCTGAGCTTGTTTTTTGCTTTTGTAATTGGTCTGGGCTTTGGCTACGTGCTTGAGCAGGGCGGTTTTTCCACTTCGCGTAAGCTGGCCGGCGTTTTTTATGGTTACGATTTTGTCGTATTGCGGGTTTTCTTCACCGCCGCCATCACGGCAGCAATCGGATTGCTGCTTTTTAACTACCTGGGATGGGTAGAATATGACATGCTATACATCAATCCGACTTTTCTATGGTCAGCAATTGTTGGCGGGGTGATCATGGGGTTTGGATTTATCCTGGGAGGATTCTGCCCGGGAACCAGCATGGTCGCCGCCATTATCGGCAAAATTGACGCTATGTTGTTTATCCTCGGCATGATGGGGGGGATATTCTTCTTCGGCGCTTTTTACAATACGTTTGAGCCATTATACAACGGCTCGGCGCTGGGCAGTATTTTCGTGTTTGATTCCCTGGGCATGCCCCGTGATTTATTCCTGTTTTTACTGGTGGTTATAGCGCTGGCAGCATTTATCATCACACGTAAAATTGAAGACAAGGTCAATGGCATTCAATCAGAAAAAAGGCTGTTTCACTCGTCCTATACGCTTCCTTTTGCATTTATGAGTGGTCTGGCACTGCTGATCTTAATCCTTCCCGACCAGCCCAGAGCAAAATGGTATGAAACTGATCCGAAAATCCTGCTTGAAGAGACGGTATCCGGCGACCGCTACATGCAACCGGAAGAACTGGCTTACAAAATACTGCATCCCGATGAAAATGACCTTGTTATCGTTGATGTCAGACCGGCCGAAGCGTTCAGGCAATTCAGACTGCCGGGGGCTATCAATATTCCGCTCGAAACCATACAGAGTCGCGAAAACAAGCGAAGGCTCAGCGACACAGGTAAGGAAATCCTGCTTTACAGCCATGGTTCAACAAGCGCTGACCAGGCATGGATGTTTCTGCGCAGGTCAGGCATGGAAAACGTACGCGTCCTGAAAGGCGGCCTGAATAATTTCTTTGCCGGATTCTTCGCGGAACAGGAAATTCCCGCTTCAGGGAAATACAGCGAAAAAGAGCAGTTTGAAAGGCGCTTTATCGAACGGGCAGCAAAAGCATTCACCGAAGGGGAAGCATCACGCCAGACGCCGGCAGCCTCTCAACCGGTAAGAACACTCATAAACATTCAACCACCCGCGGCGGGTAAGGGCGGCTGCTGATAAGTTTTCTGTCAGGATAAGCCAATCCGCAAAAAAACAATCCGTACAGTCTGGTTAAAGCTTAAGAACACCAATTATGGAAAGAACGAACGACAAAATGCTGAATTACGCCTTAGTGGCATTTTTCGGATTACTGTTACTGATTATGGTATTTCAATGGTTGAAAGCGCCCTCCTACACCCTTTCATCTGATGAAGTGCAGCGGGTCTTATCAGCAGAAGGGAGTATGGTCCTTCCCGAAGAACTGAAATCCATGATGGATGACGGAACGCTGAAACAATATACCCTGGTTGAACTCGGTGAAAACGCTGATAACGGGATCAGTGGATTTGGAAAGACGATCCATATCCCGCTCGCCGGTTTGCTGGATCATGAAAACCTGGATCTTCTTAAAAATGAGCACAAGCTGATGCTGATCGCTGATTTTGAATCGGAGTCCATGTTGGCTATGAACTTACTGACTGCGAAAGGCATCAAAAATATCCGCGTCGTATCCAACAATCTGGCATTCTTTAAAAGCTCCGTTCAGCAGAACTACAAATCCGGGTTTGCGGCCTCACATACCGAAAAAGCCCGTTGGGATTATGCCAGGTTTTTCAGAAATGAATCTACCGGAAGTGCGCCGAAAGCCGGAAGTGCGGCCCCGCAGATTCCGGGCGGACCAAAAGTGATCAAGGCCGGAGGAGGTTGCTGAACCATCCGCCGATAATAATCCCTTACCTTTATTGATAATTCAGCGGTTTAATTACTTTTTCCGCCTCTGATTATACCTTTCGATGATTTCAGCTTCCCGGCTTTTATCGGAAATAAAGATCGTGGTTTTACCACCATCAAGGATTACCGCATACTTCCCTCTCACAGAGCCGCAACTTGCAGCTACCTGGGGCGTGATCGTCTGAACTGTTTTTTGCTTCTGAGCCGACA
>CAZDBX010000015.1:0-16427 GCA_964503805.1 uncultured Lentimicrobium sp. | reverse complement strand
ACAACGGCCTGTTTTTTTTCATGATTTCTGTATTCTCTGACAAGATACAAACTATTGACAGATAAACAATTATTTAATCATACAAACAAGCAATATTTACATATTTTTAACACTTGTCCGGCTTCTGAAATCCTGACAAATAATGCCCCCTCAGGTAATACGAAATATCACCTGCATAATTTGTACTTTTGACAACATAATTAATGGTTAACCTGCAAGATGGATTTCCTGAATAAATCTATGAGCGCATTATTGTATGGCCTATTGAAAGTCGCCGGTCACCTGCCGCTCAGGTTACTGTATTTCAAAGCTGATGTGATTTGTTTTATTGCCGAAAAAATTATCCGTTACAGGTATCCTGTTATTATTCAGAATCTTTCACGTGCTTTTCCCGAAAAAAACTACAATGAGATCAGGGAAGTTGCCCATCAATTCTACAGGCACTTTTTCAGGGTCTTTGCGGAAGTAATCCGGAGCCAGGCTATGAAACCAGAAGAAGCCCGGAAAAGGTTCAATCTGACAAACCCTGAGCTTATAAGGGAACTGCACGGGAAGAAATTGAATATTCTCGCGCTCGGCGGGCACTGGGGCAATTGGGAATGGCTGATTATGACACCCCTCTTTTTCGACTTCAGCATTTATACTTTATATAAACCGCTGAGCAGCAGAATTACTGAGTACCTGATGGCCCGGATCCGCAGGCGTTTTGGCATGAAGCTTTTATCAATGCAGCAAGCCGGCAGATACATTCTCAGTAAAAATGATTTCCCGGCCCTTTATTTTTTTATCGGAGATCAATCGCCTTCGCATAAAAATCCGCAATACCGTTATAACTTCCTTAACCAGCCCAGTTTTTTCTTCAACGGAGGCGCCAGGCTTGCCATGGCTACAAAATCTGCAATTGTCTATCAATCGATCGGCAAAATTAAGCCAGGATTTTATGATGTTTCGTACCAGCTTATTTCTGTTCCCGGTGACGGACAGAATGAGCAGGATATCCTACGGAAATATGTATCAATGCTCGAAAGAGATATCCGCAGTAAACCGGCATACTGGCTGTGGTCGCACAAGCGATGGAAACACCGGGCAGACGGGGGTCAGGAATAATCTCCGGCCATGGACCCGCCCGGGAATAAGGGCACTGATTTTATGGTTTTGACACCCTGGCCCAGGTCAGCCGGTTTCTGACAATAAAACCCAGACTCCCGAACAACTTAAGCGAAGGGATGTTGGTTGGCTCGATATGCGCGAAAACCGGCCTGCCTTTCTGACTTACCTTTCGCGACATAGCAATTACCAGCCTACGCGCATAACCTCTTCTCCTGTATGCATCAAGCACATGCAACATGCCTACGGAGCCGTCATCATGGGTCATTATCCATGCAACCGGTGATTGCTGATCCCGGATGCAGTAGCCGCCTCCCAGCTCCAGGCGCTTTGACAGATAATCCATGTTAAGAAATTGCTGGTAGTTTGAATTGTCATACACATAACGCAGTTCATCGGGCCGGAGCTGCTCAATATCTGCAGCCGGTTCCGGAAACACTGACTGGTCAAGGAAAAGCCTGTAGCAACTGATAGACCAGGCAACCCTGTATGCTTTGCTGATCCAATCAAAAAGGTGACTGTCCGAAACTACGATGAATTGTCTTTGGCCATGTTTGCCAAAAAAGTTATCAATAAATCCGGCATCTGCATTGTGGCTGAAATGGCACCACTCTTCATCTGACTGAAACCGGCACATCAGCATGCCGGCCTGTTCCATCACTTCGAGCAACGGATATTCTTCAGCCATACATAGAATTGAAACATTCTGCTCAGGCTCATTAAGGAGCAGTCGCCTGCATTCTTCAGCCAGCATCCCGCAAGGTATTATTGTTTGCAAAATTGTTCACAATCAGCACATTCTACCCCTGACCCTGTTTATTCAACTAACCCAGCCACTCCTTAAATTTAGTGACTTTATCGCGGCTGACAAAAACCTCCTTGTCGGATGGAGGCGCGAGTTCGAGTTTCAGCCTGCCTTTGGGATAGATATGTATGTTCTTTACCGAACTTATTTTAACCAGGAACTGCCGGTTAATCCGGAAAAATTCTTTAGGATTTAACATGGATGTAAGTTCATCAAGGCTGAAATCGACGGGATACTGGTGGTTATCATTCACAACCATAAAAGTGATGCCGGCCTCAGAATAGAACCATGATATCTCTGAAATGCCGTAACTTTTGATTTTCTGTCCGACGGTAATCGAGAACCGCTCCTTGTATTTTTCCCCGCTGCCGCCTGTAAACATCCGGAACAGCGACTCAATGTCGGGTTGGGGATTCGGGCGGCTGAACTCCCGGAATTTATCGAGACTCCTTGCCAGTTCCTCCTGAACAATGGGTTTGAGAAGATAATCTATACTGCGGAGCTTAAACGCCCTTATCGCATATTCATCATAGGCCGTAGTAAAGATGACCGGCGCATCCACTTTAACCTTCTCAAAAATGGCGAAACTCAGGTCATCTTCAAGATGAATATCAAGAAAAATCAGATCGGGCGAAGGGTGGTTGCGGAACCATGTAACAGATTCTTCCACCGATTCGAGTTTAGCGATTACTTCAACCGAACCGTCTCAATCCCTGATCATACCTTCAAGCCTGCGGGCGGCCAGTTCTTCGTCTTCGATGATAACAACTTTCATATAAGGTACATTTATAAAGTTTCTGAATTTTACCGGTGGTTAAAGCCCCTGAGCCGGACAGTTTATCAAAGCAATGGAATTCTTACCACAAACTTCTTATTTTCCTCTCCCGAGAACATTTTCCGCTCGGTAAAGAAAGCATAACGACTGGCAATGTTGTTCAGACCCACGCCTGTCGACTGCACATAAACCTCTCTTACCTGAAGATTATTCTCAACCACCAGGTAATCGCCTTCGCTGTATATTTCTACCAGCAACGGCTGTTTCTTCGAAAAGGTATTGTGCTTAATGGCATTTTCAATTAAAAGCTGCAAAGCCAGTGGTACCACCTTTTGCTGCAGCTTCTCATCCTCCAGGTTGACACTCACTTTCATTTTTCCTGCAAACCTGATATCGAGCAAAAAAGTATACGCTTTCAGAAAGTCAAGTTCAGTTTCAAGCGTCACGAGATCCTTATCCTTATTCTCAAGTACATAACGATATACCATTGACAAACGCAGGGTAAACTGCTCCGCCAGATCAGGCTCCAGCTTTATCAGCGAAGTAAGTACATTCAGGCTGTTAAACAGAAAATGCGGGTTTACCTGACTTCTGAGTGTTTCAAACTGCGACTGCAGGTTCTCCTTCTGAAGCCGGAGCAACTCATTTTTACGCGTCTCCAGCTCAAGTGAATAGGACTGAACTTTTATTCTTGACTCGGAATAGCTCTTTTCAAGCACAGTTACATACTTTTCAAGCTCCGCTTCAAGCTTTTTTTGTTCCGTAATATCCTGCACCAGTGAAGCCAGGCCTATCACATTGCCTGATTCATTTTTCAGGGGAGTATTGTACCAGTTGCAGATGATGGTGTGTCCTTCCTTTGTCAGATTTTCGTTGGTACTCCGTTGTCCGCCCGATTGCTGCAGTATTTCCATCGAAAGCTGCTGTATCTCCTCCATGATATGTTCAGGAACAATCAGATTAAAGGCATATTGGCCCAGTACCTCCTCTTTTGAGTATCCAAAAATCTTTTCTGCGGCAGGATTCCAGTCGGTGACTTCCATCTTTTCATTCCACTCGATATATGCAAGCGGGGTTTCCTTAAAGTGAAGCGTTAACCTTTCATTCACCCTTCTTAATTCCTCTTCCGACCGTTTACGTTGTGTAATATCATGGACGATCGCGATGATGAACGGCTTACCCTCCATTTCAAAATAGCTGGCCGAAACTTCCACCAGAACAGTCTGCCCATCTTTGCGGCGCGACCTGCGCATCGGTACAAAATGAAAGCGGTTGAACTGGTCTAGAATTCTAATGGTATCGTCAGGTTCGGAGGCAAGCTGATCGATGTGCATCTGCAGCAACTCTTCAGTTGAATAACCATAAATACGGACTGCAGACTGATTTACGTCAACGATCCTGCCGCTTTCCTTATCGATCAGAAAAATGGCATCCCCCGCCGTGTTAAAGATACTCCGGTACCTGACTTCACTTTCACGGAGCAATTCTTCCGCTTTCCGCCGGTCGCTGATATCCATATGCGAACCGGCCATGCGGTAAGCCTTGCCATTGTCGTCGCGCAGACAAACGCCCCTGGCCAGGATCCAACGGTATTCTCCGGAACTATGCAACAGACGGTATTCCGGATTATATACCGGCACTTTGCCTTCGATAAAATCCCGGTTGGCTTTCAGCACCCTGTCCCTGTCATCCGGGTGAATACGGTTTTCCCATTCAGAAAGTTCATTACGCATTTCATCCGGTTCTAGGCCCAGGATGGCTTTATAATGATTTGAGAAATAAACCTTACCTGATTCGAGATTCCAGTCGAAGATGCCTTCATTTACCCCTTCAACGGCAAGTGCATAGCGTTGTTCACTTTCAATCAGCGCCTGCTGGGCTGCTTTACGCTCGGTGATATCACGAATATAAGTCTGTGTGGCAATCCGGCCATTGTAGGTGATGATGCCGTTGTTGAACTCTACCGGTTTAAGTGTTCCGTCCTTCTGAACCAGCACTGACTCATAAATCGGCGGAACCACCTCGCCCTGCTGTCTTCGCCGGTAAATATCGAGGATCTTCTTCCGCTCATGTTCAGCAATATACTTTACAAACGGCGTATTTAATATCTCGTCTACATCATACCCAAGAATATTGGCCATCATCTGGTTAATAAACTTCACTTCTCCATCCTGAAGGATTACTATGCCGTCGTTGGCCCTTTCGATCAGAGAGCGGTATTTTTCTTCACTCTCACGCAGTTGTCTGGCAGCTTCCACCTGACTTGAAACATCGCGCATGATAACATACGATGCCGGATGGCCTTCGTATTCGATGGTACTGCTGTTGAATTCAAGATTGACCCTACGGCCCGATTTCGAAATTCCAATGGTAGAATAAATCGATGGCACCATTTCACCTGCCATCCTTCGCTTATGAAGTATTGTAAGGGCTTCCTGCTCTTCCGGCACAATCAGTTCAGAAAAGTTTTTTCCGATAAGCTCCTGCGCTGTATATTCGGTAATTTCACAGAAAGCGGGATTTACATATTTGAAAACACCGTCCTGAGTGATGAATATGCCGTCTTTTGCCTGACTGACCAGGTTCCGGTATTTTTCCTCAGAATCACGTAATGCCATTTCAGCTTTTCGCCGTGCACTGATGTTTCGGGAAACGCCGAGCATTTCAACCAGCTCCCCGTTTTCGTCGGTTATTAAGGTTGCAGCAACTTCAATCCATACAGTTGATCCATCGCGGCATGTCTGCTCTAATTCTCCGACAGAAAATGAAATATCGTCATTGCCTTGCTTAAAGTCACCGACAACCTTATCGAGCAACTTGTTTACCTTTTCTGCACTTTCTCCGGTAAATGAATCTTCGAGCCGCATCCGCATTACTTCTTCGGCCGTAAAGCCCCGCAACTTTTCTACTGAAGGGCTTATCCAGGTAAACTTCCGCCGCCTCAGGTCAAGGGTCCATACTACATCCTGCATGTTTTCCGTCAGAATCCGGTATCTGTTGTCGCTGATTCTGAGGGCGGTGGAGCAGGCATAATTTGCAGCAGCACCACGGTTGTTCACAAACGCGATCACCACACCGGCGGCCAGCGCACCGATCAGATAGATACCCGATCCCACAAGGACCGGATAAGCAGGAAGACTTCCCCCGAGCAGCCACAAGCCGGATATATAGATCAGCAGGAACAAAACCGCATGCAAAATCAGTCTCAGATACCTGAAGGGCACAAATGACAACCAGACAATCACCACCAGGGCAATCCCCCCCCACATATACGAATCGAAACCTCCGGTAAGCGACGAGATTAGCGTTGCACTTATTGCCCAGATGTAAAAGGATGAATAGGTCAGCCACTTCACCTTGTGAAGGTAGGGGGTATAAAGTGCAAAAAACAGGTTAAAGATCAGCAGCAGGGCTGTACCAGCCCTTACCAGAAACAGGGCTTCCCCTGCCGGTGCGTTGTTAACGTGATCGAGCAATAACCCCAATGCCAGTACAAAAATGGCGGCTATCGTGATGGTAATCAGCACGCTTCTGATCCTGAGTTCACGAAACCTGATGAAATCCCTGTCCTCGTTGATGGCTTCCA
This sequence comes from uncultured Lentimicrobium sp., assembly GCA_964503805.1. Taxonomy (GTDB): domain Bacteria; phylum Bacteroidota; class Bacteroidia; order Bacteroidales; family Lentimicrobiaceae; genus Lentimicrobium. The sequence continues at coordinate 10,154 of CAZDBX010000015.1, read as the reverse complement.
GGTCACGGATTATCTTCAGAATGGGATTCAGGATCATAATAAGCGCAGTTTAAAATAGAATCAAATATCGTAAAACATTTTAAACCATCTGACCACCCGGAAAGGATTCATGAAACATTTGTAAGATTTCAGTTTTAGAAACGGCGGGGATTTTCGTTCACATATCCGGTATCGGATACGTATCCAATTGATTTAAAGATCAATGCAACTTGTCTGCAAGCGGTTTTATCTCTGATTTACTGACCTGACCTGGTTTTCTGAAAGTCAGACAATAGAGCATGGAATCGAAGAAATATCTGACCTCAATGTTCCGCATCCCGTTTGGCAAAAGTTTAACCGGGGCCGACTGCTCCTCATCAGTCCGGGCAGCAGATGCCGGTGAAAACGGATTTTTGTGGTAAGCCTTTACCTGTGAGACTTCATTATCATCAACAATCATCACCTGACCGCCTGGCTTTGCCACCCTGATCATTTCATGGATTGCCCGCTGGCTGTCGTTGAAAAGACTGATGCCCCCTACATGAAATACCACATCGAATGAATGCCCGGCGAATGGAAGATGTTCTGCTTCGCCCTGATAAAGCCCCGCCGGGATATTCCATTTGCGCAGATGACGCCTGGCCATGGTTAGCATTCCGAATGAAATATCAAGACCTGAATAAGAGGCATTCCGTGGAAGATATAGCAGATTATCTGCCGAACCCACGGCAACTTCAAGTACTTTATCACCGGGCTTTACCTGAAGCTGCTCCAGGTACTTCATTTTAATCTTCTTATCAGAACTGCCCTTCAGCCAACTGTAAAATACCGATGATACACGGTAAAACCTGCTGATACGGTCGTAAAAACGCGAGTATTTAAGGTTGTTCCCGCTCATCTGCTCCTCAGGAAGAAATACGGGAATCCCGTTATTGATATAATACTTTTCATCGTTAACAGGATTAAACCAATATCCCCTTCCAAGGCTGAGCGGATAGTGATTGAACGGATCAACCAGTTCGGGCGGTTTTACAGGCTCCATCATATTAAATAATCAGGCGACTAAGGCAGTACAAATATAGCTGTTCGATCCTGCAGATTCAAATGTTACCGTAGGAAAACCCGCTTCCCTGAGCAGATTGGAGACAGTATTAAACTGATAGATGCAATTGGGGTAGCCCTCAGCATAGGATGACAGAAGATTATCCGTCAAGGGATTGAGCTGCCTGAACCACTGATCGGCAAGCACCAGCCGGCCTCCCGGCTGAAGTACCCGGCGCAGTTCGCGCAGACACAGTTTTGTATTCTGAAATGCGCTGAAAGCGTCAACACAGATAATGGCATCAAAGGAAGAATCTTCCCAGGGCAGTCTCTGCTCCTTTCCATGTCTTCCAAAACCGGTTTCAATGCTAATCAGGTTAAAAAGCCTGGGCAGATAACCGGTTTCCGAAGCATCAAACAGATTGATATTGGCGAGTACTGAATCCCCGTGACTGTCACCGGGGGTCAGTTCAAGCAAAACCCCGCTTTTGTTATGGCCGACACGGCGTAACACCTGCCGGTAAAGCGTGCTGCGCCTTTTGGCACAAACCCTGCCTTCAAAAGAATAGGTCTCATGATACCTGATCTCAGGTCTGTTAAAAATATATTGCAGCATATCAGACAAAGTTTATATTCAGAATACACCAAGTTTAAGTAATGCGCCGGCATGAAAACCGTTCATCAGGTACTCGCGGCCGGCATCCAGCTTTACTGCGGTTGTAAAACGGTAACTGACCATCAGGCCCAGGCGCATAAACCTCGACATGTTTATCTCCATTTCGACACCCGGCTCAAGAATCAGGAAAGGCGCCGCTTCGATGGCAAACCGCTCGTTGTCATATTCCCAGTCTTCCCAATCGTAAATATTGCGATCTTCTGTCAAGGCAACTCCGCCGGCACCGAAAAGCATGGGGAATGAGAGATGAATCGGAAAATCCGGGGCAAAAACCGGCTCCAGCAACAATCCGCCATAACCACCTTCAATATAATAACCATCCGGAATGGTTTCCTGGCGGTCATAGTTCAATCCACCGATCATATCGGTGAAACCGGTGCCTGCTATCCCTATTGACATGCTGTGGTTGATGCGCGCGGCCAGCCTCATCTGCCCGGCAAATGCATTATGCCCCTTAAGGGCAGCATTACCGATCCCAAAAGAAATGTATCCGCCAAGGGCTGATGACTGTTCGCCAAAAATGGTCCTTGCCGGAAGGTTGACATCAAAATCCCCCTCCTGAGCATACAGACGCGGAATAGAAAAAGTCAAAATTGCAAATAATGCCAGTTGTATCGTTTTCATAGTTGTTGGGTTTTAGGTTAACGAAGCAAAAGTAAACAGTCATATTACCCTGATAAATTAATTTCAGGTGAATGCCTCCAAACAGCCGCCAATCAGTTTAAATCAGCACATGAACCGGAAAAACATTACGACTGTGTCACATGACTTCCACAGCATAAATATCTTCAGGATCTTGTGCGCATCCCCGGATTGTTTTGCTTAGTTTTGCCGTAACAAGTTAGCTTTTGAACCGGTTTATCGATATATCCAGTTATCTTAACCGTCCGGGTTTTGCTTTCAGGTCCTTGCGGCACCGGAATTACCGTTATTATTTTTTCGGTCAGCTGATATCACTTCCGGGCACCTGGATCCAGAATATTGCCCTGGGATGGCTGATTTACAGGCTGACTGATTCAGCATTTATGCTGGGGGCCGTCGGTTTTGCCGGACAAATACCTGCCCTGCTGCTGACACCGCTTGCCGGCGTTTATGCCGACCGCACCAACCGGCGTCAAATCCTGATTGCTACACAGTCTGTTTCCATGTTGGTCGCCTTTTCTGTTTCCGTTCTGATTTTCTCGGGAAAAGTTGAAATCTGGCATATCCTTGCTGCAGCCATACTAAACGGGATTTCCATCGCATTCGACACTCCATACAGGCATGCTTTTCTGGTTGAGATGGTTACCGAAAAGAAAGATTTACCCAATGCCATTGCCCTGAATTCCACCCTGTTCAATACGGCGCGCTTCATCGGCCCTCCGCTGGGCGGACTGCTGATCGCCCTGGGAGGCGAAGGACTCTGCTTCCTGGTTAACGGGTTCAGCTTTCTGGCGGTTATCGGAACTTTAGTGGCCATGAATGTTAAGGCCACCGAGATCACTGCTTCCGGTAAATCAATTTTCAGTGATCTTCTCTCCGGATTCAATTACGCATGGGGAAACCGCCCGATCAGGGTGCTGCTGCTGATGGTGATCACCACCAGTTTTACAGGCCTGCCCTACCAGGTGTTTATGCCGGTTTTTGCGCGGGAGGTTTTGGGTGGCGATGCCCAGACACTCGGATTCCTGACCGGAGCCATCGGAGCCGGTGCGCTGATTGGTGCATTCTTTCTGGCTTCACGCAAGGGGTTGTCAGAAATACCCCGTATCGTATTTATTTCGGCAGCCATGTTCGGTATTGGCCTGGCTGCATTTTCACATTCTACCAGCTTCTGGCTTTCTATGGGATTGCTGCTGATCGCCGGCTTTGGCATGGTCGTGGAGTTTGCATCCAGCAACACGCTGCTTCAAACGATGGTTGATGACCGGATGCGGGGCCGGGTCGTAGCCCTGTACAGCATGTCGTTCATGGGGATTACTCCACTGGGCAGCCTCACCCTGGGCTCGGTGGCCGAAACTGCAGGGGTACAGAATACCCTGCTGATTTCAGGGTTGCTATGTCTCCTGGCATCTTTATTTTTTCTTAGAAAAATCCCGCTGATCAGAAATGCGATGAAAAAAGCGGGACTCTGAACTTTAACCTGTTAATCAATAAAAAAGCCGGAAAGGTTAGCAACCCCTCCGGCTTTTATCAATCTGTCACCTTCGCTTATCGTGAAACAATAAACCGGGTGGTGATATCCTTGTTGATTCCGCGCAGGCGGATAAAATACAAGCCTGAAGGCAGGCTGCTGATATCAATCCCGGCTTCGCCGCGCGAAGTGCCGAAATTGCTGACCGACATCACAACATTACCTACAACACTGATAACTTCAGCACGCTCAATACCGGTAACATCACTGATGTAAAGGGTGCTGTTTGCGGGATTGGGATAAATGCTGTGCTTTACAACTTCATTCACCGGAACACCAACATTGAGCAGGGTTGTAAAATTGCGGGTCACCGGCAGCGTAGCTACCCCGGTCATATTTTCAACTGCATTGACTTTGAAATAGTAGCGCTGATCATACTTCAGGCTGGGATCGGGAACCACGGTAATCTGGGTTTTAGCCGCATTGATGGTGGCGGTAAATCCTACCGGTGCACCTGTAGCCGCCCCTTCACGGAAATTGATCAGCTGGGCAACATTGCTGTTGGTAATGGCCTGTCCGCCGATCATCCTTACCGCCTGGCTATAATCAATTATAAAGGTCTGGTTAACAGGAACATTGACTGCATTGTCATCAATGTTAATGGTGGTTGTTGCACCGATTTCGAGGGAATAACCCGAATGATGGATTCCCTTATTTGAATTATCCTGAATAAAAATGGCCAGCATCAGGTCATCCATTTCCTCCACATTGGTGGTAGACATGTTGACAGTATGTTTCAGGTTGAGGGTTTCTCCGGAAACAAGGTTGGCAGTTGTGCCATTGGCATCAGGCACCATTTTCATCATCACATGATGAAACTCGGTTTCACCATTGGTTGCTACATTCTGGGTGGTTACCTTTTCAACGATCGCCATATGAACCTTAACATTCGGATAGTTGGCATAAGGAACAATATTGGCATCGATGATTACATTATTACCCTGAATCTCGTGGGTTGAAACGATATCAACATAAGTATAGGTCCCATAAGTGGCGTTGAATGCTGCATTAACAGCTGGCGCAGTAGTCCCAGTTTTCTTTCCGTCAACATACAGATCGGGAACGGCATTCACACCGTAGTAAGTACGGCGGACTCCGCCTTCCGCGGTATAATAGGGGTCACCGCTGCCGGGCCAGTTCATCTGATATTTAATCAGTGTAAGATTATCACCGTTCTGCTGAATAAAAGGATTAAACACACTGTTATTGAAAGAAGCACAAGGGCCGCAGGTCGAGCTGGTAAACTCTTCAAACAAGGGGCGGTAGGGAATCAGCGCTGTCGGAATCGAAACTGATTTCACCATGGTGTCATTGGCGGTATTCAGATCATCGCCAAGTCCGTTGACATTTGCTACCCACACTTTCAGATCATAAACTCCGGTTGGCAGGATCAGAGAATCCGCACATTCAAAATTGTACAACCCGCCGGTGGTAACATTCAGACCTGAAAATTCAGTGGTAAAAATTTCCCCTTCATTGGCCTGCCAGCTAATCTCAGCAGAGGTAATGGCCTCCTGCCCCAGATTAGAGAAAGCGCCTTTTACGGCTTTATTACCCACAAATAATGCAGGCACATCAATCATCGACATCGCGGCATCGCGTTCCAGGGGCACCAGCACTTCCACATCATCAATGTACCAGTCTTTCATATTAGCGCTTGAGCCGTTCACATAAATACTGAACTGGAAACTTGCAGCCCCGACATTTGCATTACTAACGGCAATTGTGAGTGTTTGTGCGGGAATATCTGCTGTTGCATTGGTTGACCACACAGAATTCCAGGCACCGTTATTTGAACGGGTGTCAACACCCAGGGTAATCGGACTTGCATTGCCATCGGTGTGATCAAACATGTGTTTAAGCCTGATAACAACCATAGAATGTCCGGTGGTGTTGATCTGAGGCGCAATAATACGCTGGGTACCGGTAAATGAAGGGGTCCCCTTTACACGCATCTCAGGCGCAGTGCCACTGGCATTGTTTGTCTGGGATGATGCCCAGTTCTGCATGTTGCCGAAAACCATCCACCCGGCAGGAGGAAAAGTCGTCCCGCTGAAGTGCTCTTCGAACAATACCTGGGCAGAAAGAAAAGCTGACAGGAAAACCCCTGCCACCAAAAGTAATGATTTTTTCATAGTGTGTTGATTTTGTTTGATTTAAGAAAACAAGACAAGCTCCCTCTTTAAGGTTCTAAATATATACATTATTGTTTTTAAAAAACATTAAAATCAAAAAAAAGCCGGCAAATTTTTACAGTTGCCGGCTTATTAACATCAGTTCAGAACAACGATCCGCAATGCCTGATTTCCTTTCTCAGTCCTGATCCGGATCAGATAAAAACCTTGCTGCACGGATTGCAATGTCAACCTTGCAAGATCACTGCCGGAAGCGGGTACTGCATACTTCCGGATTTCCTTCCCTGAAAGGTCTGTAAGGGTAATATCGTAGATACGGCCGCAGGCAGCCAATCCTGAAATCTCGGTATACTCACCTGCCGGATTCGGGAAAGCCCTTAAAGCAGATGCGTCAGCAACGACCGTACCTGTAGTTGTTTCAGTGGTAAAATGAGTTACACAGGTGTGCGTGGCCATTCCGCTGTAATTCTCAAGGGGCAGAACAGTCAGCGTGTATTGAGCGCCTCCGGCAAGCGGTGCAACAGGTGTCAGGGTCACGATGGTCTTGTCTTCACTGACTTCTGCGGTAAATTCAACCGGAGTTTTCGAATTATCTGTCCGCTCAAGAGATAATACGGTCGATGCATTTGCAGCGGTAAGTTCTTCCCCGCCGGACAATCTTACCGGCTGGCTGAATGTTACGGTGAGTGGTTCATCAACCTGCACGCCAACAGCGCTATTGGCAGGATCTGTATGAATCAGCGCACCTGTCAGCGTAGCATATTCGGCCTGGAACACTTCCTTTGTGGCATTATCCTGAAGGAAAATGGCTACAAACAGGTCTTCCATTTCCTCCACGTTTGTACCACTCATATCAACAAGGTGATCGATCTGAACCGGCACCCCCGTTTGCAATGTCGTCAGACTGCCGTTGCCGTCGGGCAACAAACGCATCATTACATGGTGAAATTCAGTTTCACCGTTAGTCCGTTTATTTTCTGTGGTAATCCCTTCAAAAATCACTACATGCAGGGTAGCATTGTCAATGTCCGTGTAACTGGTAATTTCAGCATTGATGCCCACCTCTGTTCCGGTAATGGTATATTGTCCTGAAATGGCAACAAATGCAGGACTTGCGATGGAATTATTAAAGGCGGTACTCACACCCGGCGATGTAGTGGCTACATTCTTTCCATCAACGAATAGCATGGGTACAGCATTTACACCATAATAATTCCTGCGGCTTCCGCCTTCCGGCGTGTAGTAAGGGTCTCCCGAGCCGGGCCAGTTCATCTGATATTTCACCAGTACGATTTCTTCCCCGTGCTGATTCACGAAAGGATTAAGCACCCCATTGTTGAACGAGGCACAGGGTGCGCAGGTACTGCTGGTAAATTCCTCGAAGAAAGGTTTCCTGGGAAGTGTCTGGGTGGGTATTCTGATGATTTTTGCCAGTGTATCATTGGCTGCAATGTCGTCGGGACCGGTGGCGCCATTGACCTCGCTCACCCAGATCCTGAGATTGTATATACCAGCACTCATTTCAAGCTGATCGGTAAATGCATACGGGACTGTCTCGCCTAGCGCTACATTCAGTTCATCAAGCAAAGCGGTGTGCACCTCCAGATCATCTACCTGCCAGTTCAACTTCAGGCTGGTCAACGGGGATATCCCCAGGTTGGTGACCGAAGTGGCGACATCCATGGGACCGGTAAAATAAGTCGGCACGTTGATATGCGTAACGGCTGCATCGGTATCGGCAGGAATAAGCAGGCTGATGTCGTCAATAAACCAATCGTTCAGATTATAACTGCTTCCGCTGAAATAGATACAGAACTGAAAATCGGTACTGTTGACATTGGCATCCTCAATCACTACTGAAACCTGCTCCGCGCTCACGCTGGCACTGATGGTCCGGGACCAGTCCACTGCCCAGGCTCCGCCGTTTGAACGGGTGGCAATGCCGATCAGGTAACTGCCGCTGTAATGATCGATCATCTGCCTGAATTGCAGGAGCGCCTTTGTGTTGCCGGCAAGATCAAGTGAAGGTGAAATCAACCGGGTAGTGGTATTGAACTGAGGGGACCAGGACATGTGCGCTTCCGGTGCCATACCGCCGGCGTTGGCGGTGGAACTTACCGACCAGTTTGATGTCTGGGCATCAATGGTCCAGCCTTGCGGGGGCATTTCCCCCGCTGAAAAATCTTCGAACAATACCTGCTGGGCCATCAGTCCCAGAGTCATTGTAAACAATGTCGCAAACAGTAGCACTTTCTTCATAATACGTTGATTTACCTTTGGTTAAAAATATTTGTGATGACTATCAGCCAGTTACTTATGACAGTCTTTAACTATGGTTATAAGTACCTGACTGATTTTGTTTACAGCTTCAAAAATAAATTAATTCTAAACAAATATTCAAATTAGGACAAAAGATTATAAATTTTTTTATCAACACGAAAATTGAGATGCTCCGGGCTTATATTTAGAAATATTCTAAATTAGCAGGTTCTTAACAGCAACATGAAACCTGTTTATACAGATATTACTTTGCCCGTGAGCGGCATGAGTTGTGCCGCATGCGCAGCCAGCGTGGAGAGTATGCTGACTTCGCTCAACGGTGTATTTTCAGCTTCGGTGAACTATGCCACTTCTACCGTTAAAATCCGGTTTAACCCTTTACAGGTGAGCCTCGATCAGTTTCAGGCGGCCCTTAAGCCCATTGGATATGACCTGGTAATCTCCGGCAAAGATGAAGATGAGGCATTTGAACAGCTGGAGCTTAAGCGGCATAAGACGCTCAGGCGCAGGCTCGTTGTAGCCGCAGTTTTTTCGTTGCCGGTATTTATTATTTCCATGCTGTGGCATCATCCATCAGTAGCGGTACAGTGGTTATTGCTTGCGCTCAGCCTGCCGGTCATTTTTTATTCCGGACAGGGTTTTTACCTGAATGCATTCAGGCTTGGGGTGCGGGGAAAGACCAATATGGATACCCTTGTCGCCATCGGCACAGCGGCAGCATTTGCACTGAGTCTGATCAATACCATTTTCCCTGATTTTATCCCGGGTGACGGCATCACCGCCTATGTCTATTACGAGTCTGCCGTAGTCATCATCACCCTGATTCTGTTGGGCCGTTACCTTGAAGAACGAAGCCGGGGAAAAGCTTCGGCGGCCATCAGCAGGCTGATGCATCTCCAGCCGCAGACTGCAATTCGTCTGAAGGGGAACATTCAGGAAGAAGTGGCCATCAGGCATCTATTACCGGGCGATACCGTGCTCATCAAACCGGGTGCGATAATTCCCGTTGACGGCATCGTTGTTTCGGGAGGTTCGTGGATAGAAGAAAGCATGATGAGCGGAGAACCGGTCCCTGTATTCAGAAAAACCGGCGACCAGGTGCTGGCCGGGACGATAAACAAAGACAGTGTGCTTCAGGTAACCACGCTGAAAACCGGGAAAGAAACTACGCTTTCGCGCATTATCGCCATGGTTGACGAAGCGCAGAACTCAAAACCACCGGTTCAGTTGCTGGTGGATAAAATATCAGCCGTTTTTGTCCCTGCAGTCATCCTTATCAGCATAGCCACTTTCATAGTCTGGGCACTGATCATTCCGGATCAGCCGCTCACCTATGCCATTGTAACTTCCATCAGTGTGCTGATCATCGCCTGTCCCTGCGCGCTCGGGCTGGCTACGCCGACAGCGCTGATTGCGGCAATCGGCCATGGCGCCGGAAAAGGAATTCTTTTCAGGGATGCCCGGAGCATTGAAACGGCCGGGAAGACCGATATCCTTGTGATTGATAAAACCGGAACACTTACCAAAGGGAAGCCTGAACTGATTCAGGTTCTTTATCCCGGAAACGGCCCACAGGATCAGATCAACAGTATTTTCACAGCCCTCACGGCCTTGTCTGCCCATCCCTTGTCGGCAGCCGTTGCCAGAGGAATTTCGAAGGAATCAACCGTCGTTCCTGAGGTTGAAGATTTTACCGACCTTCCCGGCAAGGGCATTACCGGCATAGTCGGGAACAAACGCTATTTTGCCGGCAGCCCGGCTGTCTTAAAAGAAGCTGGCATTGTTCCGGATGAAGAGGTTCTGACCATTCTCCGCGATTATGAAAAACAGGCCGCCTCGCTGGTTTTATTAACGGATTCAACTGAAGTAC
>CAZDBX010000014.1:0-30251 GCA_964503805.1 uncultured Lentimicrobium sp. | reverse complement strand
GCGCCCAGTACCCTCATGCCGCCGATCAGCACGGTCATTTCAGGTGCTGTAAGGGTGAGGAGCTGCGCTTTGTCGATCAGCAGTTCTTCAGCCGGAATGCTGAACTTCTGCTTCAGGTAGTTGCGGAAGCCGTCGGCAACCGGTTCAAGCACACTGAACGATTCCGTGTCGGTTTGTTCCTGGGTGGCATCTGTGCGGCCCGGTGCAAATGGCACTTTAATCTCTGTACCGGCATCACTGGCAGCCTTTTCAACTGCTGCGCAGCCTGCCAGCACGATCAGGTCGGCCATGGAAACTTTTTTCCCGTCTTTCTGCGCCTTGTTGAATTCCTGCTGTATCTGCGTCAGCTTCTCCAGCGTTTTTGAAAGCTGTGCCGGATTGTTTACCGCCCAGTCCTTCTGGGGGGCAAGCCTGATCCTGGCGCCATTGGCTCCGCCGCGTTTGTCGGAACCGCGGAAGGTAGAGGCGGAAGCCCAGGCGGTGGAAACCAGTTCAGCAACGGTTAAACCCGAGGTCAGAACTTTTGATTTCAGGTTTTCAGCATCCTTTTCGTCAATCAGCGGGTGGTTAACAGCGGGGACCGGATCCTGCCAGATAAGTTCTTCGGCGGGAACTTCGGGGCCCAGGTAACGGGAGCGGGGGCCCATATCACGGTGGGTCAGCTTGAACCAGGCGCGGGCAAAAGCATCGGCAAACGCGTCCGGGTTTTCGTAGAAGCGCCTGGATATCTTTTCATAGGCGGGGTCAAACCGGAGTGAAAGGTCGGTGGTGAGCATCGCGGGGGCATGACGCTTGTCCGGGTCATGGGCGTCGGGCACCGAATTGGCCCCGGCCCCATGTTTTGGCCTCCACTGGTGCGCACCGGCCGGACTCTTTGTCAGTTCCCAGTCGTAACCAAAAAGGTTCCAGAAGAAATTGTTCGTCCAGCGGGTAGGCGTGCTCGTCCAGGTAACTTCAATTCCGCTGGTGATGGTATCTCCGGCTTTGCCTTTGCCGAATTTGCTTTTCCAACCAAGGCCCTGTTCCTCGATGCCGGCGGCTTCCGGTTCGGGTCCGATCAGCGCGGCATCGCCTGCACCATGGGTCTTTCCAAAGGTATGGCCTCCGGCAATCAGGGCCACGGTTTCCTCGTCGTTCATGGCCATACGGGCAAAAGTCTCGCGGATATCCTTGGCTGCAGCCAGGGGATCGGGATTGCCTCCGGGACCTTCCGGATTCACGTAAATCAATCCCATCTGCACCGCTGCCAGTGGATTGTCCAGATCACGCTCACCCGAGTAACGCTCTTTGTCTTCGAGCCACTTTTCTTCTGCACCCCAGTAAATATCTTCATCGGGTTCCCATACATCTTCACGCCCGCCGGCAAATCCAAAGGTTTTGAATCCCATGGATTCGAGGGCAACGTTACCGGTGAGGATCATCAGGTCGGCCCATGAGATCTTCCGGCCGTATTTCTGCTTGATGGGCCACAGCAGCCTGCGCGCTTTGTCAAGGTTAACATTGTCGGGCCAGCTGTTTAACGGGGCAAAGCGTTGCTGCCCGCGACCACCGCCTCCGCGGCCGTCGCCGACACGGTAGGTCCCGGCGCTGTGCCAGGCCATACGGATAAAAAACGGACCATAATGACCGAAATCTGCCGGCCACCAGTCCTGAGAGTCAGTCATCAGCTTACGGAGATCTTCCTTCAGCGCAAAGTAGTCAAGCTTTTTGAATTCTTCGGCATAGTTAAAATCCTTTCCCATAGGATTTGACCGCTCTGAATGCTGGCGAAGAATATTTAACTTAAGCTGGTTAGGCCACCAGTCGCGGTTTTTTGTTCCTGCCGCTCCGACACTGTGCTTCTTCGTGGCACCGGTCACCGGGCATTTGCTTTCATTTTTAGGGTTGTCTTCCATATTGTTGATTTTGTTTTAATAAAATTCATTGATTTTCACTTACAAGTTAACAGCCCATGGGGTTTATTCAGTCAGTAAGTCGACGGTTCTTTGAACGTAGCTGATTTCAGGAGTTTATAATTGAGTAAGGATTTAGTCCGGAAATAAGATACGCGGGTCAATGAGAGGCTGTGAAAAAAAAGCCGTGGAGTACCTGTATTCCGCGGCTGAATGATAAACCATTAAAGGTTTGTGTAAATAACCCGGGGCGGGCCTGAAAGTTCAATTCAATTAACCTTTTGTAGACAGGATAAAACCTTCCCCGGGTCAGGTCATTAAAGACTCTTGTGGCAGAACCACCAGTCGTAGCATTCGTATTCCTTCAGACGTTTTTTGGCTGTTTCAACGTCCTTTGCAGGCGGGATGATCACGCGGTCGCCGATCAGTTCGTTATTCGGCCATCCGGCAGGAATGGCAACCTTGTTGGCATCTGCGGTCTGCAAAGCCTTCAGGGCGCGGAGTATCTCATCCATATTGCGGCCGATTTCCTGAGGATAGAACAGGATGATACGGATCACCGAGTTGGGGTCGATCATAAATACGGCGCGCACCGTATCCGAAGCCTTGCCCGGATGAATCATACCCATGGCCATGGCTACATTGCCCGTTGAGTCGGCAATGATGGGGAAGGGAATCTGAACGTTGAGTTTCTCCTCAATCCACTCATCCCACTTGATGTGTGAGAAAATCTGGTCGATCGAAAGGCCCAGCAACTCGGCATTGAGTGCCTTAAATTGCTCGTAACGCTTTGCAAATGCAACGAACTCTGTGGTGCAGACAGGGGTAAAGTCGGCCGGGTGGCTGAACAGCACCAGCCATTTGCCTTTGTAGTCATTGATGAGATTTTTCACCCCATGGGTGGTTTGTACGGTCAGATCGGGGATTTTGTCACCGATCAGCGGAAAACTTTTTACTTCGCTCATCTGGAATATTGGTTTGTTAATGAATAATTATGTGAATTATTTTGCCAGGAAAGCAGAATACATCCAAACCAGTTTTTCCTTCTCACGGATGTAATCGCTGGCCATGGCATTGGTTCCTTCGTCGTTCAGGTCTGCTGACATTTCAAGAATATCGCGTTCCTTCTCAAGCAGGGTTGTAAAAGCATTCAGAATATGTCCCACGCATTTCGGGCCATTGGTTTCATTTTCAACGGGCTTGATCTCAGCCACTTTCAGGTATCCTGAAAATGAATGGATGGGGGTGCCGCCCAGGGTAAGGATACGCTCGGCAATCTCATCAATTTTTATCTGAAGGTCGTTGTACAACTCCTCGAACTTAAGGTGAAGTTCAAAGAATTTTTCACCCTTGATGTTCCAGTGAAACCCGCGGGCATTCTGGTAAAGCACCTGGTAATTGGCTAACAGGTCGTTGAGTTTTTCAATCAGTTTGGCTGATTTGGCCTCGTCAAGGCCGATTTTGTTCAGTTTTTTCATAATTTGTTTTTTTTATGATTGTTGTTTCTGGTTATTTTCAAAGTCTCCCATCAGCTGCAGCCGGATATCGGTAACATTGAATCCTTCTATTTTTTTGCGCGTGAAGTATTCGCTGAGGATATGATCCAATTCAGGGTCAAAATAGTCCTCCATCCTGTCGCTTATTGCACAATAGAGATGATGGTGATGTTCGGTAATGGCGTCGTAACGCATAACATCCATATCGGTCTTTACCCGTTTTACCAACCCCCTGTCAACAAACGTGTCAAGCGTATTATAAATGGTCGTGGGGGAAAGGCCGGGAATGGTTTTAGAAACCTCAGCAAACAACTCTTCCGCTGTAGGATGGCTCTTCAGTCGCATCAGGGTTTGCATCACGGCAACCCGCTGTGGCGTAATCTTAAGCCCCGCTTCATTGAGTTTTTGAATGATTTCCGGTATTATTTTCATTTTCGATTCAGTTTTAACTTGAAATTGAACCTTGTTTGTAATAAATACAATCTGGATGGAAAAATGTTCAATCGGTATCAGATTTTTTTTCTTTTTATCCCGACCGGATTTGCAATTTTTTACTGAATCAGGTTTGCAGTTATTGCAAGTATATGGTTAGCATAAGGATTATAGAATGCCGGAGAAACTATAACGGATTGATGATGAAATTTTATAATGCATAGAAAGCCTGAGTATAGAACATTCACCCTTGATTTGCAGCCAACCGGCAACATCAGGGTATTGTTAGTGATAAAGAAACTGAAAGCCGGATTGATTCAATACGGATCGCAGGCAACGTGTAAAATCAGGCACCACGCCGGGATTTGACCGGGATTAATTTATGTGGTTACGGAAGTCTGCAGAGAGCAAGCCTGAGCAATGCCGGTGCTGATTGCAGCAATGCTAGTTTTCGGTATCCTCATCATTGTTATCGGTATCAGGCATATCCGGCAGAAGCAGTTGCGCTTCAGCTTCACCCAATACTTCCACGCCTTTCAGTTTTCGCTGAATGGCACGGGTACGCTTGCCCATTACTTCATCAATCTGGTTGCTGGCTGTCTGAATATTTTTCTGGGCTTTTTCGAGCATTCCGCCAAAATTTTCGAACTCTTTCTTGACGGCGCCAAGGATTTTCCAGACTTCGGAACTGCGTTTCTGAATGGCCAGGGTCCTGAAGCCCATCTGCAGGCTGTTGAGGATAGCAGCCAGGGTGGTGGGCCCGGTTACGATTACTTTATAAGTGCGCTGAAGTTCTTCAAGCAGGCTCGCTTTTCTTACTACTTCGGCATAGATACCTTCGAAAGGCAGAAACATAATTGCGAAATCGGTGGTTGCAGGAGGATCGATATACTTCTCGCTGATGTCTTTTGCCATTTTCTTAATGGTCGCTTCCAGCATTTTCTGAGCGGCTTCCACCTGTAAAACATCGCCGATGTCATAGGCATTCTGCAGTTGTTCATAGGCTTCGCGCGGAAACTTGGCGTCAACCGGCAGCCATACCTGTCCGGTGATATCGTCTTTGCCCGGCAGTTTGATGGCGAACTCCACCACATCGCTGCTGCTCTTTTTTGTCCTGACATTGGCTTCGTATTGTTCCGGCGCCAGTACCTGCTCAAGTAACATAGCAAGCTGCACTTCGCCGAATCCGCCGCGCATTTTTACATTGCTGAGTACCCGCTTGAGGCCGCCGACATCCTGCGCAAGCGTTTGCATCTCACCCAGACCTTTCTGCACACTCTCCAGCTGTTTGCCCACCAGTTCAAAAGACTGGCCAAGTCTTTCGCTTAAAGTCTTCTGCAACTTTTCGTCAACGGTAAGCCGCATTTCTTCAAGTTTCTTTTCTGTGCCTTCTACCAGTTTCTGCTGCTTTTCCTCCAGCTGCCCGAATTTTTCGCGCTGCAGGTTGTTAAACGACTCAACGTTCTTATCAAAGGATGCCTGAAATTCCCTGATCACCTTCTCCACCGCTTCGCGCATCTGCCTTGCTTCCACCTGCGACTGCTGACTGATCGCGTTCAGCTTTTCTTCAACCTTCGCGGTGATTTTTTCCAGCTGTTCCACTGTTTTTGAGGTCAGCTCCTTCTGCTCGCCTTTCAGTTCGTCGAATTTACCGCGTTGCTCCAGGGTAAAGTCTTTCAGACTGCTGACGAGCGTTTCGCGGTTGGCCTTATTGTTTTCGTCGACTTTTGTTATCAGACTCCCGATTTTTTCATCCAGGGTACGCACGATCATCTCCAGCGCCTTCTGGTTTTGTTCGGTGATGAGCCGCAGGTTTTCAGTCATTTCGGATTTGAAGCTGTTGAGCGAACTGCTCATCTCGCTGCGGTTATCGCGGGCCGAAGCGGCGCTTTCCTCGCGGTTGGTCCTGAAGTCATCTTTCAGGTTGCCTTCAAGCCGGCTTAAACCTGTGTTTAATGCATCCAATTTAAAGGGCAGTTCAGCAATACCGGATTTGTTCTGCCTGAGCAGAATGGTTGCCAGCAGATTTGCTGCCGCAAGGATAATGAGCACAATCAATAAGATATTCATACGGATGAAGAATTTTCAAATGGATAAAGGTAGCGGTTATTTTTTAGTTGATAGTTCTCCAGGCAAGGTCATTCAAGCCTGAAATCGGGATTCAGGGTGTAGAATACCCCTGACTCTGAATAGTTCATTTTAATAATATTCAATATGATAAAATCCGCGAGGATATGTTCGCAACGGGGCAGGGAATATCCGGAAATGCATCGGAAAGCAGAAAGGGTGATCTTTTGGTGCACCTCAAGGTATGCGAGCAGGGTGCGTTCGGTTACCCCGTATTCGATGTACACACCTTTGGGATCTTTCTGCTTTTTCCACACTTTTTTTAGGACGCCGTTTGCCGGAAAGTTCTGGTCTCCCACCCGCACATAAACACGGTATTCACCGTCTTTATCAGGCGCCGAATGAGGGGCTTTGCTGCTTTTGGGAATAATGATTTCAAGTACGGTTCTTCCGCCTTCTTCCCACTCCTTCATCTCAAAATGAACCTCAGGGCGGCAATACAGGCTGGCTCCGGCTTCTACCATATAAAATTCCTCATCCGACCTTACCCCGGCAATGGCGCCATTGTCCTTCACCCCCAGCAGCAGACGGCCACCGTCGGTATTGGCGAAGGCGGCCAGGGAGCGCGCTATCTTCTTCGAGTCGGTAATCCCGAATTTGAAGTCGAGTTGCTGATGCTCCCCTTCGCTGATAAGTTTCCTGATATGAGAGGGCAAGGTTAATGCGCTTTTGTAAACCTGAAATATAAGTGTTTTCCGAACAGCAGTTACCTGCTGAATTTTGGCAGTAAATCCTTTATAGCATCCCTGTGAACCAGGAAGGTCATCATTTTGAGTTTACATAGTCCTCATGAAAGAAGTAGTAGCCGAAATTGGGGTTGTTTTCCGGTCCGCCGGTTCTTGATCCGGCCCCCGAATCCTTCAGAAGAAACCAGGTGATGCCGTCTTTTTCATAATAACCGGTAACATGCATTCCGTGGTCATCGGTGGTGGTGCCGTTGCTGAAACGAAACTGCCGTGCATTTTCATCAATGGCAGCCGAAGGGATATCAAATTCAGGTACCATGGCTGCATTGGCTTCCCGGGCCATGAATCCCGCTTCCGAAACATCTCCTGCCAGCGAAACCGTATAGCCTTGTTTCAGAGCTTTTTTCAGCACTTTCATGAAATCATCCAGCGGCACATTGTAATAGCTCGTGTCGTGCCACCAGTTGTCGGGCACTTCAAATTCCACCCTCTGCCAGTAAGGTTGCTGCATGATGGACAGCACATCAACATAATCGGCAGGGTTGATACGCACCACTTCTTTAAGGTATTGCCGGGGCGAATATGCTTTACCGTTTATCGTGACCGTTTCGGGAGGCGTGCCGATGTAATGATCCAGAATGCTTTTTACGGTCGAAACCACTGTTTCTTTATCCCAGGCATTCGCGGCCTTTACTCCGTTCAGATATGCCCTGATCTCCTCAAACATTTTATCATGAGAATGAAATTCCTGGCCAGGTTTCAGTCCTGAATAGGCTGACCAGGGTAGAATGCCTTCTTTGTTCATGATTTTGATTACCGCGTTCATTTCAGAGCCTTCGCCAATATATATACCACCACGGGTCTCTACAAAAAGCCTTGCCCTTTCCAGATACTCGTGGTAAGCAATGAACATTTCGGATAGTTTGATTTCCTGGCGTGTAAGGCGGTAGATTTCTGACTCCAGCATCGAAATGGCTGAAAAACTCCAGCAGGTATTGGTGTTCCCCTGTGAAACAGGTTCAATATGCCAGGCTGTCGTAAAAAGCGTTTTATCAGCAGGAATCTGAAGCCCCGCCGGGTCAAGCCTGAAGGTTGGCTTCTGTTTTTTTGCTTCCTTCTTACTCTCAAAACTTTCCACACCCTTCAGGATAGTGTTCTGGAAATACCCGGGTTCATAGATTCTGAAAACACCTTTATGGGGTGTTTGTGCCATCGCGTTTATGGCCAGAGATGAAATGACCATACTGCTGATAAACAATGCTTTATTCATATTTCCTTTGTTTTGGAAACAAAATCCGCTGCCCCTGATACCGGAGCAGCGGGTTTGGTTTTTTCGTGAAAATTATAAAATGTCGATGTTATTCTTACCGGTAATCTTTTCGCAGTAATGACATTGCAGTTTCAGGTCTTCCTTGTCGATTACCGTGAAACGGGTGGCAACCTGCTGATGATTGGTGATGCAGTTCGGGTTGACGCATTTTACGATTTTCCTGATTTCGTCAGGAATTTTAACATTGCGCTTTTCGGTCACTTTGTAATCTTTAATAACAATCAGCGTTGCGGTTGGCGCTACCAGGGCAATCTTGTTTACTTCCTCATCCTCGAAGTATTTGTTGCTGACCTTGATAATTCCTTTTTTGCCGTATTTGCGGCTTTCGAGATTGAACCCCACCGTAACCTGCGTATCAGTATCTTCAAGGTTCAGCATTTTCACGACCCTGAAAACACTTTTGGCGGGAATGTGATCGATGACCGACCCGTTTTCTATGGCTGATACAACCAGCTCTTTTCTGATATTTTCGTTTTCCATTGTTCTGATATTTCTTTTGATACACCTATTTAACACCGAGAATTGAAGCAAGCAGCGCCTGGCGGACGTACACCCCGTTGAGCGCCTGCTGGAAGTAGTAGGCCTGTTTGGTTACATCCACATCTTCTGTAATTTCGTTGACTCTTGGCAGCGGATGAAGTACGCGCATGTTCTCTTTGCATCCGGAAAGCATATTGGCTGTCAGAATATATGCGTTTTTGACTTTTTCATACTCAATCGGGTCCGAAAACCTTTCTTTCTGAATCCGGGTCATATAAATAATGTCGGCGACCGGCATTACTTCTGACAGGTCGGTGTACTGATGGTAATTCAGGTTGTTGCTCTTGATGTGCATCTTCACATAGCTGGGCAACTTGAGTTCGAGCGGCGATACCAGGTGGAAAGTGGTGTTGAAATTGCACAGTGCCATAACATTGGAATGCACGGTGCGGCCATATTTAAGGTCTCCGACAAAGGCGACATTCAGTCCGTCGAGTTTACCCTGGGTCTTCCTGATGGAGTAGAGGTCCAAAAGACACTGGGTAGGATGCTGGTTGCCGCCGTCTCCGGCATTGATAATGGGTACTGTTGATACTTCACTGGCAAAGCGGGCGCTTCCTTCGCGCGGATGCCGCATCACAATGATATCGCTGTAGTTGCTGACGGTGAGTATGGTGTCTTTGAGTGATTCGCCTTTCACAACACTTGAATTGGATGCATCTGAGAATCCGATGACTTTGGCTCCGAGGCGTGATGCCGCGCTTTCGAAACTCAGGCGGGTTCTGGTTGAAGGCTCGAAAAACAGCGTAGCCACAACGAAATCCTCAAGGATGCGCTGCGTCGGATTCTTTTCAAACTCTTCTGCCAGGTTAAGAATCTTTATGTATTCTTCTTTGGTGTAATCTGTGATGGATACGAGACTCCGGTTTTTCATGTATCTGATCGGGTTTTGGTTTTCGGGTTACAAAAATAATTAAGACTGTTTTGCTACAGGTGTTTTGTTGATAAACGGTAAAAAAAAAGCCCCGATAAACGGGGCTGAGAATTATTTTACCAGATTGTGTTTTTTGACAAACTCGTCAAGGATGCCGGTAAGATTGGGGGTGCCAATCTCCTGAAGGTCATAGCCGACTTTAACGGTAGGCTTGTTGATTTTGATGACCCTGGCAAGATCAATCGGGGTGCCGATCACTACTGCATCGCAGGGAGTATTCTCAATTGTTTTTTCAAGATCGCTGACCTGCTCGTCGCCATAGCCCATTGCCGGCAGCAGCGTGCCGATATTCGGGTAAATGCGGAAAGTTTCACTCAGCTTCCCAACGGTGTAGGGGCGGGGATCGATCAGTTCGCTGGCGCCAAATTTCAGCGCAGCAACCGTTCCGGCGCCAATCTTCATTTCACCATGGGTGAGGGTGGGGCCATCTTCAACCACCAGCACTTTTTTACCGCGGATCAACTCAGGCTTATCTACGGTAAGCGGAGAAGCGCCATCTATGATAATGGCTCCGGGGTTAATTTTGGCGATGTTACTACGAACGGTATTAATATCGTCGAGTGATGCTGAATCAATTTTATTGATTACAATTACATCCGACATACGTGCAACTACTTCGCCGGGATAATAACTTACTTCAGCACCTGGTCTGAGCGGGTCGGCAACACCGATCATAAGGTCGGGCTTGTAGAAGGGGAAGTCATTGTTTCCGCCATCCCAAAGGATAACATCGCAACCACTGGGATCTTTCTCAGCTTCGCGAAGAATGGCTTCGTAGTCCACGCCGGCATAAATAACGTCGCCTCTTACCACATGCGGCTCATACTCTTCCATCTCTTCGATGGTACATCTGTGCTTATGCAGATCTTCAACCGTAGCAAAACGCTGGACCTTCTGTGCGTTCAGATCGCCGTAAGGCATAGGATGGCGTACTGCCACAACCTTCAGGCCTTTTTCCATCAGGATCTCGATGATGCGGCGGCTGGTCTGGCTCTTTCCACAACCGGTACGGGTAGCTCCAACGGCAATCAGTGGCTTGGTGCTGCTGATCATGGTGTCGCGGGGGCCAAGCAACATGAAATTTGCTCCTGCCGTATTTACAACTGCCGAAATGTTCATCAAACGCTGGTAAGGAACATCGCTGTATGAGAATACACAAATGTCAACTTTATGCTCTTTGATCAGGGCAGGGAGTTCCGATTCAGCGAGAATGGGAATTCCGTTGGGATAAAGGTCAGCTCCGGCAAGTTCTTTGGGGTATTTGCGACCGTCAATGTCGGGAATCTGGGCTGCGGTAAAGGCAACCACATTGTACTCAGCTTTTCCGCGGAAGAAAGTGTTGAAGTTATGGAAGTCCCTTCCGGCCGCTCCGATGATGATTACTTTTTGTTTCATGGATTTGGTTTTTGTATTGTGATTGAGTGAAATAATTGCTCTGAATGTATTTCAGCTCTTTTACGGGCCCGGACAGGCTGGCGCCTGCTTTGTGAGCCTTGACCGGCAATCTGCCGCAAAAAAACCGTTGCAAATATAAAAGTTTAGCATTCAAACCAAAGAAGATCACGGAATATTTTATTCCCTTTTTTGTCTTTTTGATCCTGTATGTGATGACTTTAAGATTGTAATAATTACATCTTCAATATGTTATGGCTGTAAGAGGGGTTGTTGAAAAAAAACTTAATTTTGCTGCACTTTTCTACTCCGGTTTTATGATTGAGAAAATATTGACTGCAAAAGCCCTTACTGCCGTTTCTACCCTGTTTAACGTGGAAATTGATCCTTCACAACTTGCTGTTCAGCGCACTGCTCCGGCTTTTCGCCATCAGGGCGATTTTTCACTGGTGGTATTTCCGCTGCTCAGAATCTCCAGGAAATCTCCTGAAGCTACGGCCGCTATGCTGGGTGACGAAATACTCCGTACAATGCCTGAGGCGGTTAGTTTCGGCGTGGTAAAAGGCTATCTCAATATCCGGATCAGGGCTGGTTACTGGCTCGATTTTCTCCAGAGTAATTATAATAACGGGAATTTTGGAATTCAGCCCCCCGTTTCCGGCAAGCCGGTAGTTGTTGAATTTTCATCTCCCAATACCAATAAGCCGCTTCACCTTGGACATATAAGGAATAACCTGCTTGGTTTCTCGGTGTCAGAATTGCTTAAGGCAAACGGACAGACCGTTTATAAAGTGAACCTGGTAAACGATCGGGGCATCCATATCTGTAAATCAATGCTCGCCTGGATGTTGTTTGGTAATGGAGAAACCCCGGAATCATCGGGAAAAAAAGGTGATAAACTGGTGGGCGACTACTATGTGCTGTTTGACCGGCATTATAAACTCGAACTGTCAGAACTGATGGCCGGCGGGATTACTGAAGAGGAGGCGGCCGGTAATTCGCTTCTGATGCGTCAGGCCAGGGAAATGCTTATAAAATGGGAAGCCCGCGACGAGGAGACCATGGCTTTATGGAACCGTATGAACGGATGGGTGTACAATGGATTTGATGTGACCTATCAAAGGCTGGGTATTGATTTTGACAGGATTTACTATGAGTCACAGACATATCTGCTCGGCAAAAAGATTGTGGATGAAGGGCTGGAGAAAGGCGTACTGTTCAGGAAAGATGACGGATCAGTATGGATTAACCTGAACGATGAGGGGCTTGATGAAAAACTGCTGCTGCGCAGCGACGGTACTTCGGTATATATGACCCAGGACCTGGGAACTGCCCAGCTCAGGGCGGATGATTATGACGCTGATAAACTGATTTACGTGGTCGGGAATGAGCAGAATTATCATTTTGAAGTACTGAAACTTATTCTGAAAAAACTTGGACGTCCCTGGGCTGAGGGTATCTACCATCTGTCCTATGGCATGGTTGAACTGCCTGAAGGCAAGATGAAATCGCGCGAAGGTACGGTTGTCGACGCCGATGACCTCATGGATGAAATGATTGCCACTGCGCGGGCAATGACAGAGGAGCTCGGGAAAATAGAAGATTTTGAAAGCGATGAGGCAGAAGCTCTATACCGTATGGTGGGCCTTGGCGCACTTAAATATTTTATCCTTAAAGTGGATCCCAGGAAAAATATGACCTTCAATCCCCGGGAAAGTATTGATTTCAACGGGAATACCGGTCCTTTTATTCAGTATACCCATGCCAGGATCAGATCAGTGCTTCGCAAGGCCGCTTTACCGGTTGTTTTTGACGGTCATGCCAACATAAACCAGAAAGAGGCGGATCTGATCATTCTGCTCAGTCAGTTCCCTGCGGCGGTTCAACAGGCTGGCACAGAACTCAGCCCTTCGGTGGTGGCCAATTACATGTTTGATGTGGCAAAGGAGTATAATCAGTTTTATCATGAATTTACCATCCTGAAAGAGGAAGATTCCGGCAGCCGGCAGCTCAGGCTGGCGCTTTCGCAGATGACCGCCGGAGTGATTCGTAACGGGATGAAGCTGCTCGGCATTGACGTACCCGACAGGATGTAAATATTGCCTTCAGGCAATTTGAATTCTTGTCAGGCTTTCATCGTTAATATCCCTTGCCGTTTCTGGTGAGGGTTTTTTTTGTGAGCGTTTTCTATCGTGGAAATGAATTTGGCCATCAGGTCATTCCTGAGCCATATCCGATACAGATTATTCAAAAGTGATTGATTGCCGGCCATTTAAAAATTTACCGAACGGATAATCAGCAATTAAAAATGGCTGCTTCAGGGACGGAAACAGCCATTTAATCAGGGATTGAGGAGGGATGGGTTATCCTTAACCAACAATAAATATGTCAGTAACAGGAATTTACTCATTTATAAGACAATCTAAAACGCTTTTACCCCTATTCTGAATAAAAAAAAACTGCACCGGAAACCCGGTGCAGTTTTAAATATTTGATAAAGCTCTGATTATCTGATACTTACCTTGCGGGTAACGATGCCCTTCTCAGTAGTGATGTTCAGCAGGTAAAGACCTTGAGCAATACCTGCGGTTTCGAAACGGAATTCGTTGGCGTTTACAACTGATTCATAAACCACCTGACCGGCGAAATTCACCAGCCTGATGTTTTCAATCCTGCTGTCGCCGGAGATATTAAGCAGTCCGTTCGTAGGGTTCGGATATACGTTGAATGATGCTGCTTCAGGTTTACTGATGCCGGTGGTAAAGGTGATCTCAACATCGTCAATCATAAATACGAAGCGGTCGTTCGATACGCACTGGATGGCAACATATACCTCCTGTCCTACATAATTGGCGAGGTCATAATTTACAAACGTCCATGCATCAGCTGGTGCATTGATGGGGCCGGCAATGGTGGTGAAGCTGTTCGGGTTCATATCGGTGGTTGAAACCTTGATGTTATAGGTTTCAAGTCCATATTCATCGGTATAGGATTTAACCCAGAAGCCGAGTGCAGGGTTTTCGCCCAGCATCACTTTGGGTGAAATCATCCAGTCGTTGTTCACCACCGGAGTCACTGAAGAGAAGCAGGCGCCAAAGCGCAGTCCGCCGTGAGGTTCCATATCGGTTACTGCCGGAGAGGTTGCAGCCGGATTGAATGCGATGTATGACATCGGCTCATAAGCGTGGGGGAAAGTGATTCCATCGAAACCATAAGTATTGCCACCATCAACATCGAGGCCGGTCCATTCACCGAAAGTGAGAGAGAAATCTTCCAGGTCTTCAAAATCCAGAACAATGCCACTGGTTGATCCACCCTGAATTACAGCAACTGCTGCATTTGAATTTGCAGATTCGCCTTCAGCATAAAGTGCCCTTACATGATATTCATAAGTACCCGGCTCAAGTCCATTGTCGTCGTAGAACAGTTCGGTGACGGTAGCTGCATTGATCATGTTTCCGTTACGGTAGACATTGTATCCCAGTAATTCGCGTGAAGCATGGTTGCGTGCAGGGATAGGCAACTGGTTGTTGATGACGCTGTGGCTCTGGCGTGCGGTTTTGTTGAGTGCAAGTTTCACAGACGGGTTGAAGGTTGCGGGAACAGCGCTCAGTTCGCGGATGCTTCCGTCGGTGTACTGAACAACAGCACGGATAAGGTAAGCCTCTGTCCATGATGCCCAGGTGCCGGCATGATCATAGTCCCATGAGCGGCCGTTGTTCAGGGCTGCATCATATCCAACGAAAGTTGTTTCGTTGATGGAGCCGAATCCGACTACAAAGTCGCCGGTAACCATCAGGTTGGCAGCGGTTATGTCGATTTCCATCCAGCCTTCTTCAGCTGCATTGGCAGGTACGCTGTGAAGCAGGGTGGTAGAAGGAGCAGAGCCTGCCCATCCGTAAACCTCAGCATTGTATGCGCCATCGCCACCCTCAAGGGTAACGTAATACTTCAGTGAAAGAACCTGACATGGGCCCTGGGGCGACATGTGGGTTGCCATGGCATAACCATTATAACTATAAGCGCCGGTAGGCAGCTCATTGTCGTAGATCAGCTCTTCAATGGTGCCGGTTCCGCCACCCGGGGCATTCCAGGTAAGGTGAACGTTGCTTCCGCTGACGGCAGCCTGCAGATTGGTCGGAGGATCAAGGGTCACTGATGAAGTAACGATAAGCTGTACAGGAACGTTTACGGTTGCTGTGGCGCTGTTGTTGGTAATCACCAGTGTTGCATTGTAAGTCATGGCGCTGAGACCGGTCGCGTCCATGGTAACTGTAAGTTCAGTATTGCCGCCGGCTGCTGTGGTTCCTGAAGTTTCGTCAACACTCAGCCAGGCTGCTGTACCCGGATCGATTGCGATGCTCCATGTAAGGTCTTCATCTCCATTGTTGCTGATGGTCAGTGCGCTTGTGGCAGATTCATCTATCAGCACAGTAGCTGATATTGAAGCAGGATTCACGGCAATCTGGGGGCCTGCAATGGTAGTTGCAAGGTCACCGATCATGCGGTACATGCCACCATTGTATTGGTTTTCGTTGAATCCGCCTGCATAACCCACGGTGCTGCTAAAGAAGTCGGCTGCAAGGAATTGTTTGCTTCCGGTTCCGCCAAACAGGGTCCAGGTGGAACCGCCGTCATGGCTGTAGGAAATTCCGGTTGCTCCGGTAGCTGCCCCTGTAGAAACATAGGTATTTTCAGTGCCAGGAACATAGTTGATGTCATTGGTAAGAAATGCTCCTGCCGGGGTGATGTTCTCCCAGGTTTCTCCGCCGTTAGTGGTGCGGCGAACCTGCACGGGAGCCGTTGTCTGGGCAACAATGCCGTTCATGGGGTCTTTGAATGCAATCACATTGATCCCGCCGTTGGTTGCAGCGGTAATGTTGGCATTTGAAACCCTCCAGGTAAGTCCTTTATCATCTGAAATGAAAACTCTTCCTTTATTGGTTCCAAACAATACGGTATTGCCGGTAACATCAATACACGAAGTCCATCCGCCTTCACCTGAAAGTGGTGTGCCATTGGTAATACTGGCTGCAGGTACTCTTGTCCAGGTAGATCCGCCGTTGCTGGTGGTATAGATTTCGAAGTAACCGTCTTTTACGTCGCCATGGCACATACCTTCCTGCTCATTCCAGAAATATACGTTATTGGCGAATGAAGCGGAGCCCTGCAGGGCGCCCGGGAGCTGAGTCCAGGTTGTTCCACCGTTAGAGGTTTTGTAAATACCGCAGGTATTGTTCTGATTGCCAACGCCATTGTAGAGCGCTACATAAGCAATGTTATCACTTATGCCGCAGATGTTTCCGATACCATAAGTGGTACCTCCGAGAATCTGACCGGTTGTCCAGGTTGCACCACCATCGATGGTCCTTGTGAATTCATTGATGGTTGATCCTGTCCCTGAACCGTCATAAGCAGCAGCCCATGCAACGTTTGCATCTACTGCATGAATATAATTGATACCACGTGACGGGCTAACAAAACCGCTGTTCTGGATAATCCAGCCTACAGGGTTGTCGCCCGGCATTACGCCGACAATCGCCCTGTTGTCATCGTTAAAGTTGTTGCCTCCGGGATTCAGCGATCCGATGGCGAAATAACCATTGTAAGATCCTGACCATCCCCAGTTAAAGTGGAATTTGTTGTCGCTCATGCGGTAGCCATCGCAAATCCATGCGTGGCCGCCGCTGGCGGTGCTTGATCCTGCATAATAAACAGGACGGGCGGCATCAAGTTCTGTGCGGAGCAGGGTGTACCAATCAGCCATCAACGGATAGTCGGTTTTACTTTTTAACTCGGCAGTGGGCGCGAAATTGAAATAGTTGACCAATGCAAAAGGAACGTCCTCGCTGTATGCTCCTGAGCCGCTGGCAGCGTATTGCATATTTACAGATACTCCTGCATGATACATAAGGGTTGCTACAGCAGCATTTGCGGTGGTAACGTTGTTGGGCATTGCAGCATAATCGTAAGTAGCTGATCCGAAGTCGGCTGACTGAATGCCATAGGTAGGATGCATGTAACTGTGATATCCAATACCCGAGGTCGGGAAATTATGATATTTCATCAATACCGACATAGTAGTGGCAACGCAGCCTGTCCATGCCCTGCCGCAGGAGCCGAATCCGGCGCCCGGCTCAACAGGACAAAGCGCATTATAATAACATCCCTGATCCCAGGTGGTGGTAACCAGGGGCGTTACATCCATAATTTCGCGCTCCATATTATTATTCAGGATATTGTCCCACAGAGGGCGGGTGTCGGAATTATCCATGCGTGAAGTTGCAATAGCTGCAATTTCACGGCTGTAATTCTCAATCCATGCCTGTGCAGCCGGGTTATATACCTCTGCATCAAGGGTTCCGCTGTGCGAATAACCCAGAACAGGAATGGATGCATCGTCGGCCGCTACCATCACAAAACCTCCGGAAGTGAATGTAAAGGTGTAGATGGTGGTGATGCCGTCAGTGGCATTTTCAATGGTTCCGCTTACCGAATAATCAGTAATGGAAGCCGGAGCGTAATGAACATAATAGTTCACCGCTACTTGCTCAGCTGTTTTTTTGTCAACCGGATTGGCAAAAACTGCCACTGTCAACAATGCCAGCGCAAGGGTAAAGATTCTCTTCATTTTTGAATGAAAATTTAGTGAATGAAAAATTGATTGAAATGAAATTTCAGCAGTCAATTCATGCTTTTGCATGAAGGATTCAATTGATTTGACGGACAAATATAATATTTAATCAATCAGATATGCTTTTCGGGACAGGAAAATCATAAACATTTATTAACACCAGCCTGCATTTCCTGTCAGCAAATTCACAATTTCAGCGGGAGATGGAATAATCAGGTCCGGCTTTTCGGCTTCAATCTCCCGGCGCGAACCGTAGCCATATAAAACACCGGCGGAGGAGATGCCCGTCTGTTTTGCACCCCTGATATCATGATAACGATCGCCGATCATTACAATTTCTTTACCCGGCGAAATGCCATGCTTCTGCAGAGTGTATGTAATCAGCTCTGCTTTATCGCTGCGGTTGCCATTGATTTCACAGCCAGAAACCGTTTCAAAATATCTTGTCAGGCCAGCTTCTTCCACAATCTTCAGCGCATAAATCCCGGCTTTTGAGGTCACCAGACTGACGCTTAGTCCCATTGATACAAGCGTTTCCAGCGCACCGGGGATGCCCGGGTACATGGTAAACAAATTCATTCCTTCGCGTCCGTAAAATTCACGGTAAATCACCGTAGCTTCTTCTGCTTTATGGTCACTGAAGCCAAATAATGTTTTGAAAGACTGTCGCAAGGGCGGACCGATAAATGGATTCAACTCCTCTTCGTGCAGGGGAGGAGGTACCCCCATGACCTCAAGCGTGTGTAAAACCGATTTGAAAATACCGGGTTTCGAGTCGATTAAAGTACCGTCAAGGTCGAAAAACAAATGGGTGAACATATTTTCAGGTCTGGTGTATGAAGGTTAAGAAATCTCAATAAAGCTGATCGGAAATAAGCCGCTGAAATGTCATTATTCAATACAGCTGATGCCGGTTTCTTAATCAATCTTAAAAGGTTAATTAAAAATTTAATTCAGGAAAACTCATGAACGACCGGGGTAAAGCTCATGACCCTGATCGTCACCGGATTGGATCCGCGCGGTTTCGGCCGGTGAAATTAAGTAATTGGCTGACAAAGCTCCGCTTTTTCCGGAAAAAATAAGGCCGGTTCTCATAGAGCCGGCCTTAAATAACTAAATAACAATGGTTTAAAGTAAACCACCGTTTTTGTAGATCTGCAACTGGGCATCATAGAACCTGTTGATGCGTGTTGACTTACCTTTTGATAAATTGGTCAGTTCACCGGTTGTGAAGTCCACCCGGATCATGTCGCCGGTTTCCATAGCGGTGTCTTCCAGCATCCCTTCTGCATAGGTAAGGATGGGAAGGGCGGCATTGATGGCATTCCTTTCATAGATGGCTCCGTATGATTCAGCAATGATACATTGCACACCAAGGGCTTTGAAACAATCAACGGCCTGCTGGCGTGAACTGCCTGCACCGAAATTTTTGGTGGTAACTACGATATCGCCGGGTTGTGCTTTTTTGGCAAAGTCCTCATATCCTTTCAGGTTATCGAAAGTATACTGACCCATTTCGTTGATATCGGTTATGGCCAGGTAACGGTTATGGAAGATCATATCGGTATCGATGTCATCTTTCCGGATAACCCAGACACGCCCTTCAACGGTGGTTTTCACCTCAACAGGGGCTGCTTTTTCTTTAACAGCTGTTTGTGTAGCGTTTTCCATTTTTGTGAATATGGCCGGCTGATCCGGGATATTCAGGGGATCGGTGATGTAACCTGCCACAGCAGATGCAGCCACTGTTGCCGGGGAAGCAAGATATACGTAACCTTTGCCCTGCTTGCCCGCAAAATTCCGGTTTCCGGTACTGATCGTTACCTCTTCCGGTCCGTTCTGCCCGACCTGTCCTGCTGCGCAGCCTGCACAGCCGGCGTTTGAAACCAGCGCTCCGGCATCTTTAAAGATTTTGATCAATCCTTCATTCAGCGCTTGCTGCCAGATCTCGTCGGTTGAAGGGACAATTTTAAGGACAACCCCGGGTGCTACTTTGCGGTTTCTGAGGATTTCCGCGGTAATCCTGAGATCTTCAATACGTCCGTTGGTGCAGCTTCCGATAAATGCTGAATCGATTTTCTTTTTCATTACCGACTCCAGTGGTGAATTATCGTGCGGATGGCCGGGATTGGCCACCATAGGTACAAAATTGCTGATGTCGATATCAAATGTTTTGGAATAAGCAGCATTATTGTCGGCGATAACCGGGGTGTAGCGCTTGCCGGTAAGTTTCTGCAGCTCATCCAGCACACGCCCGTTTGGGGTAAAAAGGATAATGATGGCGCCCATTTCGGTAGCCATGGACGAAATAGTAATCCTTTCATCGAGGGTCAAGGCTTCAACGGCGTCCCCATAAACTTCCACACTGTATCCCAGGAGCTTGTTTGCCCCGAAGACGGACAGGAGGTTCAGCACAATATCCTTTGCAGTGACATTGGCGGGGAGTTTCCCGTTCAGGTTAAGTTTTACCGATTCAGGAACTTTAAACCAAACCGCACCTTTGGCCCAGGCAGCGGCAATGTCCTGATCGCCCATGCCTTGACCGAAAGCGCCGATGGCCCCCATAATGTTCGCATGTGAGTCGGTTGACACAAAAGTAGATCCCGGATAGGCCAATCCCTTGTCAATTGCAAGATGGGTGCCTATTCCTGCGTCCACATCATACACAGGGATACCGTTCTGCCGGGCATATATGCGGCAGAACTGCTGATTGGCAGCATATTTCTGGTCGGAACCACCCGGGTTACAATCGAAAGTAAAAACTGTATGCTTTGGATCTGCAATGGAAAGGCCGTTGTCAAGCAGGTTCTTTACCACATTGGCGCCGCCGAAGTCACGTGCAGCACGGGTATCGATAAACACGTCAATGATATCTCCCGGTTTTACGGTTTCCTGGTTCGAATGACTGGCCAGAATTTTTTCAATAATCGTCATGATGCTTATTGTTTATCAGATTTTTAATCGTTCGCGGAATGGTTCGAAAGTCATAAAATCGGCATGATGAACCACATAAGCTTCCACGGAACGTTTTACCATGTTTCCTTCGCCGGCATGGGTGGCTATGATATGACAAACTTCTGCCGGCACGCCGCACATTTCGGCAAGTGAAACGCCTGAAAATGGATGGCGGAGGTATTTTCCATAACTGCCCTGAACCGATTTCCCGTCTTTCAATTCGTACTCAAGCAGTTTTCCCACGTCAGCCAGGATGGCGCCTGCGATCAGCACATCCATATTTACCGGCAGGTCATTGCTGAAGAAAAGGTTCATCTGGTTTCCGCAGTCTTTTGCGATATGAACCACCGCACGCTTGTGATCCATAAAGGTAACCTTAAGGTCTGGACCGGCGAGCAGGGTGAATGGAATGCTGTTCAGATCAGCCGGGGTAAGCACACTTTTCTGAAGCGCCAGCGCCCAGGTGTTGGTGGTGGTTTCGCGCAGAGCGGCATCATTAATCCATTCCAGTTCGGGCCAAAGTTCTTGCGCCTGTCTGATGAATTCAGGTTTGATCTCAGGGGTCATAGCTGTTTATTTTTTGGATGAATAAACTCCCCTTTGCCTTTATAAAACAAAGGGGAGTATTGGTGAATTTATTTCAGACGTCGTTTACTTCAGTTTTGCAATGATAGCGTCGGCCATCTGACGGGTTGAAGCGGCCCCCTGATTAACAACCTCCGGCGTTCCGCGGAGTTTCAGCATATCGTAGGCCCTCACTTTTCCCTCGGCAACGACTTCCATCACGGCTTTACGTATGCGGCCGGCCGTTTCATCTTCGTTCAGGTGCTCAAGCATCATCACGGCCGAAAGTATCATGGCAACCGGGTTAACAATGCTGGTTTCGTAATCGGCATATTTAGGCGCGGAACCATGGGTTGGCTCAAATACGCCTATTCCGTTTTCGGGATTGAACTGGGCGCTGGTAGCGAACCCAAGACCTCCGATCAGACCTGCAAAGGCATCGGATACTATATCGCCGAACATATTACCGGCAACAATCACGTTATAATTCTCAGGATTCTTGGTAAGCCACATCATCATGGCATCGATGTTCACATCTTCCACCCTGATACCGGGGTATTCGGCTTTGCTCATCTCCTGGGCGATCTTCAGCATCATGCCCGAGGTCTCGCGGATTACGTTTGGCTTTTCGCACACGGTAATCTTATCAAAGCCACGTTTTTTGGCATATTCAAAAGCCGCCTTCACAATACGTGAAGTATATTTTTTTGTGAAGATGCGGGTGGATACTGCCAGCTCGGGACGGGGACACCAGGCAAAATTATCTTTGAATTTCGGGTGGGTCATCAACGCGTCATATACCTGGTCGCCCGGATTGGTCCATTCAACTCCTCCGTAAAGCCCTTCGGTATTCTGACGGAAAATCATTACATCCACCACCGGTTCTTCCGGATTGCCATCCTTGCCGCGGCGGATAAAGTTGAGCGGATTCCCCGGCAACGTCTGGCAGGGGCGCATGCAGATATCAAGGTCGAACTTCTGGCGCATGCTGACGATCGGACTGTAATAAGTAAAACCTTTGCCCTGGAGCTCAGGTGCGAGTTCTGCCGCAGCCTTGTCCTTGGGTTTTGAGGTGATGGCTCCGAAGAGGGCAATTTTGTGCTTTTTCAGAAGCTCAATGGTGCGGTCGGGCAGGGGATTGCCTTCTTTGCACCAGAATTCCCAGCCTATGTCACCATGAACATAGTCTGCCTCAAACCCTGCTGCATCCAGCACACGGATGGTTTCCTCAAGTACAACTTTTCCAATGCCATCACCGGGCAATGTTACAATAGTTCTTTTTGCCATTTCTGATAATATTAAGTTGTGATTTGGTTCCGATCAACGTGTCAAAAGTATGGAACAAAAATTAACTGACAAGAAATACAAAAAAATTATTTTAACCTGAATTTCTGTTTAAATATGAAGTAATCTGCATTTGTATGATGTTTTTTAAGACCTGTTTTCAGGGCAGGTTGATTCAGGATTATACCGGATTTTAACTTACTGACTGTTGCTATTATAATTATACTCAAGGTTCAACACGGTAAACTGATATTTTCAGATATTGGCCGACCTGAAGATGAAGCTCCCTGATTATTATGAGTTGTATCTATACAGGTATGGCCAAAGCTTCGCCTGGCCTAATAATTTGGGATACTTTCGTAAATTTGCGGGCTGAAGCCGGATAAATTCCTGAAATGAACCTGTCATCTTACCTTGAGCATCCTGTTTTTAAAGCCGTTGCCAGCGCTGCCGCTGAATTGGGTATGCCTGCCTATGTAATCGGCGGGTATGTCAGGGATATATTTCTTAAAAGAGCTTCAAAAGACATTGATTTTGTTACGGTTGGCGATGGCATAGCGCTGGCCGGCAAAGTTGCCCATGCATTCAGGGGGCATCATCCGGTAAGCGTTTTCAGGAATTTCGGAACAGCCATGTTCCATCTTGATGAGATGCAACTCGAGTTTGTGGGAGCCCGCAGGGAATCCTATCACCCTGATTCACGAAAACCGGATGTGCTGCCAGGAACGCTCGAAGACGATCAGCGAAGGCGCGATTTTACCATAAATGCCCTGGCGATCAGCCTGAATCCTGAGAATTACGGGGAGTTGATAGATCCGTTTAACGGTCTGGCCGATCTGGAAGCAGGGATTATACGCACCCCGCTTGAGCCGGGCATTACATTTTCGGATGATCCGTTGCGCATGATGCGGGCCATCCGATTTGCCGCCCAACTGAGATTTACCATCCATCCTGAAACGTTTAATGCCATATCAGAAAACAGGGAGCGTATTTCCATTATCTCAGGTGAGCGCATCAGCGAAGAACTGAATAAAATCATCATGACTGCAAAGCCGTCAGATGGATTTCGTTTATTGGATGAATGCGGCTTGCTGACCCTGATTTTTCCGCAGTTTGTTGCATTGAAGGGCGCTGAAACCGTTGATGGTAAGGGCCATAAGGATAATTTTTATCATACCCTGGAAGTGCTCGACCGCATAGCACCCAATACCGATAACCTTTGGCTGCGTTGGGCGGCATTGCTTCATGATATCGGAAAACCGCCCACACGTCGTTTTGTGCCTGAGCAGGGATGGACATTTCATGGGCACGATGCCAGGGGGGCACGGATGGTTCCCCAGATATTCCGGCAACTCAGGCTTCCGTTGAATGAAAAGATGAAATATGTGCAGAAACTGGTAGCACTGCATCTGAGACCTATCGGACTGACAGAGGAGGAAGTTACCGATTCGGCAGTGAGAAGACTGCTTTTTGAAGCCGGTGACGATATCGATGATCTGATGACCCTCTGCGAAGCCGATATCACTTCTAAAAACAGGGAAAAGGTACAACGTTACCTCAGGAACTTTGCAATTGTAAGGGAAAAACTGCGTGAAATTGAAGAAAAGGACCGCTTGCGCAACTGGCAACCACCGGTTTCAGGAGAAATGATCATGAAAGCTTTCAATTTAAGCCCCGGCAGAGAGGTTGGACTGATAAAAAATGCCATTAGGGAAGCTATACTCGATGGCGCGCTTGAAAATGACCGCGAAAAAGCTTATGCTTTTATGCTTGAGGAGGGTAAACGTCATGGTTTAATTCCTGCAAAAGATAATGCCTGAAATTTGGATTTTTTGTTTCAATCAATTAATTTTAACATCGGTAAACAACACACAATTTAAATTCTGAAATAATGCACGCCTATAGGTTCAGAATGCTTCACGAAGATCAGGAAGACTTCCTCAGGGACTTCGATATACTCGCGTCACAGTCTTTTGCCGACTTTCATCAGATTATCAAGCAATCGGTGGAACTCAGCGGTAATGAACTGGCATCGTTCTTTGTTTGTGACCGCAACTGGAGGAAAAAGAAAGAAATCACGCTGATAAACATGCATGATGATGCCAATCCTCAGCATGAGGAAGAATATGAAGACGAACGCAGGGGGCCTAAGCCCGGACGTATCCCTATTGCCGAAATGGATAAGGTACGTATTAAGGATATTATTGATGATCCGCACCAGCGGTTGTTATATGAATATGACTTCCTGAATCCTAAAACCTTTTATATAGAACTGATGCGGATTCTCGATGCGGACAAATCATTGGAATATCCTGCATGTGTGAAAAGTACAGGTAAATTTATTTCTGCGGTAGCGCCCATTCCGCCGCTTGAAGCCGATGGCGAAGATGAGATTGCCCTTCTGAGTGAATTCGACGATATCCTTGACAATGAGGATGAAGATCTTCCGGAACCCACTTTTGGTCAGGATATCGATTTTAACTGATGCCTGTTTTCCCGCCTTCCTGTCTGATTGTAATTGCCGGCCCCACAGCAGTTGGCAAAACGGATGTGGCCATTGCAGTCGCACGTCATTTTGGCTGTGAGATTGTTTCGGCGGATTCCCGGCAGTTCTATCGTGAGCTGAAAATAGGTACGGCGGCCCCGTCAGCGGAACAACTATCGGCGGTTAAGCATCATTTCGTAGGCCATCTCTCCGTTAAAGATTCCTATGATGTTTCGCGTTATGAAAAAGAATCGCTGGAATTGTTGCAGCGCCTATTTCTGGAGAACAGGTTTGTGGTCCTTACCGGTGGCTCAGGTTTGTATATTCAGGCTGTTTGCGATGGTTTTGATGAGTTGCCTGACAGTGATCCGCAGATCAGGGCGGACCTGCGCGAAAAGTTCGAAACGGAAGGATTGCCTGCGCTCAGGGCGCTGCTGCGTCAGTCTGATCCGGTTTATTACGAACAGGTTGACCCTGCCAATCCCAACAGAATCCTGAGGGCGCTGGAGGTCAGCCTTACAACAGGGAAGCCATTCTCTTCATTCAGAAAGCGCGACCTTGCAGATCGTCCTTTCAGTACCGTTAAAATCTGCCTGGATCTTCCCCGTCAGGAGTTGCATAACCGGATTAATGCCCGGGTGGATGCAATGATGGTATCCGGACTTCTGGAGGAGGCCCGGCATTTTTATGCGGAACGGGCATTAAATGCCCTGAATACGGTCGGATACAAAGAGTTATTTCAGTATTTCGATGGGCTATGTTCCCTCGAAGATGCTTTTGAGAAAATTAAAACCAATACCCGTCGGTATGCCCGCCGTCAGCTAACCTGGTTCCGCAGAGATAAAGAGGTGGTATGGTGCCGGCCCGATGCGGAAGAAGTAATCAGGAATATATCCCGCCATCTCCCGGATTACTCAGGGGAGAAGAGTTAACGCAATAACCTGAGCCTGAATGTTTCTTCGTAATACTTGAAATACCAGTATAACTTACGGTTAATTTCAATGCCGTAATCAATGGTGGGATTCCAGTTTATATAGGATCCGATAATACGGTTGTACCGGCCACGCATGAAGTAGTCGTTCCAGTTGTTTACGCCGATGTTATTCAATGCCCGGTAGTATTCATTACTCCGGTCAAGTGAAGGGGAGAGCTGCATATTATACCAGCGCTCAAAATCCGGATCTATTATGGTAATATCATACCCGGAACTGTCGATGGCGACTTTGCCGGATTCCGGCTGCCGGCCCGTAATTTCTTTCTGTTGCGAACATGCCCAACCTGCCAATACAAGCAGGAAGAGAAACACTGACTTTTTCATGGTGCTTCAATTTTAATGTTCTGGCAATAAGCTGAATACAAGTATTAAAGCACCAAAAGTTGTGCCAGAATCAGATGCATTCGCGTGAAATCCGGAAGTTTACGCTTCCGGCGTCTTATCCTTTTTGCGATTAAAAACCCGGGCCGTGAAATAACCCATAAAGAATACAATGATGATCAGGATAACCAGCGGCAATTCAAAGCCGAAAAACAGCAGTTTTACTTGGACATTTGCCAGGTTCTGAAAGGTGAAGATCAGCAGGAGGATGATCAGGCTGATGTTGATGATCTGTTTGGTGGTGATGCTTTTCATTGGCAATGCTTTTTTAAACCGGGAAACAATTAGTTCTTTCAATCTGAGTCAGGATTATCGGGCAATCCTGTTTGTCTGATCAGTCCCGGGCCTTTATCTGGTTTTAGCCATAAGGCGTTTACAGGATTGAATTATGCTCTTTTATTAAAATCTATCTGTGTTTTGACCGGCACAGACAATTAATCCCAAAGGTAATCAGATTTTTGGAACAGTTCAAAAGCAGACTTCTATTCTCCGGGGCAGTGTCAAAGATAATGTATTTGTCCCGTGTTCATCAGCAGGAAGTCCGGGAGGGCTTCCTGCTGATGTATGGAGGGTAATCCGGATTTATTTTATTGCCATCAACTTTTCTGTACGGATGATGGTTTCAATTTTATACAGGCCATTGTCCTGTAGTAGCCGCGAGTGCTTCCGGGTTTTAAAGAAAAGGAAAGAGCGTATCAATCCAGCGGTCTTCGGTAATGAAGAAAGACCCGAACGATGCCCATTTGCTTAGCAGTTTGGCCGATTTCATCTGTTCGCCATTCATTCCCTGTGATTTGGCTTTTCGCAATACTTCCACTGTCTCAGTAAGGTTGTAGAGCCAGTTTTTGTATTCAGCTTTAGAGAAAACAGGGCCATGTCCGCCCGAAAAAGTTGTGTTGTCAGGAAAATTGCTGAGGATCCAGTCGACATTCTTCAGGTATGTCAATGGGTTTCCACCATTGGAAACATCTACATATGGAAAGTAGCCGGCGAAAAGCAGATCTCCGACTATCAATACCCCTGCTGTCGGGAAGTAAACCAGCAGATCTCCTTCGGTGTGTCCACCGGGAAGATGTGTGATTTCAATGGTTTCTTTATTGAAATCAAGCGTCATGGTGCCTTTTAAAGTGATATCGGGCCGGGCGTGGACCGGAGGTGCCGGCAAGGTCGTTTCACCCCTGACCTGATCCTTACTCAGGTAATCTTTAACGGTAGGGTGCGCGATGATGTGCGCTCCATTCCCCAGAATGGCGTTACCACCCGTATGATCGCCGTGCAGATGGGTATTGATCAGAAAGCGGATTTCCTTGTCTGATAATTTTTTTATGGCTTCTTTTACATCGGCTGCTGTTCTGTCGTAAGCGGCATCTATAAGCAGTAATCCATCGGGTCCGGTCTGTAAAGCTACTGAAACGCGGTTGTCGACAAAAAAGCGGTAAATGCCCGGAGCCAGTTCGGTGGTGGTGATTGCTGTTTTCGATTGATCAGCCTGAGCCATTAGAAAGCCTGGAATGAAGGTCAGGAACAGTAAAGCATATATTTTCATAAAAGGATGTTTTAACAAATTGTGCATGTTGATTGATTGTCTATCTTAGGTTAAACAAAAAAAAATCAAAAAGGATTTAAGCGTTTTCTCAGGAAACATAATGAGAGCAAATCCGGATTGCCAGGCAAGTCAGGCGTTAGCAATTCACCGGGAGGCTGTCATGTTTTTTGGAAAATATACCGGAAGCTGAGCTCCGGACTGTATGCTTTTGTGCAACCGGTTTTAATCAGTTTTCGCTGAAACCTGCCAGATTGCCTTTTGAGCGCTGCTTTTTACCAGCCAGCAGCCTGAGTCTTTCAAGTATCAGGTCTTTGTATTTAAGCTGAAGAAAATGCCTTTCATTCTCAAGCATATGATATTCCACATAAGGAGAGTTGATCAGTTTTTCACGGGCAAATTTCACATTTTCGGGTAAAATCAGTCTGTCCCTGGTTCCCTGGAACATGATCACAGGAGCCTTTATTTCAGGCCAGAGGGGCAGCATCTCGGCAAGCGACTCATAATGCGACAGTTTTTCATCATTGGCAACCATGATTTTATCCGGCAATATACGGCGGAATATGCTGTGTCTGATAACATAGCTGATATCATAGGTGGTTTCCATTCCCGGTGCCAGCGAAGCGGATACCAGCACCAGCCCGTCGACCTTTCCGGGTTTTTGCATGGCCATCTTGGCGGCAACCGTTCCGCCGTAAGAAGATCCGATAATATACAGGGGAGAAGGATATCCTTCTTTTTCGAGTATTTTCCACATCGCCCTGGCCTGACGCCGCACCGAAACTTCTGAGTTCCCTGCATCCGACTTGCCGTAGCCGGGTCTGTCGGCCGCAATGATATTCGCCCAGCCGGCAAGACTTGAATCCTGATAATAGGTATTGTAGACGCTCATATCACTGGGCGATCCGTGCAGAAAAAACAGGGTGGGGAAGGTGTCGTTCCGGTGCAGGTGCATATATCCCAGATTCCGGTGGTCATATTCCAGGCTTTTAAAGCGCTCTTCCTGCAATGGGAAATTATCTGTATTCACAGCCTTCCGGGTCTGCATACAGGCAGAGAAACCGAGAACAATGAATAAAAAAAGTACTAAAGCGGATTTAATGATTCTTTTATGCATAAACATGACAGATTGAAATATATAACAAAGATTATCAAATTAAAGTTTAATTTCTATGGAAATCTCTGTGTAAGCTGCCGGAATAGCCCGGTTCTATAAATGATTTCAACTGTGAAATCCTTTTCAGATATTGCATCCGTTTAGGTACTACCGAGCGCATCGGCCTGCTCAACCGATTTAGTCAGGTCATTTATGAACCTGACCATATGGCCGCCGTCAATCACATCGTGATCAAGCAAAACAGTAACATTAAGTATGTCGCGGATAACCACTTCATTATTTAAAACTAAAGCTTTCTGAATTACCGAGCCAATGCCAAAGGTTACCGGATGAACCGAAATGGGAATAAACCATCCATTGATTTTTCCCATCATTCCAAGGGAGGTCACTGAAACATTGCCCATTTTGCCAAAAGCGGTTTTGGGGTGTTTCAGGATATACTGCCATATCAATCGCCGCATGAATCCGGGTAAGAAATAATAGATTGTTTCGGCTATGGTTTGCCTGCGGTGAAGCAACATATTATTTGCTGAAATCTTCTGATTTCTGGCATTTTCAATCTCCCGTGTTATTTCAGGGATAGATTTCCTGTTTACTTCTTTGATCAGTAAGGGAATGGGGACTTTCTCACCGTCAATAACTTTTTCCACAAGCATTGAAATGTTGATGTCATCAAAAATTATAACCCTGCGCCTGCCGGCTATAAATGAAGCCGCTTTGCCGTGTTTTGCAAGGGTGTTTCCGATCGATTTGAGTATCCATGCATTAAACGAAACAGTTTTGCCCGCTCTTTTTGCTTCCCTGAGTTTTTTCCGGCCTTCACTTACATCAAACTCAAGCAGGGCACTGATATGGTGCTTTTTTTTACCTGCCGACATTACATCGAAAGTGGCAATGCGCGATAGCGGAAATCTGTGATATGTGTGACTGGGTTTCATAACGGGTTGGTTAAATTGCATCAGGAATTTTCAAAGTGAGGCCGGAAATAAGTCGTAAAAACAGGTTTCCCGGTGGGTTAGCCCTGGCTTTTGGTTTAGTCCCGCGGTGAAATGAAGTTAAGGATTAATCGCTGATTGTTTGCATGACCGGTGTATATTTCCGGATTTACTGAACATGGCCGGGTTCCTTGCAGATCTCCGGCCATGTGTAGCTTTACTCAGTTTACATTAAAGTCAGCGACCGTCACTTCAGGTAAGTATCGAGCCATTTGAAGAACTCCCTTTGCCACAGGATTGAATTCTGCGGTTTAAGCACAAAGTGTGTTTCGTTGGGGAAGAACAGAAAACGGCTGGGAATGCCCTTCAACTGGTTGGCATTGAAAGCCTGCATACCCTGTGTGTATGGAATCCGGAAGTCATACCCGCCATGTACAACCAGCATAGGTGTATCCCAGTTGCCTACGAAGTTGTGTGGTGAAAAGTCATAGCTTTTCGGGCGGGGATCGTCATAGAAGGCTCCCTTGTAG
>CAZDBX010000013.1:0-31433 GCA_964503805.1 uncultured Lentimicrobium sp. | reverse complement strand
TCTGAGATAAAAGTGATAGCCACAAACTATATGACAGGAAAAATTGCCGAAGATTCTACCTGTTAACCAATAACAAACAAGTGATTCTATACCCTGACCAATTCCGGAATGGGAAGTGCAACACCTGACAGATCAATCCTTACGGCCATTATCGGGTATCCGGGCAAGTTAAATGTTTTATTGTGTAAATCTTTTCAACTGACCGATTTCATCCTTGCAAACTCAGCCGATTTTTAATAAACTTGCACAGCCGTTAAAAGCAAGATGCTTTTCCGGTATTACTTTGTATTACTGACAATTACACTTCGTTGTAATTGATCCCATTTAGTAATCCTACCGCTTCCATCAGGGAGAACAAAATATGAGCGAAAAAAAACAGATCAGGTCGGCCCTGATATCGGTGTATCATAAAGACGGCCTTGAACCGGTCGTGAAGTTATTGAATCATAGCGGTGTTGCCATATATTCAACCGGGGGTACCCATCAGTTTATTGAATCGCTGGGCATTCCTGTGCAAACAGTAGAATCGCTCACCGATTATCCCTCCATTCTCGGAGGAAGGGTAAAGACGCTTCACCCAAAGGTATTCGGAGGTATTCTGGGCCGCCGCGACAACATTACTGACCAGTCAGAAATGGAGCAATACGGCATTCCGCCCTTCGACCTGGTGATTGTGGATCTCTACCCTTTCGAAAAAACGGTGGCTTCAGGGGCCGGGCATCAGGAAATTATCGAAAAGATTGATATCGGCGGGATCTCCCTGATCCGTGCCGGCGCCAAAAACTACCGGGATGTGCTGATCGTTCCCGATGCAAAACATTACGCTGAATTGCTTGAGATACTAAGTACTGACGCCTGCTTCGTTTCGGAAGAAGAGCGCCTGCGCTTTGCCGCTTACGCTTTTGCCATGTCGTCGCATTATGATTCGGCCATTTTCGGGTATTTCTCCGGCCTGACAGGATACCGCGAATTCCGTCAGAGCAATGGCAATGCACACATCCTGCGGTATGGTGAAAACCCGCATCAGCAGGGTGAGTTTTTCGGCAGGCTCGACGAGGTATTCACCCAGTTACATGGCAAAGAGCTCTCGTATAATAACCTGCTTGACCTTGACGCAGCCATCGCGCTGATCAGCGAATTCAGCACAACAACTTTTGCCATCATAAAGCACAACAACGCCTGCGGCATAGCTTCGCGCGAACGCCTTGTTGATGCCTGGACCGCAGCCCTGGCGGGCGATCCTGTATCTGCTTACGGTGGAGTGCTGATAACCAACGCTGTGGTAGATGAAGCAACCGCATCGGAAATCAACAAATTATTTTTTGAAATTATCCTTGCGCCCGGGTACGAAAAAAATGCGCTGGAGCTTCTGCAAACAAAGAAAAATAGAGTAATTTTGCAGGCTAAATCGTTTGATTTTCAGGGCAAACAGTTCAGAAGCCTTTTAAACGGCGTATTGCAGCAGGATAAAGACACTAAGTCGGAAACCCCTGACGGGCTCAGGATAGTTACGGACAAGGCTCCATCGACGGCTGAAGTAGCAGACCTGCTGTTCGCAAATATTGTGGTAAAGCACAGCAAATCAAATGCAATTGTTCTGGCGAAGAACGGGCAGATGCTGGGCAGCGGCGCCGGGCAGACTTCAAGGGTGGATGCGCTGAAACATGCCATTGAAAAGGCAGGCGCTTTCGGATTCGATCTGCAAGGGGCTGTGATGGCATCTGATGCCTTTTTCCCGTTTGCCGATTCGGTGGAACTGGCCCACAAGGCCGGGATCACCGCGGTGATTCAGCCCGGGGGATCGGTAAGGGACGAAGACAGCGTGAACTATTGCAACCAACACGGCCTGAGCATGGCATTCACCGGCATCAGGCATTTTAAGCACTGATAATAAAGATATTCAGATAATGGGACTTTTCTCTTTTATGACCAAGGAGATCGC
Organism: uncultured Lentimicrobium sp.; assembly: GCA_964503805.1. Taxonomy (GTDB): domain Bacteria; phylum Bacteroidota; class Bacteroidia; order Bacteroidales; family Lentimicrobiaceae; genus Lentimicrobium. Next base: position 29,491 of record CAZDBX010000013.1, on the reverse strand, counting down.
GATGGATCTCGGAACGGCCAACACGATAATAATTTACAACGACAAGGTGGTGGTTGATGAGCCTTCCATTATTGCCATTGAGCGCAACACCGGAAAAATCATTGCGGTGGGTAAACGCGCCATGATGATGCACGGAAAGACCCACGAAAACATCAAGACGATTCGTCCCCTGCGCGACGGGGTCATCGCTGACTTTCAGTCGGCTGAGTATATGATCAGGGAACTGATCAAGATGACCGGCCCTACCCGCAGCCTCTTCCCGCCTGCCCTGAAAATGGTTATCTGTATCCCTTCGGGTATCACCGAGGTGGAAGAGCGCGCCGTGAAGGATTCAGCCGAGCAGGCCGGAGCCAAGGAAGTCCGCCTGATCCATGAGCCGATGGCAGCCGCTATCGGGATCGGGATCGACGTGTTGGAGCCAACCGGAAATATGATCATCGACATAGGCGGAGGTACAAGCGAAATCGCCGTGATCGCCCTGGGCGGAATTGTTAACAACAAGTCAATCCGTATTGCCGGTGATGACTTCAACAACGACATTGAGGAATACATGCGCAAGCAGCACAACATCAACATCGGCGAGCGCACTGCAGAAGCCATCAAGATCAATGTGGGCGCAGCCATGACCGAAATTGACAACCCTCCTCCCGACTATCCGGTACATGGCAGGGATATGCTGACCGGTATTCCAAAGGAGATTTATGTAAATTATTCCGAAATTGCCCATTGCCTTGATAAATCCATCTCAAAAATAGAAGCCGCTGTGCTTAATGCCCTGGAAATGACACCTCCGGAGCTTTCGGCCGATATCTACCGCACCGGTATCTACCTTGCAGGAGGAGGATCAATGCTCCGCGGCCTCGACAAACGACTGCACCTGAAAACCAAGCTGCCTGTGCATGTGGCTGAAGACCCGCTCAGGGCTGTCGCCAGGGGCACAGGTATAGCGCTTAAGAACTTCAATAAGTTCACCTTCCTGATCAAATAACAAATCCTGATCAGGATGCAGCAGCCTGAGGAAAAACTATGCGACATATTCTGGCATTCATCTGGAAATACAACTTCTTTTTCCTGTTCCTTTTACTGGAAGTGGTGTCAATAGTCCTGATTGCCAACAAGAGTTTTTACCAGCGTTCGGTGCTTTCCAATGCCACCGACCGGGTTACAGGGGGTATTTTTACAACATGGTCGGGTATTACTTCCTATTTTTCCCTGAAGCAGGAAAACCAGAGACTGGCAGAAGAAAATGCCAGGCTGCACCAGATTCTCACCCGGGAACAGCTTACTTCTGATACGATTACCTATAAAATCACCGACACTGCCTATAACCAGCAGTACATCTTCACGACAGCCAACGTTATCAGCAATTCGACCAACCGTCGTGATAACTATATTATGCTGAACAAGGGCAGACGGCATGGCATCGAACGCGATATGGCGGTCATCAACCCGCAGGGAGTAGTAGGCACGGTGGTCAGTGTTTCTGAAAACTTCAGCTGGGTGATGTCGCTGCTGAATAAGCATTCCAAGGTAAGCGCCCGCATCGACAGGCTGAACCAGATGGGCACCGTTGTGTGGGAAGGCGGAAATCCGGTTACGGGAACCCTGCTCGACATCCCTGCACACGTGAAGGTCAACAAGGGCGACACCATCACCACCAGCGGTTACAGCCATATATTCCCGGAAGGAATTATGATGGGTACAGTCGAAGAAATTGAAGTGGAAACCGGCGATCATTTTTACACCATACATTTCCGTTTTTCAGCCGACCTGAACAGCCTGAGGCAGGTATATATTGTAAAAAACCTGTCCGAGCTGGAACAGCTGGAACTGCGTAAAAACATCATCAATGAATAAGGCATACGGTAAGGATATCCTCAGGTTTTTTGTACTGATCGCAGTGCAGGTGCTGATCCTTGATCACATCAACCTGGGCGGATACATCAACCCGTCGCTGTATGTGCTGTTTATCCTGCTGCTTCCTTTCGAGATACCCGGCTGGGCGCTGCTGATCTCCGCATTCCTGATCGGATTCAGCGTTGACAGCTTCAGCAATTCCACCGGTCTGCACGCCGCGGCTTCAGTATTTATGGCATTCCTGAGACCCTGGGTGATCCGTATGGCCGGGGCACCGGCCGAGTATGAAGGAAACCTGAAACCGGGCATCGCCGATATGGGCTTCCGCTGGTTTTTTGCCTATACCCTTATGCTGGTTGTTGCACATCAATTGTTGCTTTTCCTGCTTGAAGCATTCCGCCTGGCAGAGATCGGTTATGTGTTGATCAGGGTTTTGGCCGGCAGCACCTTTACCATTATCCTGATTATCCTCGCCGAATATCTTTTCATGCAGAAACGGAAGTAATCCGCGTGATTCCAATTTTACGACGGAACCATAAGCTCCCCGCAAAATCTTATCTTTGCGTGGAATAACCAACGCTGCAATGAAGACTTTCATCCCTCCCGACGATTGTTCGCTCGGAAATATTGACGCTCCCTGCTTTCGCAACCTGCTGCCCGAGGAGATTGATCTTGCCCGCAACAGCAAGACACGGGTGATCTTCCGCAAAGGGGAAAACCTGACCAAACAGGGCGCGTTCGCTTCGAGTGTGCTGTTCATTATGGATGGTCTCGCAAAGCAGTATGTAGAAGGAGATGCAACCCGCAATTTTAACCTGAGGCTGTTGAAAGGCGGTGAATTTGTGGGACTTTCGGTGGCTTTCAATAACCATACATACCAGTATTCGGTAGTTGCCCTGCGCGAAACCACTGCCTGCCTGATAGAGAAAGAGGCTGTCACCAGTCTGATCAAAGCCAACGGAGCCTTTGCCTACAATATCATTAACCGCTACTGCGAGCAAAACAGCAAACTGTATAACTCTATCCGTGACCTGATGTACAAGCAGATGAACGGCCGGCTTGCCGGAGCGCTGCTTTACCTGTGGAATGAACAGGTGAAAGCTGAGGTATTCCCTTACCTGAGCCGTAAAGACATCGCCGATTTTGCGGGGCTCTCAACAGAAAGCACGGTTAAACTGCTGAAAACATTTGAAAAAGAAGGGCTGATCAGCCTGGAGGATAAGGATATACGGCTGAACGATGTGGCAGGTCTGGAGCAGATTAACCTCCGCGGGTAATGCTGCCGGATATTCAGGCACTGATCCTTATAAATGTTTACGATAGTAATGAAATACCGATGGGAAAAGGGTCAGAATTGAAATCAGCGCACCGGTGAGCGCAAAAACCGGCTGCAACAGCGATGAGTAACTGAGCATAATGATCTGCACATTGATCCATATAATCAGGATAAAGCCATAGTACAGGGAGAATGTCCAGCACCAGTGTTGCTTATGGTACAGGTTAAACAGTTCCGGCCATTGCCAGGGCGGTCTGACAAACAGCCCCCAGGCAATCAGCAGCGGAAGCAATCCATTGAATAACAGTAATATAATTCCAGGTATTAAAAAGGTGTGGAAAGGGCTGTTTGATAGAATTTCAGTACTCATCATCATCTTACTCCCATCGGGTGCGGTAACCAGTGAATATCCGCCGTAGATTCCTCCGATCCCGGTAAATACCAGCAATAAGGCAAGCAGGTAAACCATTAATGGAACGCGTGTATTATTTGCCATAATGATAGTTTTGGTAAATCTATGGCAATATTTTAAATAACCATCCTCTTTTGTGTGAAAAGCCGGCTTTTTTCTGAAAAACGCATTCAAATCACCGGAGAACCGGCTTAAATCCGGCAACCTCATTTTTAATAAAGATTCCGTATCCCTTATGCTCTGCTGAAAATTCATGCCCTGCCTGCTGCTGGCAATCCGGGCCAGCAGGAATTTTCTCCGGTTTTCTGAAGCGATCAGAACCGCACAAATTTTCCGGGTTTTTCTCGTCAGATGAGTGAACCTTCAGTGACTTCTTCAGGCATAAACAAGTCACGACCGGACAGAATCACAGGTCAGTTTAAATAAACAGCATTCAATACGGAACAGGTCGTACAGATGGAAGCCTCTTTAAAATCATTCCAAATTAATCCCCACAGGAAGTTAATCTACCGGATTTCAGGTTTTTGAGTTATCTTTGTACCACTGATTCTCGGAAAATGAAAGGCATTAAATCCTACATCAGCCTTTATCATTGTTTTGGCCGCGGGCTTTATGAGTGCTGGCTGTGCTAGCTGTTTATCCGTTCGCTTTCCCCGGAAAACCCGGGAGTTTCCCTTTTCTTTCCATTTTATAATAATCCTGCATTGTCATGAAAGGCTGTGTATTTGATATCAGGCATTATTCCGTTCATGATGGTCCGGGCATCCGCACGGCAGTTTTTCTGAAAGGCTGTCCGCTGAGATGCCGCTGGTGCCACAACCCCGAAGGGCTGGAGCCGGAACCTGTGCAGGTTTACCGTGAAAGGAAGGCCGGAGTCAAAACCATCCGCCTTACCGAAACCATTGGTAAATCAATGACACCGGCCGAAATGGCTGAAGAGGTCCTTAAAAGCCGCATTTTTTTCGAAGAATCAGGAGGAGGCGTTACCTTTACCGGCGGGGAGCCCCTGATGCAGCCGGAATTTACCGAAGCCTGCCTGCAACTGATGAAGCAGGAGCACATCCATACCGCCCTTGACACCTGCGGCTACGCATCACCGGATGTTTTCATCCGGATTGCAGCCCGGGCCGACCTTATACTTTTCGATCTGAAACATTGTGATTCCGGCATCCATCAGCAATTTACCGGAGTTCCTTCCGGACCGGTACTGACGAACCTGCGTGCGTCGATTGAAGCCGGTTTTCCCCTGATTGTGCGCATTCCGCTGATTCCGGGATTTAACCATTCAGCAGATACATTGATCAGCATGGCCGGCTACCTCCTGGAAACCGGCTGGTCCGGCCATGTGGACCTGCTCCCCTACCACCACATCGCTACGCATAAATATGAAAAACTCGGCATAAACTATTGCATGAAAGACATCCGGCCGCCATCAGCAGCGGAGGTTGAACAGGCAGCAAAAATTTTCAGGGAACGCGGTTTCGAAGTCAGTATCGGCGGATAACCTGAAAAAGGTATTTAACAGCTTTTAAATCAGATAAAAATATAAAAATGAACGAAAGAATCAGTTTGCTGAGACAAAACAGTCTTGATGCCGTCAACCGCATTTCCGGAGAGCGTGCAGCGCTGGTTACAGCATTTTACCGGCAGCCGTTTGTTGCTGCGCTCCCGGTTCCCGTGCAGCGGGGCATGGCGCTGAAGCACATCATGCAGCACAAAATTCTGTATTTCGGACAGGGAGAGCTGATTGCGGGGGAAAGAGGCCCGGCGCCAAAAGCCGTACCCACTTATCCGGAAGTTTGCGTGCATTCGCTGCAGGACCTTGAAATCCTGGATTCCAGGCCGAAGGTTTCCTATAAAGTGGATGAAGAAACCCGTGCACTTTACCGCGATGAGGTGATCCCGTTCTGGACCGGCCGCTGCGTGCGTGACCGCATGTTTAAAGCACTTCCGGATACCTGGAAACAGGCATTCCAGGCAGGGATTTTCACCGAGTTTATGGAACAACGGGCACCGGGTCATACCGTAGCCGGCGAAAAAGTATTCTGCAAGGGCATGAACGACCTTCTGGCCGATATTGATCAGGCACTTGAAAAGCTTGATTATCTGAACGATATGGAAGCCCTGCCGAAAGCCGAAGAATTACAGGGAATGCGGCTGGCATGCGAGGCCCTTGTTGCTCTTGCCGGCCGTTATGCATCGCTGATCGAAGCCCGGATCCCGGCAGAAAAAGATCCCGGTCGCCGCGATGAGCTCCTCGAAATGGCAGCCATCTGCCGGAAAGTACCGGCCAATGCTCCCGAAACTTTCCATGAGGCATTACAGCACTACTGGTTTATCCATCTGGGGGTCATCACCGAGCTTAATCCCTGGGACTCCTTTAATCCCGGCCGCCTCGACCAGCACCTCTGGCCCTTTTACAGCAAGGAAATGGCAGCGGGAACACTCACTAAGGAACGTGCCACCGAATTGTTACAGGCCTTCTGGATTAAGTTCAACAACCATCCGGCACCGCCTAAAGTCGGAGTCACAGCGCAGGAGAGCAACACTTATACAGATTTCTGCCTGATCAATGTAGGCGGGGTAAAGGCCGACGGCTCAGATGCGGTAAATGAACTTAGTTACCTGATTCTGGATGTAATTGAAGAGATGCGGCTGTTGCAGCCCAGCTCCATGGTTCAGCTGAGCAAGAAAAATCCCGACGCCCTGATCCACCGGGCAATCAGGATCATCAAAACCGGATTCGGGCAACCTTCGGTTTTCAATACCGATGCCATTGTGCAGGAGTTGATGAGACAGGGGAAAGCCCCTGAAGATGCCCGTCGCGGGGGCGCTTCAGGTTGCGTGGAAGCCGGGGCTTTCGGCACCGAGGCCTATATCCTGACCGGTTACTTTAACCTGCCGAAAATCCTTGAGCTCACCCTGAACAACGGCAAGGATCCCCTTACCGGTGAACAAACCGGCCCGCAAACCGGCGATCCGGCGCTGTTTTCTGCTTATGATGAATTCCTGAACGCCTTCAGGCGAATGTTGCAACACTTTATTGACATCAAAATTGCCGGTAGCAACCTCATTGAAAAAATCTGGGCTACGCACATGCCGGCGCCGTTTCTCTCATCCATCATCGACGACTGCATCGCCAATGGCCGCGACTACAATGCCGGCGGGGCGCGTTATAATACCAGTTACATACAGGGCGTTGGCCTGGGTACCATGACCGATTGCCTGACGGCCATTCATGAGCAGGTGTTCAGACGCAAACGATACTCCATGACAAACCTGTTGAAAATGCTGGCAGTAAACTTTGAAGGTTATGAGGATGAACTGGCCGTGCTGCTGTATGAAACCCCGAAATACGGGAACGATGATGACCTGGCTGATGTGCATGTAAAAGAGGTTTTTGATGCATATTTTGAAGCGATTGACGGGCGAAAAAGTCCCAGGGGAGCCACCTACAGGGTAGAGATGCTTCCGACTACCTGTCATGTATATTTTGGCAGCAAGATCAAGGCATTGCCGGATGGCCGCCTGGCCGGGAAGCCCCTTTCGGAAGGCATTTCGCCGGTGCAGGGCGCCGACCGCAAAGGTCCGTCCGCAGTAATCAAATCAGCCGTTAAATTTGATCACATCAAGACCGGCGGCACCCTGCTGAACCAGAAATTTTCACCTGATTTTTTCAGGGACGAAACGGCCATTGTAAAACTTGGACAGCTTGTAAGGGCTTATTTCCGCATGGACGGGCACCACATACAGTTCAACGTGGTTTCGGCCGACACCCTGCGTAAGGCCCGGCAACACCCCGAAGCTTTCAGCAACCTGATTGTCAGGGTGGCCGGATACAGCGACTATTTCAACGACCTTACCCCCGAACTGCAGGAAGAAATCATCTGCCGCACGGAACAGGAACAGATGTAAAACCGGTCAAAGCGGAAAAGCCTGTTTCAGGCCGTAAGGTGCAATCCTTAAAACCCGTGACAACAGGATCCAAACTGTTGTCCGGGTTTTTTCATGCTACCCTGCCCTCCCTTTGTTTTCCGAACCCTGTTAATCTTTAACTTTGTTGGGAATTCAAAGCCTTTGATCGTTACCGATGGCGAATAAATCCCTCGCTTCACGAAAACAGACAGTTATTGCCATTTTTGTGGCAACCGGAATCATATTTCTTGGCAGGCTTTTCTACCTGCAGATCATTGACGACAGCTACGAACTTTCGGCCAACAACAATGTGTTGCGGTATGTTACCCAGTATCCGGCCCGCGGTCTGATATACGACCGCAACGGCAAACTGCTCGTATACAATGAAGCGGTTTATGACCTGATGGTACTTCCCAGGCAGGTGAAAGACATCGACACCCTGGAGTTTTGCCGCCTGCTCGACATCTCCCGCGAAGGTTTTGTACAGCGCATGAAAAAGGCCAGGGATTACAGCCGTTTTAAACCCAGCCTTTTTGAGAAACAGATCTCAAAAGAAACTTACGGATACCTGGAAGAAAAGATGTACCGCTTCCCCGGTTTCTTCGTTCAGCCGCGTACCCTGCGCAAGTACCCTGAACCGATGGGTGCGCATCTGCTGGGATATGTTGGTGAGGTCAACCAGTCGATCATCGATAAAGACCCTTACTATAAATCAGGAGATTACATCGGCATCAGCGGTATTGAGAAATCTTACGAGGAAGATCTCCGCGGGAAAAAAGGTATAAAAATCCGCATGGTGGATGTGCATAATCGTGAAGTCGGAAGTTTCCAGAACGGGTTATACGATACCCTGGCCGTGATGGGCAAAGACCTTTACCTCACCATTGATGCAGAGTTGCAACAGTACGGAGAACTGCTGATGCAGGGAAAAATGGGCAGCGTGGTGGCCATTGAACCTTCATCGGGCGAAATCCTTGCGTTTCTCTCAAGCCCCACTTACGATCCCAACCTGCTGGTAGGAAGGGTCAGGGGAAAAAACTTCAGTGAATTGTCGAAAGATCCTGTGAAACCCTTGCTAAACCGCGCCATGATGGGACAATACCCGCCCGGCTCCACCTTTAAAATGGTGAATGACCTGGTGGGTATGCAGGAAGGGGTGTTGAACACACATACCCATTATACCTGCCAGGGGCCGGGCTCTTCCCCTATCCGCTGCACCCATCACCACCAGTCTCCCCTCGATGTATATGTAGCCATTCAGCAATCGTGTAACCCATTCCACTGGCAGGTATACAGGAGTATCCTTAACAATCCGCGGCGAAAAAATGTAAAGGAAAATTATACTGCCTGGAGAAACCATATCATGAGCATGGGTTTCGGCCATAAACTGGGAACAGACATGCAATTTGAACTGAGCGGCAATATTCCTTCGGCTGAAAAGTTTGATGCCATATATGGCAAAGGCCGATGGAATGCAATGACGGTCAGATCATTGTCAATTGGTCAGGGAGAAATTCTGGTTACACCCCTGCAGCTTGCCAACTCGGCAGCGGTATTGGCCAACCGGGGATATTACATCGTTCCGCATGTAGTAAAAAGCATGGGCACAGATAAACCCGGTGAGGATAAATTTAATAAAGTAACATCAACCATAGATCCGGCATATTTTGAAATCGCAGTGGAAGGAATGCGCCAGGTTGCTACCATGGGTACAGCCAAATGGTATCAGATAGAAGATATCACCATGTGCGGCAAAACAGGAACAGCTGAAAATCCCCACGGTGAAGATCATTCACTCTTTATGGCTTTCGCGCCGGCTGACAACCCGGTGATCGCCATTGCAGTGATTATTGAAAATTCAGGTTTCGGATCCACCTGGGCTTTGCCGGTTGCTTCACTGATGATTGAAAAATACATTAAACGTGAGGTATCACGCAAAGACATCGAGGAAAGAATGGTAAACAGCAAACTCTACTGATAAATGATAAGGGAACGGAATAACGTATTCAACAACATCGACTGGACCCTGGTCATTATTTACCTGGTACTGGTGCTGATGGGATGGTTGAATATTTATGCTGCCGTATACAACGAAGATCATAAGAGTATTTTCGACCTGAGCCAGAGCTACGGGAAGCAGATGCTTTGGATCATCACCTCCCTGTTTATCGGATTGGTAATCCTGCTGACGGATGCCCGGTTTTTCAGCACCTTTGCCTACCTGATTTACGGAATTACCATACTGTCGCTGGTGGCTGTGCTGCTGGTAGGCAGTGAAGTGTCCGGTTCCAAATCGTGGTTCGAAATCGGGGGATTCAGGCTTCAGCCGGCCGAATTTGCCAAATTCGCCACCAACCTGGCCATAGCAAGATTCTTCAGCGGACAGCACATTAATGTCAAAGATTTTAAAACCAGGGTTGTACCCCTTATCCTTTTGGGCATCCCGGGCCTGCTTATCCTGCTGCAGAACGATACAGGCTCTGCCCTTGTATATTCATCATTCATTCTTGTGCTTTACCGTATGGGTATGTCAGGCAATCTGCTGCTGGCCGGTGCGCTTGTGGTTATCATTGCCCTGTCAACCCTTATGGTCGGACACATATATGTATCCGGGTTACTGGTGATCCTGGCCGGCCTGCTATTTGCCTTTATGAAGCGCAACCGCAGGAATATCATCAACCTGCTGGCACTGCTTATCATGGGCATTGGTTTTACCTTTTCGGTGGAGTATGTGGTCGATAATTTCCTTGGCGAACATCAGAAAACCAGAATAAATGTGCTGCTGGGCAAGGAACTCGACCTCAAAGGCGCAGGCTACAATGTAAATCAGTCAAAAATTGCCATTGGTTCGGGAGGCTTCCTTGGAAAAGGCTATCTGAACGGGACGCAGACTAAGTACAACTTCGTTCCGGAGCAAAGCACCGACTTTATTTTCTGCACCGTGGGCGAAGAGTGGGGCTTCATCGGGTCGTTGGTGATCATTGTGCTGTTCCTGTATTTCCTGATCAGAATCGTAAACCTGGCCGAGCGACAACGATCCGACTTCAGCAGAATATACGGCTATGGTGTGGCGGCCATCCTTTTCTTTCATTTTATGATCAATATCGGGATGACTATCGGCCTGGTGCCGGTAATCGGAATCCCGCTGCCGTTTTTCAGTTACGGCGGATCATCACTCTGGGCCTTCACCATCCTGGTGTTTATTTTTATCAAGCAGGATGCAAACCGGAACGCCCTGCTTTAGACAATTTACCTTTTAAACCACAATCCTTTAAATATGCCCGAAACAGTACTGCAAGTCAATGACCTAAGCATCGCATTTCATGGCGGAGAAGGCTGGCAGCAGGTGGTACGGCAGGTTACCCTTACGCTGAATCGGGGCGAAACACTTGGCATTGTGGGGGAAAGCGGTTCGGGAAAATCGGTCACATCACTGGCCATGATGCATTTGTTACCTGCCGGGATCAGCAGGATAAACAATGGCAGCATCGTATTTAACGGAAAATCCGGCGAGCTCATCGAAATTCATAACCTTGGTGAAAAGGAGATGCTTCAGGTCAGGGGGAAAAAAATCGCCATGATATTTCAGGAGCCAATGACCTCGCTGAATCCGGTTATGCGGTGCGGCCGTCAACTTACCGAAGCGGTAAGGATGCACCTGGGCTATGATCAAAAGAAAGCCAGGGATTATGTGATTTCGCTTTTCAGAGAAGTGACGCTCCCTGATCCGGAAAGGGCTTACCGGGCCTATCCCCACCAACTTTCGGGCGGTCAGAAGCAAAGGGTGATGATCGCGATGGCTATTGCCTGCAGACCGGAAATACTGATTGCGGATGAGCCCACCACCGCGCTCGACATGACGGTTCAGAAAGCCATACTCCGGCTGCTGAAAACGCTTCAGCAGAAATACAATATGAGTATGATCTTTATCAGTCACGACCTGGGCGTTATTTCCGAAATCGCCGGATCCGTTGCCGTGATGCAGGAGGGACAGATTGTTGAGTATGGCAGGGTCAGCGAGATTTTCAGCAATCCGAAACACCCGTATACCCGCGGGCTGATAGCCTGCCGCCCGCCACTCAATTTCAGGCTGCGCAGGCTACCGATTGTCAGCGACTTTACTGAAGCAAAGGAGGGCATTAAGGAAGTCAGGAATATTTTTTCCGCGGCAGTAACTGAAGAAGAACGCAGGTTAAATCACCTGAAACTTTATGAAAATGGCCCCCTACTGAAGGTCGAAAATCTCTCGGTACATTATCCATTGCCAAAACCATTTTTCAAAAAAGAACGAAACTGGTTCAAAGCGGTGGATGATGTAAGTTTCAGTGTATACAGGGGCGAAACCCTCGGGCTGGCCGGCGAATCTGGCTGCGGGAAAACAACCCTCGGCCGGGCGTTGCTCCGGCTGCTGGAACCAACTTCAGGAACTATCACTTTTAAAGAAACAAACATTGCTGCCTTGAGCCGGAAAGAACTCAGGATGACAAGGAGAAATATGCAGATCATATTCCAGGATCCCTATTCTTCCCTGAATCCGAGAATTACCGCCGGCGAAGCGATCATTGAGCCCTTGCTGGTACACAAAATCATCAGCAATCAGAAAGCCGGAATGCCGCAGGTAAAAGACCTGCTTGAGAGGGTCGGCCTGAAGCCGGAGCATTACAACCGTTACCCCCACCAGTTTTCGGGCGGACAACGTCAAAGGATCTGCATCGCACGGGCACTCGCCCTGAATCCCGAGTTTATTATCTGCGACGAGTCTGTATCAGCCCTTGATGTCTCCGTTCAGGCTCAGGTGCTCAACCTGTTGAATGACCTGAAGAAAGATTACGGATTTACCTTCATTTTTATATCCCACGACTTATCTGTCGTAAGGTTTATGTCCGACAGAATCATGGTCATGAAGGAAGGAAAGATTATTGAATCGGGTGAAGCGGATGCCCTCTGCGAAAACCCGCAGAAAGCATATACACGGGATCTGATTGCGGCAATTCCCGGTAAGGCGTTTAATCCAGTGCCCTGATTACTTCCTCGGCCCTGAAAGGCTTGGTGATGTATCCATCCATACCGACAGCATAACAGCGTTCGCTTTCATCAGACACTGAGCTGGCGGTCATAGCGAAAATCTTAACCTTTTTGCGGTTTTCAGATTCTTCAATTTCCCGTATCTTCAGTGTGGCTTCAAATCCATCGAGTTCAGGCATGTGCAGATCCATCAGCACCAGATCATAATCCTGCTTCCGGAATTTCTCCACCGCAATGCGACCGTTGTCCGCTATGTCAATGGTCTGTTGGTACTTTTGCAGTAATAACAGTGCTACCTTCTGATTGATTGCATTGTCCTCGGCTATCAGAATTTTTTTCCTTTCGGTCTCCATTCCCTGAATTCTGTTGAAATGTTTCTTACTGTCGTTCTGGCACGATCCGGTAATCCGGATTTTTCTGAAAATAACTGAATACCAGCAGGAAGCATCCCGCTTGCCAAAAACCGGCTTATCCTGTTGTTGTATTTATCTGTCTTTTCATGAAAAGTAATCCCGGATCAGTGTTGTTTTCTGAACTTTTTTTTATAAAAACGTCATTCTGCGGCCTTTTTGGAAGATCCGGATTCCAAATCCGGGTAAATTCATACCTTTACAATAATAATTATCTGACCATGGCAAAAAAGAAAAATCCCAAAGCAAAGGCTGTAAAACACGATCCGTTTATCAATACGGTTGAGGCGCTGTTCTCATCCAATCCGTTCAAATCATTTAATTTCAGGCAGGTTGCCAAAATGCTCGGGGTAACCGATAAAGTGAGCCGTGAAATGGTAAAGACACTGCTTGAAAAACTGGCGGCAGGAAATGTGATTCTTGAACTGAACCGCGGGAAATACAAGTATAATCCTGACTTGCTTGCCGACAAACTGCTGAACACCACCATTATCGGGATCGTTGACATGAAGCAGACCGGTAAGGCCTATGTATCAACGCCCGACCTTGATGAGGATGTGTTTATTTCCGCCAATAACACCGGCCACGCGCTGCACGGTGACAAGGTAAAGGTTCATCTCTTCCCGATGCGCAAAGGACGGAAAACAGAGGGACAGATTGTTGAAGTACTTCAGCGGGGAAGAAGTCAGTTTGTAGGCACGGTTCAGATCAGCGGCAAGTTTGCGTTTCTGGTGCCCGATGATGTTGCAATTCCGGTTGATATTTTCATCCCGCGCGAATCGCTTAACAAGGCCGGACACGGGCAGAAAGCCATTGCCCGCATTACGGAGTGGCCCGAGCGGTCGAAAAACCCGTTTGGCGAAATTATCCAGGTCCTTGGTAAACCGGGCGACAATAATGTGGAGATGAACTCCATACTGGCTTCATTCGAGTTTCCGCTTCAGTTTAAACCGGAAACCCTGAAAGAAGCGGAAAAAATACCCACAGAAATCGCGCCTGCCGAAATAGCCGAACGCAAAGATTTCAGGGATATATGGACCTGCACCATCGACCCGCCGGATGCCAAGGATTTTGATGATGCCCTTTCGCTGCGGAAACTTGAAAACGGAGAATGGGAAGTCGGGGTGCATATTGCTGACGTTTCGCATTACGTTAAACCCGGCACTGCCATTGACAAGGAAGGGTACGAAAGAGGAACCTCCGTTTACCTGGTTGACAGGACCATTCCCATGCTTCCGGAAAAACTCTCCAATATGGTCTGCTCCCTCAGGCCCAACGAAGATAAGTTGTGCTTTTCCGCCGTATTTAATATGGATGAACAGGGCAAAATAAGCCGGGAGTGGTTCGGCAAAACCATCATCAACAGCAACCGCCGCTATAACTATGAGGAAGTGCAGGCAATGATCGAAGGAGCCGATGGTGATTTTAAACAGCAACTGCTGGTACTGAACAGCCTGGCTACCAGATTGCGGGAAGAAAGATTCAGGAAAGGCTCCATTGCCTTTCACACCCAGGAAGTTAAATTTGTGCTGGACGACACGGGCAAACCCATAGATACCTATATCAAGGAGCAAAAGGAAGCCAATATGCTTATTGAGGACTTCATGCTGCTTGCCAACCGGCGGGTCGCTGAAAAGATCGGCCGTAAAACCGGGGATTCAAAGCCCAAGACTTTTGTTTACCGCATTCATGACGAGCCCAACCCGGAAAAACTCCAGCGTTTTGCAGAATTCCTCACCAAACTGGGTTACAAAATCAACCTGGGTACCCGCAAAGGACTGGCCAGTTCCTTCAACCACCTTTTTGATCAGATCGCGGGAAAGGGAGAGGAAAACATGATCGAATCCATCGCCATCAGAACAATGTCGAAGGCTGAATACTCCACGGTAAATCTCGGCCATTATGGCCTTGCATTCCAGCATTACACCCACTTCACCTCGCCCATCCGCCGCTATCCCGACCTGATGGTACACCGCCTTCTGGAAAGGTACCTTGCCGGAAAACCATCGGTAAACAAGGATGAATATGAAGAATACTGTGTTCACAGTTCCGATATGGAGCGAAAAGCAGTTGAGGCGGAACGCGCTTCGGTAAAATACAAGCAGGCTGAATTTCTGATGGATAAAATCGGCCAGGCATTCAGCGGACTGATCTCCGGCGTGAGTAAGTACGGCATTTACGTTGAGCTGGAAGGAAGCAAATGTGAGGGGATGGTATCGCTGAAATATATGGATGATGATTTCTATTACCTTGATGATGAAAATTACAGGGTGATCGGACAGCATCATGGCAGGGAATTCAAGCTGGGCGACCCGGTACGCATCCGCGTGAAGCGGGTGGACCTGCAAAAAAAGCAGATGGATTTTGTACTTGATTCAAATGGCGTTGATCCAAAAAGGAGATGAATTGTTTAAATGCAAAAAAATTGAACTATGGAAAATTTTATCGCTTCTAATCCCACCACGCTGCATTTTGGCAGGGATGTTCTCCGTACCCTCGGACAAACGGTCAACCGTTATGGTAAAAAGGTACTGCTGGTTTACGGAAAAGGTTCGATCAAAAAGAACGGGCTGTACGATGAAGTGTTGAAACAACTTGAATCCATTGGTGCAGAAGTATATGAATACGGCGGCATCCGGTCAAATCCGGTTGTTCAGGATGTAGATGCCGCAGCGGCTATCGGCCGTGAAAACATGGTGGATGTAATCCTGGCCGTTGGCGGGGGAAGCGTGATCGATTCTGCCAAGGTGATTTCGGTGGCCATTCCTGTTGAAATCCCTGCCTGGGATTTCTTTTCACGAAGGGCAATGCCCAGAAGCGCCGTCCCGCTGATTGCCGTGCTGACACTGGCTGCCACAGGCAGCGAAATGAACCAGTTTGCAGTTTTATCGAATCACGAAGCAGAAGTTAAAGGAAGTATCGGCAGCCCGCTGATTTTTCCCAAACACTCCTTCCTCGATCCTCAACTGACCATTCCGGTGCCGCGAAATTATACTGCTTATGGCATTGCCGATCTGATCGCGCACGCGCTTGAGGCTTATTTCGGAAAAGGGGAAGATGCCACCCTTACCGACCGGTTTGTATTTTCTATCATCAAAGAGGCGATGGAATATGGTCCTGCCCTGCTTGATGACCTCTCAAACTACGAATTAAGGGCAAAAATTATGTTTGCCGCCACCATGGCCCTGAACGGGATGACCATGTACGGGCGTGCATCGGGTGAATGGGGGGTACACAGCATCGGGCATATACTGTCCCTGCTTTATGATGTGCCGCACGGGGCTTCCCTTACCATTGTCTATCCGGCCTGGATGCGGCTGCAACGTGACAGGATCCCTCACCGCATCGCACAACTGGGTGAAAACCTTTTTAATGTCAGGGATCCGGAAGAAACGATTTCCCGGTTCGAGGATTTCTTCCGCCGCATCGAATGCCCGGTCAGACTGAAGGAAGCAACCGGCGATCAGGCCAACCCTGAGGAAATCTTCAGGGTAATGGTCAGCAATAAAGCGGCCACCTATGTGCACAAACTGGATCTGGACGACTACAGGAAAATTATTGAATTAATGATGTAACTTTATTCTTCCAAACCCGGTCAGTTTTATGGCAAATAAAAACAAAAAACGCGGTTTTATCGGAAGGTTGGTCCATCGCATATTTAAGAGTCAGAAAGAGGCTTTTTATGGGCCGCATCAACCATTGGCCGGTATCCCTCATCAGGAACCGGCAAAGCCGGCTAAACGGAAAAATAAACCGGCGCCCGCTGAGCCAAAACCGGTAAGCCGCGAAACCCTTGCCGCAAACCTGCTGAACCAAAACCTGAGCAGGCAACCTGAACAGCCCGGTAAGCAGGATCCTTTACCGATAAAGCCTGACATGGACCGCCCGGCCTTCCCTGTAAAGCAGGTGGCAAAGCCAGGAAAAAGAAAATCATTACTGAAAAGACTTTTAAAAAGAAGTAAAAAAAGGCAGGAAGAACCAGCTATAAAAATCGAAAAACCCAGGCCTGAAAGATTCAATCAGGTTTTGCGTGCTGAAATCAGGCCTATGCTGAATTCGCTGGGACTTTTTCTGCTTTCATACCTGCTGGTCTATTTTATCTACCAGTTTACCGCGATAATTGCTGCATCCGGTTTCGGGATTGATTCCGTACTCTATTACTATGAAATTTACTATCCTATCGGGAATTACAGCCAGTTATGGTCAAGATTGAATATCATTGCCATTACCTTCATCAGCCCGCTCATCTCTCTGGGTATAGCCATTATCCTGCTCAGAGGGATACTCCCGCTCGAAAAGCCCGGAGTCCAGGCACGACTATTCTTTCTCTGGACAGCTTACCACGGTGCCACACATTTTCTCGGTGCCTTTGTTGCCGGAATTGTCACTGACCTGGGCTTCGGGTACGTGGCCAACTGGTTATACATGAATGTCCCCTTAAAACTCCTGATTTCCCTTATATTTCTGTTTATCCTTGTGGTTACCGGCTATTACAGCACCCGGTTTGCCATTGAAACCATCCCGCCGGCCCAGCGCAACAACAAAACCAGGGTAAGAAGGGCGTTGTTTTTCCGTTTTCTGCTGCCCTGGCTGATCGGGGCGGCCATTTTGATCGTGGTTAAAATTCCTGATGCCACGCCACAGCATGAGGACATTATGATCTATGATGCCGTCATCATTGCATCAATGGGTTTCCTCGTAATTCCATTGCTGTTCAATCAGAAAGCGCGTCCCAGGCCATTCGGGAACCGCATGAAATTCTACAGGCAACCTTTTGGCTTCATCGTTTTATTGATTTCCCTGCTGACGCTGGCAGCTTTCAGGCTGGTGCTGAGCCATGGGTTACACTTCGTCATCCGCTTCAGCTTCGATGTCGGTTTCTATAAGTAAAAAGGTCTGAAAAGACAGACTTTCAGCTTATCCCCCGTTCAGCAACTGATTGGTGCCAACCATGCCCACACCAACGGTATTGTTGGTAGCTTCGTCAATAATAATCAGGGCACCGGTTCTCCGGTTAACATTGTATGGATCTACAAAGAGGGGTTTGGTAGTGCGAAGCCGGACGCAGGCAATATCATTCAGCCCCACGGTATAATCACCCGGAATTTTCTCCAGTGTATTGACATTCACCTTATACCTGACCTCCTGAATGATGCAGCGCACATCGCGGGTAGTATGTTTTACCGCATACTTTCCGTTGATCTGCATAGGTTTTTCATTCATCCAGCACATCATTACTTCAATGTCCTGTGTTATCAAGGGCATATTTTCCTCTTTCACCAGCATATCGCCCCTGCTGATGTCGATATCGTCTTCGAGGGTAAGTGTAACTGACATCGGCGGCCATGCTTGGTCAAGGTTCCCTTTGTAAATATCAATGGACCTAACCTTGCTGCTAAGCATGGAAGGAAGAACAGTCACTTTATCCCCGGGACGAAAAACCCCTCCGGCTACCCTGCCGGCGTAACCACGGTAGTCATGAAATTCATCGGATAAAGGCCTGATTACATGCTGAACGGGGAATCGCGCATCCACAAGGTTATGGTCATTACCGATTTCGATATGTTCAAGCACATGCCGGAGTGTGCCACCCTCATACCAGGGCATATTCTGTGAGGCATCCACCACATTGTCGCCATGAAGGGCGCTGATAGGAACATAGGTAACCTCACGCAACTTCAGTTTATTGGCAAAATTGCTGAATTCCAGCCTGATTCGCTCATAAACCTGCTGACTGTAACCGACCAGATCCATTTTATTGATGCAGATGATCACATGGGGGATCTGCAGCAATGAGGCAATATAGGAATGCCGACAGGTTTGTTCTGTAACGCCGTTTCTGGCGTCAATCAGGATAATGGCGGCATTAGCAGTGGAAGCGCCGGTAACCATATTGCGGGTATACTGAATATGCCCCGGCGTATCGGCAATGATAAATTTCCGTTTGGGTGTGGCGAAGTAACGGTAAGCCACATCAATGGTGATTCCCTGCTCCCTTTCGGCCCTGAGTCCATCGGTAAGGAGGGCCAGGTCAATATGTTCATTACCACGACGGATGCTGGCCCGCTTAACCGCTTCAAGCTGGTCTTCAAAGATGGATTTGCTGTCGTAGAGCAAACGGCCTATCAGGGTGCTTTTACCGTCATCCACGCTTCCGGCAGTTGTAAACCGGAGCAGTTCCATATCCAGATATCCTTTGGTCGAAAATTCACTCATAATTGTTTTTATTAACGCATGCTGAATCAAACAGAGAAAAAGGAGCATGAACTTCTCAGAAGTAGCCCTCCTTTTTCCGGTCTTCCATGGCGGCTTCCGAGCGCATATCATCGGCCCTGCCGCCCCTTTCGGTAACCCGGGTAGCCGCTATTTCTTCGATGATCTCCTCAATGTTGTTGGCTGTGGAAAGGGTAAGGCCGGTACAGGAAATATCCCCGATTGTACGGCAGCGGACCGTTCTGGTTTCGTAATGTTCATTATCCTTCAGGGTCATAAAGGGGGCTTTGGCAAGCCATACGCCATCCCTGTTGAATACTTCGCGCTGATGGGTGAAATAGATCTCCGGCAACTCTATTTCTTCCTTCATGATATACTGCCATACATCCATTTCGGTCCAGTTGCTGATGGGAAAAACCCTGAAATGCTCGCCCAGGTTTTTCCGGCCATTGAAGATGTTCCACAACTCCGGACGCTGGTTTTTAGGATCCCACTGTCCGAACTCATCGCGGTGAGAGAAGAAACGTTCCTTTGCCCTGGCTTTTTCCTCATCACGCCGGCCACCGCCCATGGCAGCATCAAATTTATACTTTTCGATGGTGTCAAGCAGGGTGGTTGTCTGAAGTATGTTCCGGCTGGCGGTAGCCCCCTTTTCTTCAACTACCCGGCCTGTATCAATACTTTCCTGGACAGAGCCGACAATCAGCTGCGCACCCAGTTTCTTCACCAGGTTATCGCGGTAAATGATGGTTTCCTCAAAATTATGACCAGTATCGATGTGCAGCAGCGGAAATGGCAGTTTCCCCGGCCAGAAAGCCTTGACAGCCAGATGGGTCATCACGATCGAATCCTTACCTCCCGAAAACAGCAGGACTGGCCGCTCAAACTGGGCAGCCACCTCGCGGATAACATAGATGGATTCGTACTCCAGCTCTTCAAGGTGGGTAAGTGTAAACTTATTTTTCATGCTTCAAACTTGATTTTTGGAATGATGAACTCGAGGAGTTCGGCAATATTCTGCTCCGGAGCCTTGGAGGTTGTTTCAATCTCATAGTCGGGGTACAGAGGGATTTCAAAGGGGGCGCTGACCCCGGTAAAATCGGAAATTTCGCCCCTGCGCGCTTTCCGGTACATCCCTTTGACATCGCGGGCTTCGCAGACCTCTATAGGAGCATTCACAAATACACTGACCAGATTATCTGATCCGATGATATTCAGGGCAAGCTTGCGAAGCCTTTCCGTTGGAGTAATAAAGGCATTGATGGTGATGATGCCGCTTTCAACAAAAAGTTTTGAAATCTCGGCAACCCGCCTGATGTTCTCTTCCCTGTCGTTGGCTGAAAAACCAAGATCACTGCAAAGCCCTTTCCGCGTGACATCCCCGTCGAGTAACCTCACATGAAAGCCTTTATCGAGCAAGGCTTTCTCAAGGCCGGCCCCCAGCGTGGTCTTGCCGGAGCAGGGCAGGCCGGTCAGCCAGATTACCCTGGACTTCTGCCCGAGACGCTTTTCTATGATCTGCCTGTATCCGATTTCACTCATGATCCAATTCTCCTGCAGGATAATGTCTGCAAAGCTACTACTATTTTTTTGATTGCCCGCCAGCCTGCCAAAAACGGAAAAAGGCCACCTTTGCGGGTGGCCTTCAACGCGTTAGCCCGTTAAGTCATCAGGTCTTCCTGAACATTTTATCAACCAGGCCTTCCTCTTCAGGTTCCTGGTCATCGGTATAGTACCCGTAGCCATAACCCGATCCGTAGCCATAGCCGTAACCATAGCCATAACCGTAGCCATAACCGTAACCGTAGGAATTCTTGTCCATTTTTACATCATTCACCAGAATAGTCATATTCGGGATGTTTCTGGACTCGATGTCCGCGATGATTGAACCAAATACTTTCTTGTTGGTATAGTTCTGACGGACGACGAATACCTTTACATCGGCATATTTCATCAGCAGGAAAGCATCCGTTACCAGACCCACCGGCGGGGTATCGATAATGATGAAGTCATAGATCTCCTTCAGTCCGTCAATCAACTCGTCGTTGCGGTCCGAAGCAATCAGTTCTGCCGGGTTCGGAGGTACCGGTCCGGCCATCACGATATCAAGGTTATCAAGCGGCGATTTCTGGATAATGCCCTGCAGATCGCTCCGGTGAATAAGGAAAGAACTGATTCCTTCGGTGTTCGACAATCCGAAATCCTGATATATCTTGGGTTTACGCAGATCGTAGCCCATCAGCAGGGTTTTCTTCCCGTAAAGGGCAAAAATAGAAGCAAGATTGATGGCGGTAAAGGTTTTTCCTTCGCTGACCATGGTCGAAGTGATCAGAATTACCTGCTTATCCTTATTCTGTGCATAATAGCTGAGGTTGGTCCTGATTGACCTGAACGACTCAGAAATGGACGACTTCGGGTATTCTGCCACAACAATCTGACTGTCCTTGCTGTTGTGGATTACATGCCCGATCATGGGGAGCGCGGTCAGGCTCTCAAGGTCTTTTTTATCAATCAGTTTGTCGTTGAAATAATCCTTGCCAAGAACGTAAATGACCGGGAAAACCAGGCCAAGCAGAAATGCAATGGTGTAATTGAGCGTTTTCTTCGGGAAAACAGGCTGCAACTGATCCACGGTTGCCTCATCAATCACTTCATTGTCAGGCATATTGGAAGCCCGGGTAATCTGGGCCTCCGACCGCTTTTCCAGCAGATAGGTGTAGATGGCATCATTCAGTTTGAATTTACGCTCGATTCCAAACAAGGCCCGTTGCGTTCCCGGCAGGCGGTTGATGCGTGTTGACAGTTGATTGATGCGGTTGTTGATATCCCTGATGGCAATATTGGAGGTATTCACAATATTCTTAATGTTCTCTTCGAGGGTTCGTTTATTCACCCTGATCCGGTCGTCGAATGATGCAATGATCGGGTTTTTTTCACGGGCAGTCAGCAGGGCTTCACCCCGTTCAGCATACAAACGGGTCAGCTCATTGACCAATGTGGTTAATACCGGATCGTCAATACCCATGGAGGAGGGAACGGTGAGTCCATCGATATTTTCTTCATTATTCCGAAGGTAATTCTGCAAATACAGATAATATTCATTTTTTACGATCAACTCGGCTTTCCTTTCTTCAAGGTCACGCATCATGGTAAATACCTGCTGCGACTGGAAATCAAGGTTCATCACCTCGTTGGTAGTCCTGAACTGCTGCAGGTTCATTTCGGCCATCTGCAAAGAGTCGGATATCCCCAGCAACTGATCGTCAATAAAGTTGATGGTATTGGTAGCTATCTGGTTCTTTTTTTCAAGACTCCGCTGAAGATACGCAGTTGTAAGCATATTCAGAAAGTCGGCAGCCTTGTACATGTTGTTGCTTCTCATTGAAATTTCAACAATAGAGGCCTCCCTGTTGATCGGCTCAATGGTGTAACCCATAAATTGCCTGGCAAGGTCCTCGGTTTTGTTGAACATGAAAAACATATTTTTCCCCAGATGTTCTTTGGGGACATAATTCGGATTCAGTATAATTTTAAAATTATGGTATCGTCCCCTGATCTCCTGCCCGAATCCGAATGTGCCGCTGACGGCTACCTGCTTGCTGATGTCCTCCAGCTGCCTGTTGTTGGAAAAGCTATACAGAAAGGCTGCTTCTCCTTCGGTGGAGAGGGTGAACTGATTCTCAGGCAGTATTTTAAGGTTGAACCTTAGCCCTGCGGGCTGGGGGAAGGCAGTGTCGAAAACTACGGTGAAAGGCGATTGGGTGTACAATTCACGGGTAACAAAATTATCTTCCAAAAAGTAGGAAACCCGGAAATCCAGTGCACGAATGGCCCTGTTTACCAATGACCTGCTCTTCAGCACACCTATCTCATTTTCAAGATTCTGATTGCTCTTCAGGTTACCCAGGCCCAACAGCGCCTGGGGGTCAAAACCCGATTTGTCGTCTTTAACCATCACTGTAGTGCTCACCTTATACACCGGTTCGGTGTATTTGTTGAACAGAAAAGCGATGATCATCGCGATAAAGATGGTGATAATGAAAAAATACCAATAGCGGTAAAATTTGAAGAATAATTGTTTGAAATCAATCGATTCTTCCTGGTTCATTTCTTTGATATAATTCTCCACGTCGATATCTTATTTTAAAAAGTTCAGGATAAGCAATGTTGTTGAAATGGTTGAAAAGAGAATTGCATAGGGGAATGCTTCAAAAGTGAAATTCTTGTTGTTCATTGGTTCCACGTATACAATATCATCAGGCTGAAGAAAATAAGCCTCCGAAGAAAGGATGTCGGATTTAAGCAGGTTGATGTTATGTATGCTCGAGCCATCTTTTGTTTTCCGGATCACGGATATCTTTTTTCTGTTGGCAAAGTTTGTCAGATCACCACCCAAACTTATGGCCTGTAATACATTGATGCTATTCTGGTATACCTGGTAAGTACCGGGCCTCACAACTTCGCCCAGCAGGGTGATTTTAAAATTCACCAGTTTGACCGTTACTGTGGTAAACTGAAAATACTCATCCACCACTTTCTGAAGTCTGTCTCTGACCTCATTAACCGTCAACCCTTTAACCAAAACCTTTCCAACTACCGGAAAATTAATATACCCCGAGTCATTTACCAGGTAACTGTTCAGATAGACCCCCGCTTCGGTTGACATCTGGTAGCTCATCGACTGGTTTGTCAGAAAAGGATTGCTCGCTTTGGTATCCAGGCTTTTTACATCAATGTAAAGATTATCACCTGCCTGCACCTTGTAATCGGTAGTATGACTGTTCGGGAATTCCGTTTTATCACCCTTACTGTAGTTATCAGCATCCTGCAGATATTTTACTTTATCCAGGGAAACACAGGAACTTGCCATAATGGCGATAAATAAAAAGAACAAAATTCGTTTCATATACCGGGATTTAGGAAATAATAATCAGGTTTGTGTTATGTTAATTGTTATTTAGCGGCAAAGTAACAGGAGAACAAAGATAAAATGTTATTCAAAAACCGTGATAAACAAAGCAATGATAACACGTTTTTTCTTAAATAGTTTCGGAATCCGGCGTTTTCGGTCTGACTTAGTTTGATTTTAATCAGATATAACCAATCCTGCAACGCACCTCACTCTGGTTGAACGGTTTTGCAAAGATAAGATTCCCTGCCAATTTATCGTGCCAATTATCGTTTGATCATTCAGCTATTCCGGAACAGCCTCCCCCTTTAAAGTCGCAGGAGTGCAGGCAGTTACCCTGACCCTGACGTAATCTCCCGGTTTATAATTCTCCCTGGGGAAAACCACCACTTTATTCTGGCTGTTGCGTCCCGAAAGCTCTTTCCCTGATTTTCGTGACAAACTTTCTGCCAGTACCTCGAAGGTTTTGCCAATATCAGCATGGTTGCTGCGGAACGACAACTCCTGCTGAAGGTCGATAATTTCCTGAATGCGGGTACTTTTCACCTCTTCGGGAACATCATCCTTATATTTCTTATGAGCCAGTGTATCAGGCCTTTCGGAGTACTTAAACATAAAAGCATAATCGTAGGCTGCCCATTTCATCATCTCCAGGGTCTCCTGGTGATCCTTCTCCGTTTCGCTGCAAAAACCGGTAATAATATCTGTGGAAATGGCGCAGCCGGGCAGGATACGCCTGATGGCTTCAATGCGCTGCCGGTACCACCGGCTGTCATACTTCCGGTTCATCAGTTTAAGGATGCGGTCGCTGCCCGATTGAACCGGCAGGTGTATTGACCGGCAGATATTCGGGTGGGCTGCCATGGTATGCAACAGCTCATCGGTCAGGTCTTTTGGGTGAGAAGTTGCAAAGCGAACCCGCAGCAGAGGGTTCACCATTGCAACCCGTTCCATTAGTTTTGCAAACCCGGTTCCGTCATCCCATTTATAGGAATTGACATTCTGCCCGAGCAGGGTTACCTCGCGATATCCCCGGCTGAAAAGATCTTCAGCTTCTTTGACGATGGTCTGCGGGTCACGGCTGCGCTCCCGGCCGCGGGTATAAGGCACCACGCAATAGGAACAGAAATTTTCGCAACCCCGCATAATGGAGATAAAGGCCGATACCCCGTTGCTGTCGGGCCTGACGGGATTGATATCCGCATAGGTTTCGTCGGCCGAAAGAATGACATTGATCGCTTTCTGGCCGCCCTCGGCTATATTCAGCAAACGCGGCAGGTCGCGATAGGCGTCGGGCCCAACGATCACATCCACCATTTTCTCTTCGCTGATCAACTGCTCCTTGAGTCTTTCGGCCATACAACCCAGTACGCCGATAATCAGACCGGGTTTCTGCTTTTTGTACCGCTTGAACTCCTGCAGGCGGGCCCTCACGCGCTTTTCTGCATTGTCCCTTATTGAGCAGGTATTCACGAAGATAAGATCGGCCTCCGCAATGTTGCCGGTGGTTTCAAAGTCATGATCGGTCATGATGGAACCCACAATCTGGGTATCAGAAAAATTCATCTGACAGCCATAGGTCTCTATATAAAGCTTACGTTTCTGATCCACAATATAATTTTAATGAAAACAACCGCTGCTTCCATGCACCGGGCGGCAAAAATACACATTATTTAAACAGCCTCATTTTTACCTTGTTATAAATTATTCTTGGTGTTCTAAAAGTGTGGTATCTTTTTATTGCGTTACTTTGTGCCCGTTTTTAAAACATTGATTATTAATCAGCATTTGTCAATATGATCAAAAACCTGGTGATCGTAGAATCCCCTGCAAAAGCAAAAACCATTGAAGGCTTCCTTGGTAAGGATTTCACTGTTAAGTCGAGTTTCGGCCATGTACGCGACCTTTCAAAGAAGCAACTCGGAGTAGACATTGAACACGATTTTAAGCCCAAATATGAAATTTCCGGCGACAAGGTTAAGCTAGTGAAGGAGTTGAAAAAACTGGCTTCCGAGGCTGAAGTTGTCTGGCTTGCTTCCGATGAAGACCGCGAAGGGGAAGCCATTTCGTGGCACCTTACCGAAGCACTCGGGCTGGATAAATCAAAAACCAGGCGGATTGTATTTCATGAAATCACCAAAAGTGCCATCACCGAAGCCATACAAAATCCAAGGGGCATCGATAAAAACCTGGTGGATGCGCAGCAGGCGCGCCGGGTGCTCGACCGTCTTGTTGGTTTTGAAATCTCACCGGTGCTGTGGAGGAAAGTAAAACCAGCGCTTTCAGCCGGCAGGGTGCAGTCGGTAGCGGTCAGGCTGATTGTGGAAAGGGAAGAAGAGATAAAGGCGTTCAAAAGCTCCTATAACTACAGGGTTACTGCCACATTTGTCATCCCCGGCGAAGAGGGTCAGCCAAAAATTGCTGCCGAACTCAGCCGCCGCTTTCCCGAGAAACCTGAAGCCCTGGGATTCCTCAACACCTGCGTGGGAGCAAACTATCAGGTAGCCGATACCGAAACCCGCCCGGCAAAAAAATCGCCCGCTCCGCCATTTACCACCTCCACCCTGCAGCAGGAGGCCAGTCGCAAACTGGGTTTCTCCGTGGCCAAAACCATGATGGTGGCCCAGCAGCTTTACGAAGCCGGAAAGATCACCTATATGCGTACCGACTCCGTAAACCTGTCATCGCTCGCCATCAATATGGCCAAAGAGGAAATCACTTCGCTATACGGTGAGAAGTATGTTAAAACCCGTCAATACGCCACCAGATCAAAAGGCGCCCAGGAGGCCCACGAAGCCATCAGGCCTACCTACATGAATCACCGGGAGATATCAGGGGATGCCTCCCAGAAAAAACTTTACGACCTGATCTGGAAACGCACCATCGCTTCACAGATGAGTGATGCCGAACTGGAACGTACCACCGTAACCATCAGCATTTCAAAATCTCCGGAAAAATTTGTCGCAAAAGGTGAGGTCATCAAATTTGACGGATTTCTGAAGGTTTATCTCGAATCAACAGATGACGAAAACACTGATTCGGAAGAAGGGATGCTGCCTCCGCTGAAAACCGGACAACCCCTCAGCCTGATTGAAATGCTGGCCACGCAGAAATTTTCACAGCAACCCCCGAGGTATACCGAAGCCAGCCTGGTAAAAAAGCTGGAGGAACTGGGTATCGGCAGACCGTCGACCTATGCCCCGACCATCTCAACCATTCAGAAAAGAGAATATGTGGTTAAGGAGGACAGACCCGGAATTCAGCGTAGCTTTGACCTGCTGAAACTGAAAAATGAAAAAATCACCGAAACGGTTAAAACCGAAACTTCCGGGCAGGAAAAGAACAAACTTTTCCCTACCGATATCGGCTCGCTTGTGACCTCTTTTCTTGTACAGTATTTTGAAAATATCCTTGACTACAACTTCACGGCCAACGTGGAAAAGGAATTCGACGAGATCGCGCAGGGACAGAAAGTCTGGAACCAGATGATCAGGGAATTCTACTATCCCTTTGCCAAACAGGTTAAAGAAACGCTCGAGAAATCTGAAAAAGTAAAAGGTGAACGCTTGCTCGGGACCGATCCTGATTCAGGTAAAAACGTGTATGTAAAAATCGGCCGCTTTGGCCCTATGGTGCAGATCGGCGAATCGGAAGACACTGAAAAGCCGCGCTTTGCCAGCCTGAAAAAGGGTCAAAGCATTGAATCGCTCACCCTTCAGGAAGCCATGAAACTGTTTGATTTCCCGCGGACCATCGGCGAATATGAGGATGCGGAAATGACCGTGGCCATCGGCCGGTTCGGACCCTACGTGAAACACAAATCTGCTTTCTATTCCCTGGCAAAGACCGACGACCCAGCTTCCGTTGATGCCGAAAGGGCGGTTGAACTGATAGAAGAAAAGCGTAAAAAGGAAAAGGAGCGCGTAATCCGGATTTTCGAAGAAGATCCTGAAGTTCAGGTGCTCAACGGCCGCTACGGGCCCTATATTGCTATCGGCAAATCAAACTACAGGATCCCCAAAAGCACCGATCCCGCTTCTCTTACCCTGGAGCAGTGCAGGGAAATTGCCGCGAAATCGGATGCCGCCCCGAAGACCCCCGGAAAAGGAAAGTTCAGAAAAAAGTAAGCCCCGGGACTCATCCCGGCATCCTGCATGCCATTGCCGGTGCAGCGCTTTATGCCTGTCACCGCATCTACTCATTTGCAAATTCCAGGGAAAATCCATAGGTTTGAGCGCTTAAAACCCCTCGCTGATTATGGATATCTCCATCTATTTTGAACCATTGCCTGATGAACTGTTCGATAGCGCCGAAACCATTTCGCATCCGCGCATCGGCCAGCAAATGCTCGCTTACCGTCAGAATGCTGATTTCCCGGAAGCGGCTGATGTTGACATCGCCATCCTCGGCGTGGTGGAAGATCGGGCCGCGGTGAATAACGAAGGTTGCGCCGATGCTGCCAACGAGGTGAGAAAACAGCTTTACCGGCTGTTTCCCGGCTCCTGGACGGCGCGTATCGCCGACCTGGGCAACATCAGGCAGGGATTTACCATTGAAGATACTTACTATGCGCTATCTTCCACAGTTTCATACCTGGTTGCAAACAAAATCCTCCCGGTTATCATCGGCGGAGGCCAGGACCTGACCTATGCCATGTACAAAGGGTATGAAAAGCTGGAGCAGATCATCAACATGGCGGCCGTGGATCCAATGTTCGACCTTGGTGAAACGCAGTCGGAACTGGATTCGCATACTTATCTCAGCCGCATCATCATGCAACGGCCCAACTACCTGTTCAACTACACCAACCTCGGGTATCAGACCTACTTTGTCGATCAGCCGGCGCTCGACCTGATGAAGAAACTGCTTTTCGACAGCTACCGGCTTGGCCTGCTCACTGCCAACATGAAAGAAGCCGAGCCGCTGGTGCGCAATGCCGATCTGCTCACCTTCGACATGGGGGCCATCAGGGCTGCCGATGCCCCGGGCAATGCCAATGCCGGCCCCAACGGTTTTACCGGTGACCAGGCCTGCCAGATTGCCCGCTATGCCGCCATGAGCGACAAGCTTTCCTCTATCGGATTTTTCGAATATAACCCTGCATACGACCGCAGGGGAATCACGGCCCAGTTACTTGCACAGATGATCTGGTACGTGTTTGAGGGCTTTAATGCCCGGAAAAAGGATATCCCCTCCCGCGAGAGCGATGCTTTCATCCGTTATACCGTGCCTACCAGCGATTTCAGCGACGGCATCCTCTTCCTGAAAAGCCGCAAAAGCGACCGCTGGTGGATGGAAGTGATCTGCGGGGCCGACAACCGCCGGAAATATGCCAATCATTACATCGTTCCATGTACTTACGAAGATTACCAGACCGCCTGCAACAACGAAATTCCCGACCGCTGGTGGCAGGTGTATCAGAAGCTGATGTAAGAAGAAAAGGAATTGCGGATTTTGGATTGCGCTGGTCCCGG
>CAZDBX010000012.1:0-31799 GCA_964503805.1 uncultured Lentimicrobium sp. | reverse complement strand
GCTGCTGCAAGTACTGCACTTCCGCAACCGCCGAGTACCAGCCAGAATGTGCCGATAAACTCCGCTGCTGCTCTTTTTGTCATTGACATAATACCTCCTTTTTTAGGTGAACAATTTCTAAAGGTACAATATTCGACCGGTGATCTGCAACCTGAATCAGCTAAAATGATCTGTTTAATTGATCAGTAGTGTTTTTCAGGAAATAAAAAAGCCGGGAAATCCCGGCTCTCATGAGATTTTTGTTGGTATTATGCCATCGGATATTTCCTGAAAATCTGCTCAGAGTGAAGCAAGAGGTCAATATACTGGGCACGTTTGTATATATACGGATCCTTAACTTCGGCTTTGGATAACTTTCCTTTGAAGGCCTGAATGTCGCCGAAGCCATTTTTCGCCATAAATTTTTCAAGATCTGCCAGGATGTTGGTAATCAGTTCGGGTTTGTGCTTATAGAGTGCACTCACCATTTGCACGGCATCAGCGCCGGCTAAAATCATTTTGGCAAGGTCATGGCCTGTGTAAATACCGGAAGAACTGCAAATGGCGGCTTTAGTATTGCCGTAAAGAACGCCGGCATAGCGGAGGGCCAGCCGGTAATCGCCTTCCGTGCTTAAATTGAAGGGTGTGCTGTGCTGAAGTGTATCAAGGTTGATGTCAGGCTCAAACATACGGTTAAAAAGCACAAATGCCTTTGCACCGGCTTTTTCCATTCTTCTAATAACCTGGAGGGTGTTGGTATAAAACGGACTGAGTTTGACACTGACAGGAATTTTAACTTTTTTACATACCTGCTCAACTACCGCCACCTGCTCATCTTCTATTGACTTCGCTTCTGTGTCGAAATCGCGGGGAACGGAAAAGAAATTCAGCTCAAGCCCGTCAACACCTGTTTTCTCAATCAGTTCGGCATATTCCACCCATGTTTCAGTAAATACGCAATTCAAACTGCCGATAAGGGGAATATCCAGCATGGATTTGGCTTCGCGGAGTTTGTGGAGATACTCTTCAGGACCTGCATGCTGCATATTCGGATAGAGACTGATCATTTCGGCATTGCGTTCGTTGTACAGCTCCATTTCATCCTGAAACTGAATGCTTTCCAGTTGAATCTGCTCTTCGAAGAGAGATTTATACACGATTGCTGCTGCACCGGCGTCCTGCAGCCTCTTAAGCATTTCCGGATTGTTTACCATGTTGCTTGAACCTACGATTATGGGATTTTTTAAGGGAATTCCCATGTAATGTACAGCCAGTTTTGTCATAGTGCTTTCTCCTGATTGATGATTGGTTTGATATCTGAGTCTATTAACAATATCTTTACATTTTTTGTTTTACAATGCTTAAGAATATTAGCCGTTTTTAGTCAGATTGCTAAACAAAAAGTTTCTTTTGCATCTGAATCAGTTTTGTATCCGGTATAAAATGAACTTCCGGATGGTTTTATGCCGGTATTATTTTCTGCTTAACATCGGGTTTACAGTTTTAAGTATTGTTCCGGCAGATTCTGGCGGGATTTCACCTTTCAGCGCACACCTGGTAATCCCCCTGTTCAGCATCCTTTCAAACATCAATAAGCGATAAGATTCTTCCCCAGGCCATCATCTGCGCAATGTTTTCCTGCAGACCTCCTTAATTAAACTCATTATAAATTAGCTTTTCAGGGGTGATATCCATGCCTGAATTGAGACTGCTATCCTTTAAAATCAGTAATTTTGCACTGCTTTTCAGACGAAAATGTGAGTTATTGTTAATGAGCGTTTTAAACACAAACTGATATGACACAAAAGAGAAATTTTGTTACCTGTGACGGAAACTATGCTGCTGCGCACATTGCCTATATGTTCAGCGAAGTGGCTGCCATTTATCCCATCACTCCATCATCAACGATGGCTGAGTATGTAGATGAATGGGCTGCCCACGGACGTAAAAATATTTTCGGCGAAACCGTTAAAGTAACCGAAATGCAGTCGGAGGCAGGTGCTGCGGGTGCCGTGCATGGTTCGCTGCAGGCAGGGGCGCTGACCACTACTTACACGGCTTCCCAGGGATTGTTGCTGATGATTCCCAATATGTATAAGATTTCCGGTGAACTTCTCCCCGGCGTTTTCCATGTTTCGGCGCGCAGTTTGGCTGCTCAGGCATTGTCTATTTTTGGTGACCATTCAGACGTATATTCCACCCGCCAGACCGGATTCGCCATGCTTGCAACCGGGAGCGTTCAGGAAATTATGGATATCGCCGGAATAGCTCACCTGGCAGCGATTAAGTCACGGATACCCTTCCTGCATTTCTTTGACGGCTTCCGTACTTCTCATGAGATTCAGAAAGTGGAAGCGCCTTCGAATGAAGACTTTACTCCGCTGATCGACTGGGAAGCCCTGCAGGCCTACCGCGATCGCGCGCTGAATCCTGAGCATCCCATAACCCGCGGAACCGCGCAGAATCCCGATATATACTTCCAGTCACGCGAAGCTGCAAACCCCTTCTACAATGCCCTTCCCGACATCGTTGAGGGCTACATGCAGCAAATCAGCAAATTAACCGGTCGCGAATACCATCCTTTCACTTATTATGGTGCACCAGATGCTGAAAATGTGCTGGTTGCCATGGGATCCATTACCGAAACCATCAAGGAAGTGATTGATCACCTGAATTCCAAAGGGGAAAAACTCGGTCTGGTTTCTGTACACCTCTACAGGCCATTCTCGGCAAAATACTTCTTCAATGTAATGCCGAAGTCGGTCAAACGTATCTGTGTGCTCGATCGTACCAAGGAGCCCGGCGCCAACGGTGAACCGCTTTACCTTGATGTGAAGGATCTTTTCTACAATCAGGAGGTGAAGCCATTGATCGTTGGCGGCCGTTATGGCCTCAGTTCAAAGGATACCACTCCTTCGATGATTGTTTCTGTGATCAATAATCTTAAGAGCAACGAGCCGAAAAACGGATTTACTGTTGGTATTGTTGATGATGTTACCTTCCTGTCACTGCCATTACTTCCCGAAATTGACCTTGCCCCCAAAGGAACATTCCAGGGTAAGTTTTACGGGATCGGTGCCGACGGAACCGTAGGCGCCAACAAAAATTCCATCAAGATCATTGGTGAAACCACCGATAAATATTGCCAGGCATATTTTGCTTACGACTCCAAAAAATCCGGAGGTGTTACAACTTCGCACCTGCGTTTCGGTGACAAACCCATCCGTTCGCCCTACCTTGTAAATACCCCCGACTTTGTAGCCTGTCACGTGCCGGCATACCTCGAGAAATACGATATGCTCAAAGGCCTGAAAAACGGCGGTACATTCCTGCTCAACAGCATCTGGGATGTTGAAGAAACCAAGCAGCATATTCCTGACCACATGAAACGCTACATGGCTGATCATGATATTGCTTTCTATATCATCAATGCCACTCAGATTGCCGAAGAGATCGGACTTGGCGGACGCACCAACACCATTATGCAGTCGGCTTTTTTCCGTATTTCAGGGGTTATTCCTTACGAGACCGCCGTTGATTACATGAAAAAAGCGGTTGTGAAGGACTTTGGCCGCAAGGGAGAAGAGATTGTCCGCATGAACCATGCAGCAATCGATCGTGGCGGTGAAGTGACTAAGATTGATATTCCGGCTGACTGGAAATCGCTTTCAGGTGAAAAGGTTTCTGCAACACTGGATGTACCCGATTTTATCAAGAATGTAGTGATGCCCATCAACGCCATGAAGGGCGATGATTTGCCGGTGAGCGCATTTCTTGGCCGTGAAGACGGTACTTTTCCTGCAGGGACCACCGCCTATGAAAAACGCGGTATTGCAGTGCATGTGCCACAATGGATTCCTGACAACTGTATTCAGTGTAACCAGTGCGCCTACGTATGTCCGCACGCTTGTATCCGTCCTTTCCTGATCGATGAGAACGAGATGAAATTACTGCCGGAAGGCACCCCCGCGCTGAAGGCCATTCCCAAGACCTTTGACGGCCTGCATTTCCGTATTCAGCTCAGTCCGCTCGACTGTACCGGCTGCGGTAATTGCGCTGATGTATGTCCTGCCAAAACCAAGGCTTTGGTTATGGAGCCCCTCGAATCACAGATGGAGCAGGATAACCTGTGGAACATTATTTCGAAGAATGTTTCATACAAGGATACCATCGCAAACAAAGAGCAGAATATTAAGAACAGTCAGTTTGCCCAGCCATTGTTCGAGTTTTCGGGAGCCTGTGCCGGTTGCGGTGAAACGCCTTACATCAAGCTGGTTACCCAGCTTTATGGTGACAGGATGATGGTCGCCAATGCTACCGGATGTTCATCCATCTATGGTGGTTCAGCACCTTCAACACCATACACCGTCAATGCAAAGGGCGAAGGTCCGGCATGGGCCAACTCCCTCTTTGAGGACAATGCAGAGTATGGTTTCGGAATGGCAACTGCCGTATCGAAGTTGCGCGAAAGAATTGCCCTTCGCATGAAGCTTATCCTTGAAGGAAATTACAACGCTGAACTCAAAGCTGCCTGCCAGGAATGGATTGATGGGCGCAATGATGCTGCCAAATCACGTGAAGTATCACCACGGGTACTTGCCATGCTGGAAAAAGAGACTTCCGATGTTGCTAAGGAACTGATATCCCTGAAACAGTATTTTGTGAAGAAGTCGGTCTGGATGTTCGGAGGCGACGGCTGGGCTTATGATATCGGTTACGGCGGACTGGACCATGTGATCGCATCGGGTGAAGATGTGAATATTCTTGTACTTGACACCGAGGTGTATTCCAACACCGGCGGACAGGCTTCAAAATCGACTCCGGTGGGGGCCGTTGCCAAGTTTGCTGCAAGCGGCAAGAAAGTCAGGAAAAAAGATCTGGGTATGATGGCCATGAGTTATGGATTCGTTTATGTAGCCCAGGTAGCCATGGGAGCCAATCAGACGCAGTACCTCAAAGCCCTGCGTGAAGCAGAAGCTTATCCCGGACCTTCACTCATTATCGCTTATTCGCCCTGTATCAACCATGGGCTCCGCAATGGAATGGGCAAAGCACAGGACCAGCAGGCCCACGCTGTAGAAGCCGGTTACTGGAGTCTTTACAGGTACAACCCGCTGCTGGAAGAAGAAGGAAAGAATCCGTTCCAGCTTGATTCAAAAGAACCTGATTTTACCAAATTCCAGTCATTCCTTGACTCTGAGGTGAGGTATACATCCCTGAAAAAATCCTTCCCTAAGGAAGCTGTTGAACTCTTTGATGCTGCAGAGGAGAATGCCAAATGGCGCTATTACAGCTACCGCAGAATGGCGGATATGGATTTCAGCAAAAAATAATTTGCAGGAATATCAATGCCCTTTGTAATTTTGAGCCGGGTTTATCCCGGCTTTTTTATTTTATCCCTTATGAAAAACATAACGCTTCTTACTTCTCTTGCATTGGTTTTGCTGACCTCATCATGTAAATGGTTTCAACGTGAGGAACCTGCTGACTCTGCTGAAAAATCCACGGAAATCACGGCTGTCGTTGTTCAGGACTCTGCATTCAGACAGTTGGTCAGGAACGAACACATGGTGCTTGCAACCCTTTATCAGCAAACTGCTGCGGAATACAGGGCGCTGTGTTATCAGGCCTTTAATATTGGCAAGATCATGCTTGACCTTGACCTGGCCGATAAATCGGTGAACAAGCACAGGGTCATCGTGCTGGATGTGGATGAAACAGTACTGGATAACAGTCCTTTCCAGGCTAAGTCTGTGCTTGAAAGTACATCTTATCCTGTAAACTGGGATGAATGGTGCAACCTGGCCCGTGCCGAAGCGCTGCCGGGCGCCCTTGATTTCCTGAAGTATGCCAGGGCGAACGGGGTGAGTATTTTTTATGTCACAAACCGGAAGGACTATCTGAAGGATGTGACTGTTAAAAACCTGGCAGCCCTGGGATTCCCGCATGCCGATGAGGAACATGTCATTACACGCACTGCGGAAGCCAGTAAAGAGGGGAGGAGGCAGACCCTAGCTGCGAAGTATCACATCTCGTTGCTATTTGGTGACAACCTCAATGACTTTGCAGAAGACTTTGAAGGGTTGGCCGTGAAGCCACGGATGGAGGCTGTTGACCATGCTTCAGCCGAATTTGGCAGAAGGTTTATTGTGTTGCCCAATGCCATGTACGGCGACTGGGAGAATGCCCTTTATAATTATAGTCCCGGAGCTGGAGATTCAGTCAGATTTCAGTTTCGCAGAAAGGCCCTGCGCTCATTCTGAGATATTTCGGTTATCACTGTATCCATAAGGATATCGTGCTCATCGGCCGGAATGGTCTCAAACAATTGAAAGCTGAAACAGATTCCTGCCTTAAAGGCATTGATTTTGCCGAGAAATCTGTCATAATAAGCCTTTCCGCGTCCCATCCGGTTATTTTTCCTGTCAAAAGCGATACCCGGTATGATTACAAAGTCAATTTCGTTGTAAGCGGTAAATACCGGACCCGCCGGTTCGGGAATGCCAAACATATCTCCGGGAACCAGGGAATCATCGCCCTGATACTGCCTGAGCAGCATCTCATCACCGTTTACCGAAGGAAGTAGTATCCGTTTTTTATCCGCCCATTTTCTGATCAGGTCATGGGTATGCACTTCTCCTTTATAAGACCAGTAAGCCAGTACTGTTTTCGCGCTCCTGAATTCAGGGAGCATTTCAAGACTGCCGGTGATTATTGATGAAGCTTCCAGATATTGCTGCGGCGATTGGGCTGCTTTAAGCCGGCTTATCGTTCGCCGCAGTTCTTTTTTTTCTGCTGTAATGATAACTGAGTCCATGCCCGGGATTGAATGAATAGAAACCGGGCCCTTGCGGAAACTGATTCATTCAGAATTCCGGAAGGACCCGTGCAAATTTATAAAAGTTATACTATTATTGTATGTTAAGTATAAACGGCAGTCTTGCCTGTACGCCTTTCATGCCCGAAAGTGACTGTAATTCTTTCATGTAGGGATACAAGAGACCCAGTTCTTTTTTTAATCTTGTTTCGGAAGGTTTACCGGTAAGTTCCTCCATGATCTGGGTGAAAGGATCTTTCTGTTCAGGGAGGGAGGTAATCCGGTAATCTTCGAGATCCGCCATGGTTGCGGCGATGCTGATGGCATCCTGTAATCCGCCGGTCAAATCAACCAGTCCGGTTTTTACCCCGTCGGTACCACTCCATACCCTGCCCTGGCCCAGGCTGTCGACCAGCGCCTCAGGCATTGACCTTCCTTCT
This sequence comes from uncultured Lentimicrobium sp., assembly GCA_964503805.1. Taxonomy (GTDB): domain Bacteria; phylum Bacteroidota; class Bacteroidia; order Bacteroidales; family Lentimicrobiaceae; genus Lentimicrobium. The sequence goes on along the minus strand of CAZDBX010000012.1, from coordinate 24,563 downwards.
GATACATGGTTGACGAAGACTTTGTAGATGCGCTCCACATCATTGGTGATCACTTTTTCCTCGTAAGGGGTCATGGGCCTTGTTACTGAAATATAGTCGGCGTGATCATTGGTCTTCACAATGTCGAAGGTAACCCCGAGCTTATTGTTGAAGAATTTGCTGAAATCCGGGATTACGCCGAAAACGCCGATGGAGCCGGTAAGTGTGGTGGGATTGGCCAGAATGGTATCGGCGGCACAGGCAATGTAATATCCCCCGGATGCTGCATAGTCACCCATCGAAACAACAACCGGTTTTTCGTCACGGGCCAGTTTGATTTCGCGCAGGATAACATCAGAAGCCAGGGCGCTGCCTCCGGGTGAATTCACCCGGAAAACAATGGCTTTTACCGTGCTGTCGGTTCTGGCCTTCCTGATTGCCTTGGAAATACGCTCCGAACCTATAGACTCATCGTTTCCTTCGCCATCACCAATGCTGCCGACAGCATAAATTACGGCAATTTTATCTTTGGCCCTTTTCCTGAGTGTTTTGGCCGGTGCATCCTTGTAGCGCTCCAGCTTCATCATCTCAATCTTGTCGTTTTTGCCGATTTCAAGTTTCTCTTTCAGCAAATCAATCAATTGATCCTTATAAATTACCTGATCCACAAAATGATAATTCAATGCATCTTCCGGGGTCTGAATTAGCAGTGAATCGGCAATTAGCTGCAGCCTTGCGGGATCAATATTCCTGGCTTTGCTGATGCCATCAGAAATATGCATCCAGAGAGAATTCATGTAGGCCAGCGTCTGTTCCTTATTGGCCTCACTCATCCGGTCGCTGATCAACGGCTCGATGGCGCTTTTGTATTTGCCATGCCTGATAATCTGGGGGTTGATGTCGAGTTTGCCCAGCAGCCCTTTGATAAACACAAGTTCACCGGCCATTCCCCTGAAATCAAGCGCCCCTTCGGGATTCAGGCAGATAATGTCAGCTGTCGTGGCCAAATAATAGGCTTTCTGGGAATAAACTTCTCCGTATGCAATCACGAATTTGCCTGATTCCTTAAACTTAAGCAGGGCATTTCTTACTTCTTCCATCGTGGCCATCCCGGATCCTATTTCACTCAGGTCCAGTAATATTCCGCTGATGTTTTCATCTTCTGACGCCTGTTTGAGCAAGTCGGTGGTTTCAAGCAGCCCCGGAACATCTGAAGTGCTGAAAAGCGTGGTTTCGCTGAAAGTGAACGGGCTTGCCTGACTTCGTTCAGGAATGGCTTCCTTAAGCGTAAGATGGAGTACCGTCTTTGGCTTGACCACAACCTCCTCTTTTTTGGTAAAGGTCAGCAGTGAGGCAATCAGGATGGCAAAAAAGAAAAAGAGGACAATTAAAGTCAGGAAAAATCCTGCCATGGAAGCCAGCATGAATTTGAAGAACTGTTTCATATACGATCTGATTTTGAAAATTGGTTAAGTTCAATCTGGATTGATGATGTGGTAATTAGCCGTTAGAAGCGGACAATATTTATTGTCAGATAACAAAGCCGACAATTATTTTTGACGTCAAACAGACTGTAAAGTTACAATTGTTTCTCCGGATAATTCTGAACGCTCATCCACTTTCCCTTATACAGTAATACAAATCTGCCACTGACAACGGATACAATGAATGCCGGGTGTTATCACAGATGGTTGTGACAGGTAAAGTAATGTTGAAATTTGTTGACAAATAAGGGTACTCAACAGGCTTCCGTTGGATAAAGGTCAGTATTTTTGTGTTCATAAATTGGTTAAATGGAAGAAGTTTACCTTTTACTCGGGAGTAATCTTGGCGACAGGGCTGAACTGCTGAAGCAGGCACTTGACCTGATCCGGGTCAGGGCTGGCAGGGTGAGGGCATCTTCATCCGTCTATGAAACAGAGCCCTGGGAATCCAGCCCCGATCTCCCTTTTCTGAATATGGCAGTCTGTATTGAAACAGCGCTTGAACCAATGCAGTTGATAAGCGTCTTACTCGATATAGAATCTGAAATGGGCAGGGAGCGGGATGGAAGTTTCAATGCTCCCCGTACCATTGATATTGACATATTGCTTTTCGGTAGCCTGATTGTCGATGAACCGGTCCTTCAGGTACCTCATCCCAGGATGCATCTGCGCAGGTTTGTGCTTGTACCACTTGATGAAATTGCCCATGTTGTTGTGCATCCTGTCCTTGGGAAAACTGTCGGACAGTTGCTGGATATGTGCATCGATAAACTAGCTGTTGACTTTTATAAACCGTTGAAAAGCATTGCCCCTGATCAATGAAATATAATTTTATAGCAATAGAAGGTACCATAGGCGCCGGGAAAACTTCTCTCGCAACGATGCTTTCAGAAAGACTGAACGCCAGGCTGATCCTTGAGCAGTTTGAGGATAACGACTTCCTGCCGAAATTCTACCGCGATCCGTCAAAATATGCTTTTCCGCTGGAGCTTTCTTTCCTGGCAAGCCGGTTTCAGCAGTTAAAAAATGAATTGTCGGTTACCGACCTATTCAGGCCCCTCACCATTTCTGACTATTTTATCACCAAGTCGCTGATTTTCGCCCGTAAAACCCTTGCCGATGATGAATATGCGCTCTATGCCAGATTGTTCAACATTATAAATCTTTCGATTCCAAAGCCCGATTTACTGGTTTATCTGTATGTTTCTGTTGAGCGGCTCAAATCAAACATCATCCAAAGGGGACGTTCGTACGAGATGGATATTGAGCCGGCATATCTCGAAAAAATTCAGAGCGGCTATTTTGACTATATCCGGCAGCAAACCGGTATGCGGATCCTGATCATTGATACAAACCGTCTTGATTTTGTTAATATTCCTGATCATTTTGAATTGCTGTACAAGCTGATCCTCGATGATTACCCGCCGGGAACGCATACAATTACTCCCTGATACGGGTACCCTGAGGAATTATTTTTACGTTTTTTCGGCTAATCGAAATATTAGCATTAAATTTGATGAAACAGTACGGCATTGTAATCCTTTGCCCGGGGCTTGTATTATTCAGGCAAACGGTTTACTTTTTTTAGTTATCCAGTATTGATAAAATCAAGATGGCAAGCGAAATTCCATTTTATTATTTTCTGATTACTATTCTGTTGTCACTGATGATCCTTGGCGGTGTGCTCATTTACTATTTAAGGGCTTCCCGTGAAAAAAACCGGATGATCAAACTGCTGAGCGATCAGAATAAATCGATTCTCAATACGCAGGAAGAATTGCGGAAAGCCAAGGAAAAAGCCGAGGAATCAGATAAACTGAAGTCCGCTTTCCTTGCCAACATGTCGCACGAGATAAGAACCCCGCTGAATGCCATCATGGGTTTTTCATCCCTGCTGCTTGATTCAGGCACCGAACAGGAAGAGCACAGGCAATTTATCAGCATCATTCACAACAACAGCAACAAATTGCTTGATCTGATGGGAGAAATCTTTGATATTGCCCAGATAGAATCCGGGTTGATCATCATGCAGCGTGAACCTTGTCAGATTAATGAAGTGCTGATGAGTCTGATAACTTTCTTTAATCTTGAAAAAGGCCTTTCGGGTAAGGAGCATATCAATATCCGGATGCAAAAGGCGAATAAGGACCACTCTTTTACTATATTGACCGATGAGCGTAAACTCAGACAAACCTTATATAATCTGATAGAGAATGCGCTGAAGTATACCAATGAAGGCTTTATTGAGGTGGGTTATCAGTTTCGCGAGAACAGCATGGTTGAGTTTTATGTCAGGGATTCAGGTATCGGCTTCCCTCAGGAAAAACTGGATGTACTGTTTCAGAAATTCAGGCAGGTTGAGGAAGGACATAACAGAAATTACGGGGGAATAGGACTGGGGCTTACGCTTTCGAAGAAATTTGTTGAATTGATGGGTGGGGAAATGTGGGCTGAGTCGAAACCGGGAGCCGGTTCTGTGTTTTATTTTACACTTCCCTGCCAGGTTGCTGATAAGTAAAATCAGCCAACCTCAATATTTAATTTACCGTTTTTTTTCTTTCTTACTCACTCTCTCTGCTAAGGCTGCTTTTTCCCTTTTGTGTCGGGTTGAATAAAAAAGCCGGATACAAAACAGTACCCGGCTCCAATGCTGGTTTTATTTTGTTTAACTCTGAAACTCTTTCAGAGATTCCATAAGTTTTTTGCGGGTGAAGAATATCCTGCTTTTCACTGTGCCAATTGAAAGGTTTAGGTTTTCGGCAATCTCCTTGTATTTGTAGCCTTCGGTATGCATTTCGAAAGGCAGGCGCTGATCTGTTTCAAGTTTTGCAATCCCCGCTTTGATTTCCTTGGTGCTGATTTCCGACTCGGGTGAAACAAAGTCGGATTTCCTGGGGATGTTGAGATAATACAAATCTTCGGTGTTGTCAACTATGGTGTTTGCTTTCTGATTCCTGCGGTAGTTGTTGATGAATGTATTCTTCATGATGGTGTAAGTCCATGCTTTCAGATTGGTGTCACTCTCAAATTTGTCCATGTGCGTCAGAGCTTTCAGATATGTATCCTGAATCAGGTCTTTCGCTTCTTCGCGGTTATTGGTTAAGGTGTTGGCAAAATAGGAAAGGTTGTCGTGAAGACTAATAAGTTTGTGGCTGAACTCAATTGCTGTCATGATATATTGGCTTTAAATTGGTAAAATATGTTTAACAAACATGATGCAGAATTAAACACAAATCATCATTTTAATACAATTTTAACATTTAAGATTTGCATTGCCTGGAGTAAAACATATAAAACACTTGATAAACAGTTAATTAGAAACGTTAAACAATTTTTTAAAAATGTTTATTGTTTGCGAATAAAAAGTTAAACAAAAATTTTACATAAAAATGGCCCATTACAGGACAAGCAATGTCCTGAAATGGGAATATTGTGCCTGATAGTTTTACTGTATTTCCTGAATCAACGTTATTATTGGATTATAGTCAAAAACAAACATTCTTCTCCTTGAAAAAAAGTGCACCATTTTGGGCCAGAAAATTATTAGAAAGGTTATTATAGATAATGATAAATTTTAATAAGCGCTTTAATTGTTTGAAAATGTATTGGTTGCGTTTGTCCATGAGGTGTCAGAAATCAACTGAATTACTGTCATGTCAGGATGTCGGTATCCCTGAAATTTTGATATCCGGCTTCCTGAAAATGAAGAAAGATTAAAATATTGCATCGCAACCGAAGAGCATCTTCAGGAATTGATTGCAGATTATTGCAAAAAGGGTGGAAACCCTTTGCGAACAGGGATAAACAGGGAAGACTTAAATTCCGGTTAAGGAAACTATCAGGAAAGAAGCAATTTCAGCTTTTCCGTGAAATGCTCAGGAGATTCAATCCTGATAACATTTCCGGGCAGTTCAACAGGATATTCCCTGGTTTGATACCCTGTAACGAATATCTGTTTTTCGTTGAAAGCCAGAGATAACTGCTGAATATATTCGGAATACTTTTTCTGTGTCAGAGGCGTCGTCATTGAAGTAAAGAAAAGATCAACGGTTTGTTTCCTGCTCACTTCGATCAGATCTTCAAAAGGAACCGACTGCCCCAGGTAAATAACCCGTAATCCAGCTTTCCTGGCAAGGTAATAATAAAATAACAGTCCAAGTTCATGCCATTCTCCTGAGGGCAGGGCCATCAGAACGCATTTGGTATCCGGTTTCAGAGGGTTGTTCTGTCCGTCGATCGCGATGATCAGTTTTTGTCTGATAATGTTGGAGACAAAATGCTCCTGGCCCGGAAATATGGTACCAATCTGCCAGAGTATGCCAATCTTTTCGAAGAAGGGATAAAGCAGGTTGATAACCGTATCGTCAAATCCCGATTTGATGATAGAAGTAGTGAGCACCCGTTCGAACCTGACTTCATCAAAATCGATCATGGCGACAATCAGCTGTTCAATCTGGTTGTCGTGGTCGTAGGAAGTCTCTGATATTTCAATGATCCTTTCGTTAATTTCTTCATTGCCCATATTGACAATGTTGGAAATCTTAAGGCCATTGCGGTTAAGTATGGAGACGTTCAGCAGTTTTTTCAGGTCATTGTCAGAATAGTACCTGATGTTGGTCGATGTTCTCTCAGGTTCTATCAGTTGATACCTTTTCTCCCAGATCCGGATCGTGTGGGCCTTGATGCCGGTAAGTTTTTCCAGATCTTTGATTGAGTACCTTATCATGGGTTGTGCTGTGTAAAACATTTTGTGTCTGACTTTCTAATCGTCTTATTAACAATGTTCGTTGTTAAATTGTTTAATTTTTAAGCGCTGAAAGTGACACAAAAATACGGGAGATGGATCGGGCGGTGCAAAAATATTTTCAGGAGGCTATACCGGCAACAAGTGCAGCAGCTTTCCCGAGGGCACTTTCGATTCCTCCCGGATTCTTGCCTCCTGCTGTGGCAAAATGCGCCTGCCCGCCGCCACCGCCGCTTATTTCTTTAGCAAGTTCCTTTACGATTGCGGCAGCGTTGTATTTTCCGGTATTCACCAGCGGGCCTGAGATGGCAACGGTAATTCCGGGTTTATCTTCATGCAATGTACCCAATATAATAAGGTGATTGTCAGAGGCATCCATGAGCCTGAAAGCAAGATCTTTGGCAGAGCCGGCATCCAGGTTTACTTTTCCGGTGATCAGCCTGCACCCGTTTATATCCCGGCTTCCGGCCATCAGCTGATGGTAAAGTTCATTCACTTTTTCCATCGAAATTTGTTCCAGCTGCGCCCTGAGTTTCTGGTTTTCCTCCAGCAGGTTTCTGAGTCCTTTTACCGGATCAACGGGGTTTTTTACCAGTTCTTTGATTTCGCTGATCAATGACAACTGATTGTGGTAAAACGCTTCCGCTTTTCCTGCGGTGATCGCTTCAATTCTGCGAACACCGGCGGCGATGGCCGATTCAGAAATGATTTTGAACAATCCGATCTGACCGGTAGCATGCACATGGGTTCCCCCGCATAATTCAACAGAATTGCCAAACCGGATCACCCTTACCGAATCTCCGTACTTTTCCCCGAAGAGGGCAAGTGCCCCGGCCTCTTTTGCTTTGTCAAAAGGCATGTCACGCATTTCATCCAATACGATATTCTGCCGTATCATCCTGTTTACCTGTTTTTCAATCTCATGAATCTCTTCTTCGGTTACTTTCTGAAAGTGCGAGAAGTCGAACCTCAGGTAATCAGGATGCACATATGAACCTTTTTGTTCAACATGTGTGCCGATAATGTTGCGCAACGCGTGATGAAGCAGGTGCGTGGCAGAGTGGTTATTGGCGGTGTCCGTTCTTGCTTCTTCAGATACGGTTGCCACAAGGCTTTCAGCAGGATCGGCAGGGATTGCTTCGGTAAGGTGAATGATAAGGTTGTTCTCTTTTCTTGTGTCCAGTACCTGAATAATCTGGTCTCCGGATTTCAGCATTCCCCGGTCGCCGACCTGGCCCCCCGATTCGGCATAAAAAGGCGTACTGGCAAGGGCAATCTGATAGGCATCCCTGCCTTTGGTGCGCACCTTGCGATAACGGGTGATTTTTGTTGTGACAGACAGCGTGTCATAACCCACGAATGTTTCAGCGGTCTTGTCATCAAGTATAATCCAGTCTTCAACCTCGATGCTGGCGTCTTTTCTTGATCTTTCCTTCTGAAGTTCAAGGCCTTTGCTGAATCCGGCCATGTCAACCTCTTTACCGTGCTCCCGGGCCATCAGGCCGGTGAGGTCAATCGGGAAGCCATAGGTATCGTAGAGTTCAAAGGCAAAGGCCCCGTCGATAAGCGTGTTTCCCGGGTTTGAATCAATATAATTATTGAATTTTGTTATTCCGTGCGAAAGCGTTCTGAGGAAAGAGGCCTCTTCTTCATGGATCACCTTTTCGACCAGTGTCTGCTGACTTTTGAGTTCGCTGAAGTAAGTGCCCATTTGTTCGCTGAGCACGGGAATGAGTTTGTAAATAAAGGGTTCGTCCGTTTTCAGGAAGGTAAATCCGTATCTCACCGCCCTTCTGAGGATGCGGCGGATAACATAACCAGCTTTGTTATTGGACGGCAGTTGCCCGTCGGCGATGGCAAAGGCAATAGCCCTCACATGATCGGCAATCACGCGCATGGCAATATCGGTTTTGTCGGCGGCACCATAGCGGATTCCGCTGATTTCAGCTATTTTTCCGATAAGCGGTTGAAAGATATCGGTGTCGTAGTTTGATTGCTTTTGCTGTAAAACCATACACAGGCGCTCGAACCCCATGCCTGTATCAACATGCTTTGCCGGAAGCGGTTGAAGGCTTCCGTTGGCCAGGCGGTTGAACTCCATAAACACCAGGTTCCAGATTTCAATTACTTTAGGGTCGCCGGTATTCACCAGGGTGGCGCCGTCAACTTCAGCCCTTTCTTTCTTGTCCCGGATATCAACATGGATTTCGGAACAGGGACCGCAGGGGCCGCTGTCGCCCATTTCCCAAAAATTATCTTTCTTGTTTCCTCTGAGAATACGGTTTTCTGGAACATGCGCCTTCCAAAGGTCATGCGCTTCCATGTCCGGTTGCAGATTGTCGCCCTCATCACCGCCGAAAATGGTTACGTATAACCGGTCCTTGTCGATCTTATATACCTCAGTGAGCAGTTCCCACGCCCAGTTGATGGCATCTTTTTTAAAGTAATCTCCGAACGACCAGTTGCCAAGCATTTCAAACATGGTGTGGTGATAGGTGTCATGCCCGACTTCTTCGAGGTCGTTGTGTTTTCCTGAAACCCTCAGGCATTTCTGTGTATTGGCGATGCGCGGAAACTTCACCGGCGAATTGCCCAGGAAGATATCCTTGAACTGGTTCATTCCGGCATTGGTAAACATCAGGGTAGGGTCGTCCTTGATCACCATGGGTGCCGAAGAAACAATATGATGGGATTTTTTTTCAAAGAAATCAAGAAAAGTCTGTCTGGTCTGCTGAGCGTTCATATGTGTTTTAAAGTTGAAAACGGGTCTTGTGATTAAGGATTTTTAACATGCAAAAGGTTTGCAAATTTAATTGAAAATGTTAATTTTGCAGTCCCCCGGGAAAAACAAACCAATAATCTGCCTTTCACCTGATTACATTTTTTTTCTTTACTCTATGGCAAAAGTCAGATATCATTTCAATACCAAGTCGCTTAAAATCGAAAAGGTTAAGGTTACTTTTAAACAAAGGTTTCTTCGCCTGTTGTCGGTAATTGCAACCGGAATGGTTTTCGCAGCGGTTGTACTGCTGTTCGCATACAATTTTATTGAATCTCCCAAGGAGCGCATTTTGCAGCGGGAAATAGATCAGTATAAGCTGCAGTTTGCAATTTTGAATGACCGGCTTGACAAGGTGCAGGCGGTTGTGAGTGATCTGCAGGACAGGGATGACAATATTTACCGGGTAATATTCGAATCTGAACCCATTCCCTCCTCCGTAAGGAAGGCGGGATTTGGTGGCACTGACCGGTATGCCAGGCTTGAAGGTTTCAGGAACAGCGACATCGTTATCAATACCACCCGTAAGCTGGATGTGCTTACCAGTCAGTTATACGTTCAATCCAAGTCATTTGATGAAGTTTTTGAGCTTGCAAAGAGAAAGGAAGAGCTTATCGCTTCAATACCTGCAATTCAACCCGTTTCAAATAACGATCTGCGCCGCATCGGCTCTTATTTCGGGTATCGTACCGATCCGTTTTATAAGGTAACAAAGTTCCATGAGGGAATTGACTTTACGGCTCCGGTCGGCACTGAGATTTATGCCACAGGCGATGGGACCGTTACCGGGATAGAATACTCGCGCAGTGGCTATGGCAATTGCATTGTAATCAATCATGGCTTCGGCTATGAGACACTTTACGCGCATCTCTCCAAAATGTCAGTAAAAAAAGGTCAGAAGGTAAAACGGGGGCAGGTGATCGGTTTTGTCGGAAATACAGGTAAATCTACTTCTCCTCACCTGCACTATGAAGTGCACAAGGGGGGCAGGGCTGTTGATCCGATAAACTTCTTCTTCAATGACATCACGCCCGAGGAATATGCCCTGATGATTGAGCTTTCGCAGCGTCCTTCACAAACCCTGGATTAAACATTATCAGCCTTATGCCATACCGCAGGAAGGAAATTGAGAAGGTCTATTTCAGGATAGGGGAGGTGGCGGAAATGTTCGGTGTAAATGTATCACTGATCCGTTACTGGGAAAAAGAATTTGATATTATCAAACCTTTCCGGAACAAAAAAGGCAACCGGTTTTTCACGAAGCAGGACGTTGATAACTTTCACCTGATTTACCATCTTGTAAAAGAGCGCGGATTCACGCTTCAGGGCGCCCGTGAAAAGCTGAAAGCGAACAGGGATGATGTTACCGCCAACCACGAAGTTGTGAAAACCCTTCAGCAGATGCGGGCTTTCCTTCTGGAGCTCAAGCAAAACCTGTCTGAAGACAGATAATTACCTGTAATTGCTGTTTGCAAGATAATTGCGGACATAATCTGATATTCCATCCTCCAGTGATGTGAAAGAACCGGTGTAGCCGGCACTTCTCAGTTTATTCATGTCAGCTTCGGTAAAGTACTGATATTTATCACGGATATCTGCCGGGGTGTCGACAAATTCAATATCCGGGTCAAGATTCAAGGCTGAAAACGTTGCCCTGGCAAGGTCGGAGAAGGTTCTTGCCCTGCCGGTCCCCAGGTTGTAAAGTCCTGGTTGTGGTCTTTTGTTCATCATGAATTCCAGCACTGTAACGACATCCATTACATAAATAAAGTCGCGCAACTGACCGCCATCGGCGAAATCGGGGCGGTGCGAGCGGAACAGCCTGACCTTCCCGGTTTGTTTGATCTGATTGAATGAATGAAATATCACTGAGGCCATTCTCCCTTTATGATACTCATTCGGCCCGTAAACATTAAAGAATTTCATCCCGGCCCAGAAGGGAGGCGTTTCCGTTTGCCTGAGCGCCCATTTGTCAAATTCATTTTTAGAAACGCCGTAAGGATTCAGCGGTTTGAGCTGATCCACAATATCGTGGCGGTCATGGTATCCGTATTCGCCTGATCCGTAGGTGGCTGCCGAAGAAGCGTAAACAAGCGGGATATTGTATTTGCAGCAGGCTTCCCATACCTTCCGGGAATACCCAAAATTCAATTCTTCAAATACCTGCATGTTGAATTCCGTCGTATCGGTTCTTGCGCCGATATGGAAAATAAAGCTGATTTCCTTTTCATGCAGGGGCAGCCAGTCGAAGAACTCATAACGGCTGATCCGGGCTGCGAGGGATTTGTCGCTGAGGTTCCCGGCTTTGCCTGATTTCGAGAAATCATCAACAGCAGCAATTTCCTTGTGTCCTGATTCCAACAGTTTGCTGATCAGGCAACTACCTATAAATCCTGCGGCTCCGGTTACTACAATCATTTTTTTGTATTTGTTTTTGCAAAAGTAAGTTACACTGACGGGTTTTCAAAACCGGCCTGAATTCCTGGCGTACCGATCAGGGTAATTCAATATAAGATTATCACGAATATCATGGCATCCCTTGGCATTACCAGAAAATTTCCGTTTTACCGGTTGTGAAAAATCTGCCTGCGAAGAGCTACATTGACAGGTTGAGCAATTTGCGCATCAACCGGAAGATATCGGTATTGTCGATCATTCCCTTGAAATTTCCTGATCCGGGGCCATAAGCATATAAAGGAACAGGAATTCCGCTGTGGTCATCAGTTGTAAACCTGCCGCCGGTTTGCCCTGATTCGAAATTACCTTCAATATTTGACAGCCCGCCGGTTTCATGGTCGGCAGTAACAATTACCAGGGTCTCTCCGTTCTTACGGGCAAACTCAAGCGCGATGCCAACAGCTTTATCAAAATCTAGGGTTTCATTCACAATGTAGTCCAGATCGTTGTCGTGCCCGCCCCAATCTATCTGGGAGCCCTCAATCATCATGAAAAACCCCTTTTGATTCTTGCTGAGCAACTCCAGGGCTTTTTCAGTTGAAAGGCTCAACATATCACCCCTTCCTTCACTGAATTTAGGCGGATGGGCTGGATAAAGCAATGCGGCCAGTTTACCCTGGCTGACATTGAGCATGGCGGGTATGGTTGAGGCTACCGTGTAATTATGCTTAGCCAGGCTGTCGAGCAGATTGAGACTGTCGCGCCGGTTGGCGAACGCGTCGCGTCCACCTCCGATAAATACATCGATGTCCGTTTTCAGATACTGTAAGGCAATCTCTTCAGTCTTCTTGCGGCTTTCAACTGAAGCAACAAATGAGGCCGGTGTCGCGTGGGTAACATCGCAGGTTACAACAATTCCGGTGGAAAGTCCTTTATCCTCCGCCAGTTTCAGAATACTTTTTACAGGAATGCTGTCAGGCCCCATGCCGATCATACTGTTGTTGGTTTTGATACCACAGGCAAGGGCCGTACCCCCGGCGCCGGAGTCGGTGATGTAATCGCTGGCTGATAATGTCTTTACCAAAGCAATCTGGTTAAATTCAGCCAAGTGTAAAGTTCCGCATGATGCGGTGTAGGCAGCATACATTTGTGCCAGCCCCATTCCGTCGCCGATCATCAGGATAATATTTTTCGGCAGATGCTCCCTACCGGATTCTTTCGCGGTTTTCTGGGCTTTTAAAGCCGGAGTTGATGCAGCAATCAGCGAGAAAATTGCTGCAAAGACAAAGATTTTTTTCATGATCATTTTTAACATTATCACTGTAATATGATGCAAAATTATAATTTCCGGGTCACGGCAGTATTAAATATTTGTGAATTCAGAATTTTTAAACAAAAAATGAAAATGAACGCCGGGGCTTTTGTCTTTGGAAAAATTAGCTACATTTACCCGCCCTAAAGCAGGGCTGATATCATGAACAGAATAATTTCTTCAGATATCAACAGAAAACATTAATTCAAATTTCTAACCTAAGCTTTATGAAAGAGAAAGCCGTGACTTTGTTAAATGAGTCAAAAACCGCCAGGTGGATCGCGTTGGCTCTGATTTCAACCACCATGTTCTTTGCCTACTTCTTTGTGGATGTTGTGGCGCCTTTGCAGAGCATGCTTGAAACCGATTACAAATGGACGCCTGAAGTGTTTGGTATGCTTGGCGGATCTGAATTTTTCCTGAATGTGTTTGCCTTCTTTCTGATCTTTTCCGGTGTTATTCTGGATAAGATGGGTATCAGGTTTACCCTGATCACAGCCGGACTTACCATGGTGATCGGTGCAGGTCTTAAATACTATGCGCTTACACCTGGTTTTACAGATACCGGCTTAGCTGTATGGCTGGGCTCTTTCATAACCTGGGTTCCTGCTTCTGCCAAGCTTGCCTTTGTGGGATTTGCAATTTTTGGTATCGGGGTTGAGATGGCCGGAATCACTGTATCAAAGACCATTGTAAAATGGTTTAAAGGAAAGGAAATGGCTCTTGCCATGGGCCTTGAGATGGCGGTTGCCCGTCTTGGCGTCTTTGCCGTATTCAGATTAACCCCGATTTTTGCAGAGAACGGCGGGCCATCCAACTCAGTGTTGTGGGGGTTGGCATTCCTTTGCATAGGGTTCCTCCTTTTCCTGACTTATACTTTCATGGACGCGAAACTGGATAAACAGATGGGTGTGTCAAAACTGACTACCAGTCCCGAAGACGAGTTTAAACTCAGCGACCTGAAAAAGATTTTTACCAATCCCGGCTTTCTCGCGATTGCTGCACTTTGTGTTTTGTTTTATTCGGCCATTTTCCCTTTCCAGAAGTTCGCCACGGATATGCTGGCATCAAAACTTAACGTTGACATCAAGACGGCCGCCGCATACTTCTCATATTTCCCGATTGGTGCGATGATTCTGACTCCTTTTATAGGATATTTCCTTGACGTGAGAGGGAAAGGCGCTACCATGATGATCTACGGAGCTGTACTGCTTACAGTTTCTCACCTGATTTTTGCACTTGTTCCGGCCGAGTCTTTCGGCGTGGTGACCGCAATTCTTACCATTGTTATCCTTGGAACTGCCTTTTCACTGGTGCCTGCTTCCATGTGGCCTTCATTGCCGAAAATTGTTGAGGATCGTTATCTTGGTTCTGCATACGGCGCTATTTTCTGGATTCAGAACATTGGGCTGCTTGCCGTTCCCATTCTTATTGGCTGGGCATTGTCAGCATCCAATCCGGGGGTCTCAGAACAGATAGCCGCTGGCGTGGAGGGTGTCAAATATAATTATACCGTGCCTGAACTGATTTTCGCCGGCTTTGGTGTTCTGGCATTTATCCTTGGCTTTGTGCTGAAGTACGTTGATAAAAAGAATGGTTATGGGTTGGAATTGCCTAACAAGAAGAAATAGGTATTCATCCTGATTTATTGAGCGGTATCATCTGATGCCGCTTTTTTTTTGCCATGAAGCACAAAAAAAACCTGCCGGGATGTGCAGGTTTTTTAACGACATGAAAGGAGGGAGTGATAATTGAACACTGGGGCCGGGAAGCCCGGTGCTCATACTAAAGTATGTCTTTAGTCTTGTGCAAAGATGCAACAATAAGAAGGCCTTTTTTGGGGAAATGTACAAGCGTATGGATTTATTTATCAAGCGTAGTTGTTTTTCGAATATTCGTATTATCCGGCAGGCACATTCGTGTATTCTCACGTCTTTTTGCCTGAGCCCGAATGCCGGAGGCCACAACATTACTGGAAAATCAGGCACCGATGTGTTGATGGCTTATTTAACCCTTTGCAGGATCAGCGTGTCACTTTCTTCTTTTAAGCACCCTTGCCGATAAGCTTCCTACGGCCACTTCAGCACCGGAAAATTCCTCCGCGGTCAGCAGGTCATCGTAAGTTCCGTTTTCAGCTAGCCGGAACATGTAAGGCGAATCGCCCAGATTAAAAACTACGGAAATCAAATCGCCATTGTTGTCCCGGCGGTTGTAGGCCAGTATTTTATCTTCCGCAACGGTGAAATCGAACGCGCCGGAAACAAGCACCGGATTCGCCTTTCTGATGCGGATCAGCTTCTTGTAGAATTCCAGGTGTTCCCGGTTAAAACCGACCTGATCATAGGTTTTCTTACCCGTTTTGATATTTGACCGGGTTTCGTCATCAAACTTCAGCTCTTCCCACCACAGCGGCTTGCGTTCGTCAGGATCGTCGCCGCCCCACATACCAAACTCATCGCCGTTCCAGATGTGGGGCGAACCGATTGAAGTAAACTGATGAACGAGATAAAGCCTGACCCTGTTGTAAGTTTCCTCATCCGGTCTTCCGCTGATATATGCAGTATCTTCATAAGGAGAAGCCCGGTACTTGTATTTTCCCTTATTCGCGAAACAAGACAGCAGCCTTGGGCTGTCATGGGTTGCATTAACATTCATCATCCCATACCGGAAAGGCTCTTCCAGCCTGCCCCATTCATAAAGCAGCTGATCTGCGAACTGACGTGCATCGTATGCCGGTTCTGCTCCGGCAAAAAATCCCCTGGCCGGCCGGTAAGCCTGGTAAAACATTATGGCATCAAATACGGAATCATTGGTATATGGAGCGGGATCCATCAGGTCGTCGGGCCAGGTTTGCCACCAGATTTCGCCCACCAGGTAAGCTTCCGGATTGACCGACTTTACCACCTGACGGTATTCGCGCCAGAATCCCATGGGAATTTGCTCAGCTACGTCAAGTCTGAATCCGTCAATACCTTTGCTTACATCCCCGTCAGGTGCCAGCCAGCGGCGGGTAACATCAAAAACGTGTTTTTTAGCACCTTCGTTCAGGTTGCCTTCATAGGGAAAACCGTGTTTTCTCTCACCGGTTACGCCGGTCTTTTTTAGTTCCGGCAGGCTCATGATGTTCAGCCAGCCTTTATAGGCAAATTCATCGCCGGCGGTGGCCGGGTCGTCCCAGGCTGTGACTTCATACCAGTCCTTGAAGGCTGATTGTTCCTGGTTCTTTATCAGATCCTGCCATGCCCAGAACAATACCCCGGTATGGTTCCACGAAAAGTCAACGATCACCCTGATGCCCCGGTTATGCAATTCTTCGACCAGGCTGAGGAACAATTTATCTGCCGAGGTCCATTTCCATGTTGCCGGGTCGGCAGGGTCTTCTGTTGCCATGATGGCAAGATCACCTTCGGGGTCTGGTCCGAAATTAATATCGATGTGATGATAATTCCTGGCATCATATTTATGCAGTGAAGGCGCATCATTAATGGGATTAAGGTAAATTGCGGTAATGCCCAGGTCCGAGAGGTAATCGAGCTTGTTGAGTATGCCCTGCAGGTCGCCTCCGTACCGCCGGTGTTGCATGGTTTCGCGCAGGCCCAGCCCGGTTTTTGCGGCCCAGGGTTCCTGGGTGTACCAGTCAGAAGTCCATGGGGTAACTGTCCAGTCGCCGGGAACAGGGAATGATGCTGTCGGTGTGCTGATCGATGCGATGGTGGGATCATTGGTAGGGTCGCCATTATTGAACCTTTCCACGAAAATCTGGTACCAGATCACCTCTTTCGACCATCCGGGAGGAGATGCGATGTCTGCATTTTTTGTTTTGCCATTACAGGAAGCCATTATCAGTATGGATGCAAAAAAAAGAATGTGTTTGATTTGTTTCATGGTATTGTTGTCTCTTGATCGGTTGGTCAGTAAGTTGGTCAGGAAGTGCATCGCAGACCGGAATCAGGTGGATGCGCGCTTCTCAAGTGTTACTGGTATTACCCTTGTCTGAAAATCAATAAAGGTTGAAGGATTTTCAATTCTTTTAATCAATATTTCAACTGCCTGCCGCCCCATTTCGAATCCGCTTTGTTCAACAGTTGTAAGCGGCGGGTATGCAATGCTGGCGATGGGGTCATTGCCGAACCCGGTTACAGCAATGTCTTCGGGAATCCGGCTTCCGTTTTCCTGCAGAATCTGCATGGCAGCGATGGCGGTGAAATCGTTTACCGCAAAAATGCCGTCAATTTTGGGCGCGATCCGTAAAATTTCTTCTCTGAGCTGATATACCTCCTGGCGGGTGTCACATTGGATAATCAGGTCCGGATCCGGTTCAATTCCGTAATTCTGAAGGGCTTTTATGTATCCTTCCAGTCTTAACCTGCCAACATGCAGGTGTTTTGGTGAGGCCAGGTGGAGGATCCTTTTCCTTCCGGTTTCCAGGAGGTGGCTGGTTGCAATCAGTGCACCTTCAAAATCGGCCGTAACCACACGATCGGTTTCAACATCTTCGCTCACCCTGTCGAGAAACACAAGCGGAATCCCGCTGTCGATCAGGTCCTTGAAATGACCGTGATCATGGGTGGTTTTACTGATGGAGATCAGTATTCCGTCGACCCGGTTATCGAGTAAAACCTGGGTGTTGATGACTTCCCTGTTGTAATCTTCGTTTGATTGGCAGATAATCAACCGGTATCCTTTTGCATAGGCCAGCTCTTCAATCCCGCTGATCACGGATGAGAAGAAATGATGCGTTATTTCAGGGATGATCAGTCCAAGGGTATTGGAACGCTGTCGTTTCAGGCTTAAGGCCAAAGCATTCGGTCTGTAATTCACCTGTTCGGCATATTCTTTTACAATACGCTTTGTTTCCGTGCTGATGTCGGGGTGATCCTTGAGCGCACGTGAAACCGTAGACGGAGAAATTCCCAGGGCACGGGCAATGTCATTGATTGAGATCAGGTTTGACTTCATTGAAATCTTATTAATTGTTAGGCTGATTGAATGCATAAAGATAACTTGTTGATGAATGCCAATGCCTTTAGCCGGATGATTTTTAATAAAAATTCCTGATATTCCGTCCCTGATGACTGATTTTTCAAAGAATCTTTTTAAAAAGATATCATTTGCAATCGTTTCCGCAATCGATTGCGGTGATTTTTTTAATTCATTTCATGGATTTTTGTTAATAAACCTTAAATATTGAATTAATTTTTTCTTAACATTGTAGCTGGAATGCGACCATTTTTAAGCAGATAGGCAAGTTTCGGGGGATTTTTTTTAAAAGTTTTTTTTCATTTTAATTTCTGACACTTTAAATGTTCCTGTCGGGGTGATTAAAAGTGTAATAAATGCCCGTCATTTTTGAATTGAATTTTCTGCATTGAAAAGTGGTCGTTTTGACATATATTTGAATGAGTAGTTTCTGATAGAACGCATGCCATTTTCGTTTGAGTTAACATAATTTAAACCACCAACCAAAATCAGAATTATGAAGAAGCATTATGCATTGCTGAAAGTTCTGTTTCTGTTACTTGGCCTGGCAATCGGTTCTCAGGGATTTTCCCAGGGAGTCAGGGTTTCGGGTAAAGTAACAGATGCAAATGATGGACAATCCATACCCGGGGTGACCATCTTAGTTAAAAACACCTCTACAGGTACCATCACTGACATTGATGGAAAGTACTCACTTCAGGTGGAACCGGGTGCAACCCTGGTTTTTTCTTTTGTGGGGTATAATACACAGGAGGTTGTTGCCGGTGCCCAGACTACGCTGAATGTTGTGCTGGTACCATCGGTAACGGAGCTTGAAGAGGCCGTGATTATCGGTTACGGAGCGGTAAAGAAAAGTGACGCAACCGGATCTGTAGCCGTGGTTTCGTCGAAGGACTTTAACCGCGGGGCCATTACGACGCCTCAGGAACTGCTGGTAGGGAAATCTACCGGTGTGGTTATCACCAGCAGTGGTGGTGCCCCCGGAGCCGGAGCCACCATCCGGATCAGGGGAGGATCTTCTCTGAATACATCCAATGACCCGTTGATTGTTATTGACGGTGTCGCCATCGACAACACCGGCGTTTCAGGTACCAACAACATCCTGTCAACGATCAATCCCAATGATATTGAATCGTTTACGGTACTGAAAGATGCTTCTGCAACTGCCATCTACGGTTCAAGGGCTTCCAACGGGGTGATCATCATTACTACGAAAAAAGGCACATCAGCTGGTAACAAGAAACTGAAAATCAGTTATAACGGCACGATTGGTTACAATACCATTCCCAATACCATCGAAGTGCTTTCGGGTGATGAACTCCGTGAACTGGCCGCTGATCTTAAAGATCAGGGTTTGTCCGGTCTGAATGATGATGTACTGAAACGATTGGGCAACGAAAACACCGACTGGCAGAGCGAGATTTACCGGAATGCCATTACCCAGGACCACAACCTGAGTTTCTTTGGTAACCTTAAATCGCTGCCTTACCGTGCTTCATTCGGTTACACCGATCAGGACGGAATCTTGCGCGAAACCAATATGAACAGGGTTACAGGAGCGTTGTCGTTGAATCCGACACTGCTCGACGAACACCTGAAAGTTGATATCAATCTCAAGGGAAGCCAGGAAAAACAGCAGTTTGCCGACTGGGGCGCTGTGGGTTCAGCCGTGGCATTCGACCCGACGCAGCCTGTGCGCAACGGAAATACCCGTTTCGGCGGCTATTTTACCTGGGCCAACCTCAGTGATGTGTTGCCCGACGGAAGTATGGATCCAAACGGAGACCCCAACCCCATTGGGGTGAGCAACCCGGTTGCGCTGCTTGAGCAGACCGATAACAATTCAACCGTGAACCGTGCCATTGGTAACGCGCAGTTTGATTATAAAATGCATTTCCTCCCCGAATTAAGGGCAATCCTTAACCTTGGATTTGACTATTCGATGAGTGAAGGTGTGAACAATGCCCCTGAAAACGCCGCTTTCACTTTCCGCGACGGAATCGGTCGCTTTACCGATTATTCACAGGATAAAAAAATGCAGCTGCTTGACTTTTACTTTAATTATGTAAAAGATCTGCCTTCTATCTCCAGTAAGATTGATGCTACCGCCGGTTACTCATGGCAGCATTTCCAGCGGGAAGGTACCAACTGGGTACGCACTGCTCAGGGTAATATTGACGGCGACAGCCTCCGTTACACCGAATACATCAATGAGAATTTTCTGGTTTCATTTTTCGGAAGGTTGAACTACAGCCTGATGGATAAATACCTGCTAACCTTCACCCTGCGTAACGACGGATCTTCAAGGTTTTCGGAAGAAAACCGCTGGGGACTTTTCCCGTCGGTAGCTTTTGCATGGAAAATGAACAATGAAGGTTTCCTGCGCAATTATGACAAACTCACCGATCTGAAACTCAGGTTGGGATGGGGTGTTACAGGTCAGCAGGATATCGGGGATTATTATCCTTATCTGGCTATCTACCAGATCAGTGATCCGACCGCGGCCTATCAGTTCGGCGACCAGTGGTACCTCACCCTCAGGCCGAACCGCTATGACAAAAACATCAAGTGGGAATCGACCACCACCTATAACATCGGATTCGATTACGGCTTTTTCGACAACCGCGTAACCGGTGCCATTGATGCCTATTTCAGGGAAACAGAGGATCTGATAGCCAATATTCCCATCGCTTCCGGTACCAACTTTTCGAATTACCTCACCACCAATGTTGGAACATTGGAGAACCGTGGTATTGAGTTTATGATTGATGTGAAGCCGGTGGTTACCAAAAATGTTACCTGGAATATCGGATACAATGTTTCGTTCAATAAAAACGAAATCACGAAACTTCTCCTTACCGATGATCCTGATTTTAACGGCGTACCAGCCGGAGGTATCAGCGGCGGTGTCGGAAACTATATCCAGCGCAATACGGTGGGTTATCCGGCTTACTCTTTCTATGCTTTCCAGCAGGTATACGATGTCAACGGCATGCCGATTGAAGGATTATACATCGACAGGAGCGGAGATGGCGGAAATGTTGCCGGGAATGACGAAAACAAGTATTATTACAAGAAACCCGCCCCCGATGTAGTGATGGGACTTTCTTCCAGTTTCAGGTACAAGAAGTTCGACGCCATGGTTTCAGCCAGGGTTAATCTCGGAAACTATGTTTACAACAACGTGGCTTCAGACAGGGCTGTATACAGCAGTTTGTACAACCAGTCGGGCTTCTTCAATAACCTGCCGACCCAGGTTAACCGTACCCGGTTCAACAGACCCCAGTACTGGTCCGATTTCTATATTGAGAATGCATCATTCCTGAGGCTTGACAATATCAGCATCGGATACAATGTTGATAAGCTCTTCACGGAAAAACTGGACGCCCGGTTCAGCCTTGCGGTTCAGAACGCATTTGTCATTACAAAATACAACGGACTGGATCCTGAAGTTGACGGTGGGATTGACAACAATATCTATCCCCGCGCCAGGACTTTCGTTTTGGGTATAAATGTTAACTTTTAATTGATGAGCAAGATGAAAAAGTATCTCAAAATAGGATTGGCTGCCCTCGCGATGGTAGTCCTTACAACATCGTGTCTGAAGGACCTGGATGTTGAACCCCTGGATAAGAACCTGCCGGTAGCCACCAACGTGTTTGATTCTCCGGAAGCTTATATGCAGGCACTGGCTAAATTATATGCTTCCTATGCCGTGAGCGGCCAGGAAGGCCCTTCGGGCAAGCCTGACATTGAAGGTATCGATGAGGGATTCTCGAATTACCTCCGTCAGTACTGGAATGCCCAGCAACTATCCACCGATGAGGCGGTAATTGCCTGGAACGATGCGACCATCAAGGATTTTCACTGGCAGACCTGGGCGCCGAACGATGTATTTATCGCGGCCCTTTATGCCAGGGTTTTCTATACTATTTCAATCTCGAACGAATACATAAGGAATGCTTCCGGCAAGGAGGAATACAAGCAGTTTCTCGCCGAAGCCCGCTTTATCAGGGCCCATTCTTACTGGCATGCCCTCGATTTGTTCGGCAATCCTGGTTTTGTTACCGAAGATGATGCTCCGGGGGCATTCTTCCCCCGTCAGATCGGCCGTACCGAACTGTTTAACTACATAGAGTCGGAATTGAAAGCCATTGAAAATGATATGGGTAGTCCCAGGTTCATGTATGGCCGTGCCGATAAAGCCGCTGCCTGGATGCTGATGGCAAAATTGTATCTGAATGCAGAGGTTTATACCGGACAAAACCGGTATGCCGATGCAATCACCTACCTTGAAAAGGTGCTGGATGCGGGATATACCCTGGCACCTGCCTATACCGACAACTTTATGGCCGACAACCACACCAGTCCCGAAATGATTTTCTCAATCAACTACGACGGAGAGTTCACCCGTTCATTCGGCGGTATGGTGTATCTGATTCACGCTGCCATCGGCGGAACCATGCCTGCAGCCGATTTTGGTGTTGGCGGTGGCTGGGGAGGTTTACGTACCACCAAGGCTTTTGTTCAGAAGTTCTATCCGGATGTAGTGAACGGCATTTACAGCACTCCTCGTCCAAGGAATTACAAGAACAGTTATCCGGTAATTTATGTCCCCGGTAATTACATGACACCTGAATGGGATCCCGCAAACTCCGCCCAGCTTGCTTCAGTGAACAGCGACGGCAATTACGAAGGCTACATCTGGGTTGAAGCCGGAAAAGAATTCAAATTCACCGACGGCCCTTCATGGGACGTTAATTACGGCGATGACGGATTTGATGGCACACTTGAACCGAACGGAGCAAACCTTGTTGCAGCCGAAACCGGATACTATAAACTGAATGTGAACCTGAATGAATTTACCTATACCATGGTAAAAACAGATTGGGGTGTAATCGGTTCTGCTACGGCAGGTCAATGGGATTCCGACCAGAATATGACCTATGATCCGGCTACCGGATTATGGAATGCAATTCTCGACCTTACAGCCGGGGAAGTAAAATTCAGGGCCAATGATGGCTGGGACATTAATTATGGTGATTCAGGACTCGATGGTATTCTGGATGCCGGCGGTGACAACATTGCAATACCCGAAGCAGGTACCTATGTGTTTACCATGAAGCTCGGCACACCCGATTATACGTACTCTATAACCCGCACTGCATTCGACAAACGCGCCATGTTCTGGACAGATGGTCAGACTCTTGAAATCAACGACATCGGTCAGTTTACCGAAGGATATGCAATTACCAAGTTCAAGAATGTGAACAAGGATGGTTCTCCGGCCCGTTTCCCGCATCCCGACTATGTTTGTACAGATTATCCGGTATTCCGTCTGGCAGATGCCTACCTGATGTATGCCGAGGCTGTGAAGCGCGGAGGTGGCGGAAGCGAGAGCCGTGCACTGGAACTTGTTAACCAGCTCCGTACCCGTGCTTATGGTGCCCCTGATGGCAACATTACCGGTGGTGAACTCACCCTGGACTTCATCCTCGATGAACGTGCCCGTGAGCTTTACTGGGAAGGCCACCGCAGGACCGACCTGATCCGCTTCGATAAGTTCACCACTTCGGCTTATCTGTGGCCCTGGAAGGGTAAGGTTCCCAATGGCGCTGCAACCGGAAGCTTCAGGAATCTTTATCCCATTCCTGCAGCAGAAATGTCGGCCAATCCAAACCTGCAGCAGAACACTGGTTATTAATCTTATTAAAATACAGATATCATGAAAAAAACACTGTTTTTCATTATAGCACTTGCCGGAATTCTTGTATTCAATTCCTGCGAGAAGAGAGAGCTGGAGCCGGTTCTGGATATGGAAAATACCATAAACCCGGTGATTTCATCTCCGGGCAATAATTCAGAATACATCCTGCTTGAAGCACAGGAAGAAGCCCTGTGGGCCAACATTACCTGGGATCCGGCAGTATACAATATCGAGACCGGGCGTAACTGGAACCTGCTCAATTCTGACAAGTTGGGAACTGTTACCTATACCGTTCAGATTGACACGGAAGCCGATAATTTCAGCAGTCCGCTCGGACTTACTGCAACTACCGAGACCAGCTATTCCATGACCGTTGCCGAACTAAACGGCAAATTGTTAAGCATGGGCCTGGCCACCGGCGAAGCGCACAACCTGGTTCTGCGCGTAATTGCGGATGTAACCGATGGTTCGACTTATGACAACGCGGTATCGGAAACCGTTAAAATGAAGGTTACCCCGTATGCTGCCGAAGTCGTTTATCCTCCAATTTATCTGCTCGGGGATGCTACCGTACCCGGATGGGATAATGCCAATGCTTTACCGATGCATGCTTTCAACGAGACGCAGTTTGCCATCGTAGCCAGCCTGGCCGGTGAAGGTAAATTCGTGAAATTTATCCAGAACCTGGGTGCCTGGGCTCCGCAATGGGGTACCGATGGAACCGGTACCAGTGAAAGCGGTCCCCTGGTATTCCGTCCCACTGAAGATGAGCCGGATCCCGCAGCCATCCCTGCTCCCGCAGCAGCCGGCGACTACCGGATTTTTGCTGATATCCAGGCGCTGACCTATACCATTACCAAGGCTTCTGAAACGCTCTATCTGCTGGGTGACGGAACCCCGGCCGGATGGGATAACACTGCAGCGCTGCCGATGACCAAGGTAGCACCCGGGCTCTTTGAAATTACAGTGAACCTGTCCGGTGGAAGCACCTTCTTCAAGTTCATTGAAACGCTCGGACAGTGGGCGCCGCAATACGGAACGGATGCCAGCGGAACAGGCGATGCAGGCAACCTGGTATTAAGGCCTACTGAAAATGAACCTGATCCTCCTGCAATTCCGGTACCTGCCATTGCCGGTAGCTACAAGATTACGGTTGATCTTGCTAAAATGAAATATACCGC
>CAZDBX010000011.1:775-32614 GCA_964503805.1 uncultured Lentimicrobium sp. | reverse complement strand
CTTCCTTGGTTGTGTATGCATTCAGATCAGCCCCGATGTTCTCGAGCCTTCCCAGCACCTGATGGACTTTTCGCTTTCCGGTCCCTTTGAAGATAACGTGCTCGATAAAATGAGCCAGGCCCTCCTCCCCGGGCAATTCGTCGCGCGAACCGGTATTCACCATTACAGCAAGATGGGCGACCAACCTGCCTGAGTGCCGGTGAACGATCCTTATTCCATTGGAAAGTGTATGAAACTGATATTGCATCCTCAGAATTAACGGGATGCAAAATTAGAAAAAATATCAGAAGCAGAACAACAGCATCTGCCAGGCAAAAACCCCGCAGAAAGCTTACTTTCCGGACAGGGGAAACTTCCTTACATAGGAAAGCCAGAAAAGCGGTTGATAGCCACGCAATTCGCCGGTTTCAGTATAACTCTCCACCAGGGGGCAGACCGCGATGACTTTTTTAGTGATTTTTCCGTTATCCTGGTTCAGGTACCATTCTTCCAGAAACCTCAGCCGAGAAATATCCGACAATTGAAGATCGCGTTTGATAACGGTATCATAATTCTCATATGGCTCGAAAGGCCGCTGAAGGGTGAGCAGTTCGTTGCGCGTACCCCGTTCAAGAATCTCACCGGCCAATAACTGCTTGTTGGTCATCACATCATAAACCTTCACCTTTCCTTCACGGGCTGAGGATATCACCGCCTGCACAAGTTTCTCACGCTTCGGGCCCTCGAGGTTTTGCACCCACCAGGCCAGGTCCGTTTCGGGTGACTTCAGTGTTACATCATACTGAATCCTTTCAGTCAGCAGTTCCCCTTTGCCGCTTCCGCAGGAGATCAGCAAAGTACCTGAGGAAATCAGTAAAAAGATAAAAATCAGTTTTTTCATAGCGTTACAGTTTACAAATAACGGGCCGAACATCCCTTTCCGCAAAATTACCAAACTTATCTTTTACCGGGTTGCAAATTCAGAATGCAGGGTGTAAAACTTCGTGATGGAATCATTTTTCCTTACATTTAAACTTATACCTTTGCACAAAAATCAGCATCAGATCAGTTGGAAGACAATCATGAAAAAGGCGGAAAAACCCACGCGCGTTTCTTCTGGGAAACGAAACCCGGAACATCTGGTACTGCCGGGCAATCTGTCGCTTAGTTACCCGCACGCCGCCATTCTGCTGATCCTTACCTTTACCTTTATACTTTACGCAGGTGCCCTCCGCAACGACTTTATGATTGGCTGGGACGACGGGGAATATCTTACGGCCATATCCGGGGAAGGAGTCATCAATGTGCCGGAGATTTTCAGCAGCTTTCACCTGGGCATGTACCAGCCGCTTGCCGTGCTGAGTATGGCCATCAATTATAAATTATCCGGCCCTGAGCCTTGGGTTTTTATTCTGACCAATATACTGCTGCATCTGGTGAATACTGCACTGGTATTTTTGCTGATGCGACGCTGGATGAAAAGCTGGATTGCCGGGGCTATTGTCGCACTGCTGTTTGCCATACATCCCATGCATGTGGAACCGGTGGTCTGGATTTCGGCCCGAAGCTCGGGCCTTTACGCGCTCTTCTTCCTGCTGGGGCTGATTGCCTACGACAATTACGCGGATCAGGGGTACAGCCTCAGGCAATATCTGGTTGTTCTGCTCTTTTTCGTGCTTGCCCTGTTCTCCAAATCCATGGCCGCAACCTTCCCGGTGGTACTGCTGATGGCAGACTATCTGAAAAAGAGACAATTCAAATGGGGATTATTGACTGAAAAAATCCCGTTTTTTGCGATTTCAATCATTTTTGGCCTTGTTGCGATCAGGGCCTCCGCATCCTTCGGACATATTACCGTACTTGAACAGGACTACAACTTTTTTCAGCGAATCTTCCTGATCCTTTACGGCATCTCATTTTACATCATGAAGCTTTTTGTACCGCTTAACCTGTCGGCAATATATGCTTTCCCTGAAATCAGCGGGGGAAAACTCCCGGCCTATGTATTTTCCTCGGTCATCGTCCTGATTGCAGCCATTGCCGCGATCCTTTACCGGCGGAAATACCGCAGGGAGTTTATTTCCGGAGGCATGTTTTTCCTGATTACCATCGGCATGGTCCTTCCATTGTTCTGGTCAAGGATATTCATCACTGCCGACCGGTATACATACATTCCTTACATCGGCCTTTTCATGATTATTGGCCGGTATGCCGCAAATCTTTGGGAAACCCGGCACACCATGGACAAAACCACCCGCAGGCTTGCGCTTGCGACCTCCGCCATACTGGTGATCATACTGGGAGCCTCAACAGTCAGCCGGATGACCATATGGAAAAACACCCCCACCCTGCTCTCAGATGTAATTGACAAAAAACGTTCTGATGCGGATATGGCCCACGGATACTTTTACCTGGGCAACTATTACGATGCCGGAAACAATGCAGCGGAGGCGATGAAATATTATGATCTTTCATTAAGCCGGAATCCCTCCTACCTGCTTGCATTGAACAACCGCGGCATTCTGAAAGGCAAATCCGGCCAGATCAGTCCGGCAATTGCCGATTTTGAGCAGGCCATCCGCCTCAAACCCGATTATGCCGAAGCATGGTACAACCGGGGCATAGCGCACTTTCAGGCCGGCGAACCTGAACGCGCCTGCGCCGACTGGAAAGAATCGGCCCGAATCGGTTTTGCGCCCGCGCGTCAGGCGATTGTGAAGTATTGCACGGTAGAAAAAACGCCAGGTCAGCTTCAAATGCCTGGCATTAAAGATGAAAACAGGACAATACCAGGCACAAGGGATAACTGAGAAACACCCTGTATTTTCATCCCGGACAGAAAAACAACTTAAAACCTATATATCATGAGTACCAACGAAATTAACCGGTTTATCACCGAGATTGAGCTTTTTAAAGGACTGGTCGCCACAGAAATTGATCAGGTCGTTTCAGCCATTGAAACCCGCAAATACCTGGCAGGCGAATACCTCTTTCAGGAAAGCGGCCCCAGGGAGGCCATTTTCATGATCTATGAAGGAGAAGTGGAGTTGATTAAAAAATCCCCTTTCGGAGCGGAGACAAAACTGAGCTATTTCAGCCGCTTCGACTTCCTTGGAGAAGGCTCGCTTACGGAAGAAGCGCCTCACAGTACCAGTGCACGCGCAAAGCACAAAACGACAGCATTGTTGCTGAGCAAATCCTTTTTTGCTGATAACGGTCCCATTGCCCTGAAGATTTTTTCAAATATCGCCAGGGTGATTTCGCGCAGGATGCGGCAGGCGAATGCCCGGATGATCAGTTCCGCCGCGCAGTATGAATCGGGCCGCACCCGCACGGAGCACGACCTGCTTGGATTCCGCGAAGTTCCTTACGAGTACTATTACGGAATACAGACATTGCGCGCACTCGAGAACTTCAATATTTCAGGGGTGCAGCTCAACTTTTACCCTGTCTTTGCTGAATCGCTGGCCATGGTCAAACTCGCTGCCGCCAAAGCCAACCACGACCTCGGGCTGCTCAGCAAATCCCTGGCCGATGCCATTGTGCGTGCCTGTAATGAAATCATCAATGGAAAATATACCTTTCATTTCGTTGTGGACATGATTCAGGGCGGAGCGGGCACATCCACCAATATGAATGCCAACGAGGTGATTGCGAACCGCGCGCTCGAGATTCTCGGCTATCAGCGGGGACAGTATGAATTCTGCCATCCCAACAACCATATTAACCTTTCTCAGTCAACCAACGACGCTTATCCAACCGCGATCAAAATCGCGTTGATCCGGAGCAACGAAAAACTGGTGGAGGTCCTTACCGAACTGATCTCTTCGTTTAAAATAAAAGCAAATGAATTCGCCCATGTGATCAAGATGGGGCGCACCCAGTTGCAGGATGCAGTGCCCATGACCCTGGGGCAGGAGTTTGAAGCCTATGCGGTAATGCTTGAAGAAGAAATTGCCCGGCTGAACCAGAATGTGCAGCTTTTCCTCGAAGTCAATATGGGCGGAACAGCCATTGGTACCGGAATCAATGCCGATCCGCGCTACAGCGGAATAGTCATCAATTACCTCCGCGAAATCACCGGAAAACCCATTGTGCTGGCCACCAACCTGGTTGAAGCAACCCAGGACACCGGTGCATTCATCATGTATTCATCAGCGGTGAAAAGGCTTGCCGTTAAACTTTCAAAAATCTCAAATGACCTCAGGCTTCTTTCTTCGGGCCCGAGGGCCGGTTTCAACGAAATCAACCTCCCGCCCATGCAACCCGGCAGCACCATTATGCCCGGCAAAGTCAACCCTGTAATTCCGGAAGTGGTGAATCAGATTGCTTTCAAGGTGATCGGCAACGACCTCACCGTTACCATGGCGGCCGAAGCCGGTCAGCTGGAACTGAACGTGATGGAACCAATCATTGTTTACAGTCTGTTCGAATCCATCGAAATGCTGAAAAACGGCATGAATACGCTGAATCACCGTTGCATCAAAGGCATCACCGCCAATGAAGACCGCTGCCGCGAAATGGTTTACAACAGCATCGGCCTGGTGACTGCCCTCAACCCGGTGATCGGATACGAAGCAGCAACCAGGCTCGCCAAAGAAGCGCTGGAGAAAAACCGCAGCGTTTACGACCTGGTACTCGAGCATAAACTCCTGAGCCAGGAAGAACTCAATGAAATCCTCGACCCTAAAAATATGATTGCGCCAAGGATAATGCCCAAACAGGGATGATGCTGGCACAGTGGCTGAGCAAAGGAAAGAACGGGCATTGCAGGTTGCAGGGCTTTTTGTTACTTTTGTAGAAACGGTTGACCATGACTTTAAAAATCGCCCTGATTCTTTCCTTTGTCCTGCAGTTCGCGGCTGCCATTATTGCCTTTACGCTTACAAAGCGGACAAGAACCAACATCGCCTGGTGGCTGATTTCCTTTGGATTCCTGTTGATGGCCATCAGAAGGATTTTTGAGTTTTTTCAGCTTTCCGATCCCGGCAGCCGGTTGTTCACCGGCATGCTGAGCACCTGGACCGGCGTGCTGATCTCGGTGCTGATGCTTGGCAGCCTGATCTTTATCAAACGGATTTTCAATATCCAGAAAAGAATGGATGACCTCCGTAAAGCAAATGAATCGAGGGTACTTTCTGCCATCATGAGAACTGAAGAAAACGAACGGCTCAATTTTGCCAAGGAATTGCATGACGGACTCGGACCATTGCTTTCATCAGTCAAGATGGCCGTTTCGTCGGCACACACCGGAAATAACAATCCGCAAAACAAGGAAGTGATGATCCATGCCGAAAAGCTGATCGATGAATCCATCACTTCGCTGAAGGAGATTTCCAATAAACTGAGTCCGCATGTGCTGAACAATTTCGGACTTAAAAAGGCCGTAAAATCATTTATCACCCATATGGCGCCGGTCGACAACCTGAACATTAATTTCGATTCAAACCTGGGTGAAAAGCGGTATCCATACAATACCGAGGTGGTGCTGTACCGGGTAATCTGTGAACTGATCAACAATTCCCTGAAACATGCTGAAGCCCGGAACATCTACATAACGCTGATGGATGAAGCGGACGGCATACGGCTCGATTACCTTGACGATGGCATAGGATTCGACAGCAAAATACTGGAAATAGGTGAAAAAGGCATGGGGTTTGCCAATATCCGGTCCAGAATTAAATCGCTGAACGGGACCATAGAAATCTATTCGGTGCCCAATGAAGGAGTCAGGGTGAACGTTAAAATAGGAAAATCCTGAAAATGAACAACCTGAAACCTTTTTCAGTATATCTGGTGGACGACCACAAGCTCTTCAGGGAAGGGCTGAACCTGTTGCTTGGAAATCTTCCCTATGTAAGCAAGGTTTTTCAGGCTCCGGATGGCGGCGCATTTCTCTCCGGTTTAGATCAGCAGTTGCCTGAGCTGGTTTTTATGGACATCAGCATGCCCGGCCTCGACGGCATAGAAACAACCCGGAAAGCGCTTGAAATCTGCCCGGACCTGAAAATCATCGCATTATCAATGTATGCCGACGAGGATTACACCTCGCGCATGATCAGCGCGGGAGCCCGCGGATTTATTCTCAAAAACTCGGGACTGCACGAGGTGGAAGAATGCATGAAAGCGGTGATGTCGGGCCACAACTATTTTTCTCCTGAAATTCTTGACGGAATACTGAAAAATATCACTAAAAAAGAGAAACAGCCACGGAATTCAGAACTATCGGAAAGGGAGACCGAAGTGCTCTACCGCATTTGCCAGGGACTTTCGAACCAGGAAATTGCCGGGCGGCTGAGAATCAGCAAGCGAACGGTGGACAAACACCGCGAAAACCTGCTGCAGAAAACCGATAGTAAAAATACAGCGGGCCTGGTGATGTTTGCGATCAGAAACGGTATTGTTGAAGTGTAATTTACCTACGCTTTTAGACGTATGATTACGCTTTAAAGCTTATTTCGCAATTACGCATAAACACTGTTCCCGGAAAAATGAGATGGCGTTAATTTTGAATGTTCAAAATTAACGCCACTTATGAAACAAGCCTTTAACAGACGGAATCTCACCCTGATTTTACTGATGTTTATTTATCAGGGGGCAAATGCACAGTTTTCAGTTGACGCCCAGCTCCGTACCCGTGGTGAAGTACGCGACGGTTACCAGAAAATCAATCCTGAAGATGCCTCGCCTGCATTGCTGATTTCTCAGCGGACAAGATTATCCTTTACTTATGAAACCCAAAAGCTCAGACTGAAGATTGCTCCCCAGGATGTCAGGTTATGGGGTGACCAGGCCAAAATGAGTGCCACCGGGGTCGGAGACAATCCTTCACTGGATCTTTATGAAGCTTTTGCCGAGCTCAGGATATCGGAAGTTTTGAGCCTGACTGCAGGCCGTCAGGAGCTTATTTACGACAACGGCAGGATGCTTGGAAACCGCAACTGGAATCAGAACGGAATCAGCTATGACGCGCTCGTGCTGAAATACCGCCAGGCCGGCTGGAAAATTGACGCCGGTGCTTCCTGGAACACATTTTCTGAGGCCTCATTCGGCAATCTTTATCCCAGCGCCCGGATAAAATCGCTGAACTATCTGTGGATCAATAAAAAGGTAAGTGAAAAACTGAATCTCTCGTTCCTCCACATTTCATCAGGATATACTAAAACGGATACGACAGATCCGATGAATTTCAGGCATACAAGCGGAATTTTCGGGAATTACAATGGAGAAAAATTGAATTGCTGGGGGAATGCCTACTACCAGTATGGCCATAACCGTAAAGGGCATAAGCTGAGTGCCACGCTGATTGAAGCCGAGATCAGTCTGAAAACTGGAAAACTGACTCCCGGCGCCGGGATCAGCCTGCTTTCGGGAAATGACAAAATGCCTGGCCCGGATGAAACCGATAAGCTCTTCGATCCGCTTTACGGAAACAGACACGGCTTTAACGGAAATATGGACTATTTCACCAATTACCCTGTACAAACCGGGCAGGGCGGTCTGGCCGATTACTACCTATGGCTCGATTACAAATTCTCGAAGAAAGTTTCAGTAAGGAATACCGTTCATTACTTTAACCTCGCCAGGACCAATCCGGGCACCCCTGACGACAAAGCGCTCGGATTTGAAAATGATCTGGTTCTGAAATACAGATTCAGTGACTGGGGCAACCTGGAAAGCGGATATATTTTCTTCAATCAGACAGAAACGTTGAAAGTAATTCAGCAAACCGGTTCTGACAATTTCAATCAGTTTTTCTACTTACAGCTGACGCTAACGCCCAATCTTTTCAAACAGACAAATTCCACTTCAAAATAACAACAGGTCATGAAACGCAGCATAATATTGTTTGCAATTGCTACAGTCATAGTGTTAGCAGGTTGTGCATCACGGAAAAAGAAAGACAACACCATTACCCTTTCGGGCGCATTTGCAATTTATCCCCTCGTGGTTAAATGGACGGAAGAATACAGCAAAATCAATCCCGAAGTGAGGTTCAATGTTTCCGGGGGTGGCGCGGGTAAAGGCATGGCCGACGCATTGGCGGGAGCAGTTGACCTCGGCATGTTTTCGCGGGAGATCTCTGCTGAGGAGAAAAGCAAAGGCGTCTGGTGGGTTGGCCTTACCATCGACGCGGTGGTGCCCACCATCAGCAGCGAGAATCCCTACCTGCCGGTGCTAAGGCAACAGGGGCTAAGCCGCAGCGACTTTAAAGCCATCTTTATTGATAAAACCGTCATCGACTGGGGTGAACTGCTGGGCCAGCCGGAAAAAGCCAAAATGACCATCTACACCCGCTCCGACGCATGCGGAGCCGCTGAAACCTGGGCCAAATATCTTGAAGGACATCAGGAAAACCTGGCCGGAATTGGAATTTACGGGGATCCTGGCATGGCCGATGCTGTTGCAAAAGATAAGCTGGGACTGGGATTCAACAACACCATATTCGCCTATGACATCAAAACAGGTAAGAAAAGGCCGGGAATGGAAATCGCACCCATCGACATCAATGATAATGGCATGATAGATCCCGAAGAAGACTTCTACGAAACGTTCGACGGAATTCTGGAGGCCATTGCCAATGGCGTCTATCCTTCGCCTCCCGCGCGTGAGCTTTACTTCGTTGCAAAAGAGAAACCCCAGAAACAGGCCACGCTCGATTTTATCCGCTGGTGCCTGACGGAAGGGCAGCAGTATGTGAAGGAAGCAGGCTATGTTCCCATCGACAATGAAAAAATCGAATCCTATCTGAAAAAACTCGGATAATCACCCGCCTGTCAACAGCCACACAAAAATAATTATAAACCCATGCAGTTACGGCGACAGATCATCGACAAGCTGAACGGATTCTGGATGATTACCACCCTGGTAACCATTCTGGTATTGCCCCTGGTTATCTGCATCGGTTTGTATATCAAGGCTGCTCCCATTTTTGAACAACATTCATTCCTGGAGCTGGTTTTCACATCCAAATGGGAACCATCGAGGGGGGCTTTCGGATTCTGGCCATTTATTGCCGGTTCGCTTTATGTAACCCTGCTTTCATTTCTTTTTACGGCACCCGTCTGCCTGCTGGCAGCCCTCTACCTTACCCAGTTTGCCCCCCGGGCACTTATCCGCATCATGCATCCGGTAATTGATGTTCTTGCAGGATTGCCCTCCGTAATTTACGGGGTTTGGGGAATACTGGTCATCGTTCCCTTTGTTTCGGCACTTTCCGTTCCTTTAACAGGATCCCCGTCGTCGGGATATTCGGTGCTTGCAGGGGGCATCGTACTCGCGGTGATGGTAATCCCGTACACCCTCAACATGCTGATCGAAGTGTTCAACACAGTCCCGAACGGGCTGAAAGAAGCATCTCTTTCGCTGGGTGCGACCATGTGGGAATCGGTGAAGCATGTCGTGATCAGGGGCAATTACCCCGGCATCATCTCGGCCTATGGCCTGGGAATTGCCAAGGCTTTCGGTGAAACCATCGCGGTAATGATGGTCGTGGGCAATGTGGTTAAAGCATCGGGGAATCCTTTTAATGCAGCTTACCCGCTGCCGGCCCTGATCGCCAACAATTACGGTGAAATGCTTTCCATACCCATGTATGACTCCGCGCTGATGTTTGCCGCATTTCTGCTGTTAATCATCATCCTGGTTATCAATTTGTTCTTCAGGTTACTTATCCATAAAACCAAAAGGCTGTGAGACGATATAAAATGCTTGAAGAAAAGTTCTTCATCCGGCTTTCAGCCCTGTTCACCTATTCGCTGATTGCCGTACTTGCCTTTATCATAGTTGTAATCTTTTACAAGGGATTCGCGGCACTCAACTGGGACATGGTACTCAAAACGCCTAAAGGCGGTTATTATTACGGGGGAGAAGGCGGGGTGCTCAATGCGATCACTGGGTCCCTTTATATTGCCATCGGCGCCACCCTGATTGCGGTGCTGATCGGCATGCCGGCGGCCCTCTACCTGAACGTTCAACTGATCAGGTACCGTCGTACACAGAACACCATCCGTTATTTTCTTGATGCTTTGTGGGGTATCCCATCCATTGTTTACGGCGCATTCGGCTTTACGCTGATGTTAATTTTCGGCATGAATGCCTCCCTGCTGGCAGGGATCATTACCGTTGCCCTGCTGATTTCGCCCATCATGGTGCGCACCTTTGATGAGGTACTGTGCACCATCCCGAAAGGATTGCATGAAGCCTCGCTGGCCCTTGGATCCACCCGTACTGAAACTGCTTTCCGGGTCATGTTCAAACAGGGTTTTCCCGGATTCATCACGGCAGTATTGCTATCCTTCGGCAGGGGCATAGGCGACGCTGCCTCGGTGCTGTTCACCGCGGGTTACACCGATAACATCCCCGTGACCCTTGATGAGCCTGCAGCCACGCTTCCCCTGGCAATTTTTTTTCAGCTCGGGTCGCCGATCCCGGAAGTGCGCGACAGGGCATTTGCCGCTTCCATTATTCTGACGATTATTATCCTTAGCATCAGCCTCGGTGCGCGCCTGCTGTCGAAGCGATATTCAAAAACCAACCTGAAGTAAAAAACATGGGTAATCCATATTTCTCACCGAACAGTAGTGAACAACTCAGGGTTCTCAGGGCCACGGAACCGGAAGCAGTGCTCCGGGTAAGCAATCTGAATGTATGTGCCGGTGACCACCATATACTGAAGAATATTAACCTGGAAATACCCAAAAACCGCATCACCGTGCTGCTCGGGCCCTCGGGCTGTGGAAAAACCACCCTGCTGAAATGCATGAACAAGCTCACCGACCTTTACCGTGAACTTAAGGTAAGCGGGAATATTTACATCGATAATGATGACATATTAAACACCACTGCCAGCATACCGGATATCCGGCAAAAAATGGGTTTACTCTCGCAAAGGCCTTACCCTTTGCCGGTATCTATATACAAAAATGTAGCATACGGCTTAAAACTGAAGGGAGTCCGCGACAAAAAGCTGATAGCATTCAGCGTTGAGAAGCACCTCAGGGAAGTCGGCCTGTGGGAGGAAGTAAAAAACCGCCTGAGTTCGCCGGCATCCAGTCTGTCGATCGGTCAGCAGCAAAGGCTTTGCCTGGCGCGCGGACTGGCCGTAAAACCGGGAATTATCCTGGCCGATGAACCGACCTCCGCACTCGATCCCACTTCCAGCAAAATCATTGAGGACCTTTTCAGGGATATGAAAAAGCACTATACCATCATCCTCGTAACCCACGTGCTGCGGCAGGCAATCAGGCTGGCCGACCATGTAATTTTTATGCATGATGGTGAAATCATTGAGCAGGGCCCACCCGAAGAACTGTTTGAAAATGCCCGCACGGATAAACTCAGGGCTTACCTGGTTGACGGCAATTAAGGCGCAGTATAAAGCAGTTAACCTGCAGATTATCCTGATTCCACATTCAGCTGCTTATGCAGCGTGGTCACGACCTTCATTTATGAAATTTTCACTCTTCCCGGGCTGAATCCGGAATTTGCGGTTTCATTACAACGCCGAGGTTTTTCTTACCGTCGATCATGATCACCAGCGGCTGTTCAAACCTGATGTGACGGATCACCTCATCTTCATAGAACGGAGTCTGTGAAGCAAGAAAATCAAGATTATAATGTCCGTCTTTCAAAAACGGGTTGATGGTAAAATACCCAACCCTGAATGAGGTCAGGTTCTGGAAAAAATGCGTTCCCTGGCTCGGATCGATCCGGTAATGCTCGAGGCCAGACTCAACGATGACCCGGGCAGCAGAAATCTGGGGCCATTTTACCGGAATTCCCAGCCAGGGGTCGTTACTTCCCCAGCGACCCGGGCCCACCAGCACATAGTTGCGCTTTTCAGAAAGGAAATTCTCATTCAGTTTTCCGACCCTGAGCGCAGTTTCTTTATTAGCCGCCGGATTAAACGACTCGGGTTTAATATAAACAATATCATACACATCGCGGATAATGCCATTGCCCAGCGCATGATGTGCATAAATAACCGTATCCTTTTCTACCATATCCTCAAGATGGGCCTCGATGGCTTCCCTGTTATCGACAATCGGCCTGATCTGCAACAAATTGAACAGCGCGGGGGTACCTTTGGGACGGTTCAGGTCCACCGCAAATTCAATTTCAACGGGTTTGCTCATCTCACGCTGCCCGGTTTCGAGCACGGTGGCAAGAATCTCGGCCAGAGGAAATATATTATGGGTTAAGATATTTGAAAAAGTCACAATCCGCTTTCCTGGTCCGAACATACCATCCCGCAACATATTACTCTCATAATCAAATGTAGAGATGATGTTTTTCAGCGAACCGTCTGATTCACCATCCTGTATATTCAACCTCAGAAGATTGGAACTGTCATCGGTTGAAGGCGTAAACGTGCCCGGGCGGAGATCCAGGGCATAAAAGTGCTTCTGAGTTTCGCGCAGGGCAAATTCGGGCGTAGATAACTGAAGAACTTTCCTGGGGTATCGCGGCGAAAACCTCAGGGTTAACCCTCCGTCAACGATATACTTCCCGAGGCCGAGCGCAATGTTGGCTATGCCGTCCTCCGGTTTTTCCGGAGCGATCGGATAAAAATTTATAGAGCGGGCGACTCCTGACATTGTCGGATAAAAACGGTCCCCGTATTGTGTGCCGGTTACCTCCTGCAGCACGATGGCCATTTTTTCTTCATCAATAACATTGGACGTTGCCGTCATGTATGATTTTGAATCCCTGAAAAAGGCCGACGCATAAACACTCTTAATGGCATTGCTCAGGTTTTCTATGGTCATCCGCTCATCATTCACAAAATTGGGGACCATATATGTGGAGTAAATTCCGGCAAATGGCTGATAATAGCTATCTTCAAGCATACTCGACGACCTTACGGCTATCGGTTTATTTACCACGGATATAAAAGTGTAAAGATCCTCATGCAAGCGGAAAGGAAGCCTTCCCGCGATGAAATGATCGAGAATCTCCTCATCTGATAGGTCGGACAACGCAATCTTATACAGGTTATTATCTTCCATAAACTCATCGAAGATATCCGCCCCGAGCACCACCGTACGGGGAATGGTAACGATTACCCCCGGCCATTTGTCAAGCAGGCGGTTGCGTTTGATCATCGAATCGAGAAAGGCAAGTCCACGGGCTTTACCTCCGATAGACCCCTGCCCTACCCTGGTAAAACTCAGGTACTCATCAAAACTTTCGCGGTTAAATTCAGCGATGATGCCCCGGGCTTTATTCAACCTGAAAGTGGCGATGGCATCGAAAATAAAACGCCGGATTTCATCCAGGTCGCTGAAGTCGCCCGGACGAAGATCGCGAAAAAGCTCAGCAAGCGGAAACAAAGCCCTGGCATACAGCCACTTGGAAACATGGTTGCGATAGATGTGGTAAGCAAGGGAATTATCCGGAATTTCAAATATTTTTTGCTGAAGGGCCTTCAGGTCGGCAG
The DNA here is from genome assembly GCA_964503805.1 of uncultured Lentimicrobium sp. Classification (GTDB taxonomy): domain Bacteria; phylum Bacteroidota; class Bacteroidia; order Bacteroidales; family Lentimicrobiaceae; genus Lentimicrobium. Next base: position 19,194 of record CAZDBX010000011.1, on the reverse strand, counting down.
CACGGGCGACTTCGAGCCGGGTGTCAGGATCTACAAAAACAAAATCGCCGAATGCAAAATACTGCTTTATAAAATTCCTCAGCTCGATGGAGAGCGTCTTTGACTGCTTGTGCAGAAAGCCAACCCTGAGGCTGCGCGCCACTTCGGAATTCTCAAGGTCTGATGACTGCATCAGAATAGGCATAAACTCATCGTCGCGCTTTACCTTTTCCACCAGTCTGATGCCTGCCTGCTGGTCTTCGCGGCCATTCCTGGGGTATGAAGTATCGGTGATGATACCGAGCAGGTTATTCTTATACTTTTCGTAATAACTGACAGCCTCCTCGTAATTGGTAGCCAGCAATATCTTAGGCCTGCCCCGCATGCGCAACATCATCTGGTGCTCATTCAGCCCTTCGGTCATAAATGACTTAGACTGCTTGAAAATAATTTTGTATATATTCGGCAAATAACTGGAATAGAACCGGATAGAGTCTTCAACCAGCAAGATCACCTGAACGCCAACCTCTTTCACATCATTCTCGGCGTTCATTCTGTCTTCTATCAGTTTGATAATGGCAAGCAGGATGTCGGCATTACCAAGCCAGCTAAACACATAATCAATTACTGACAGGTCTTCGTTGGCTATAGTAAGGGTAACTTCGCGCGAAAACGAAGTCAGCACCACGATGGGCTTTTGCGGATATTGAGCCTTGATCCTTTTTGCAGAATCAAAATTCTCGCTCTTACCCATGCTGAGCATAGTAATAATAAGATCAATATTCTGATTTTCAAGCACCTTCATGGCTTCAGCCTCTGATGATACCTGAATAAACTGAGGGGGATACCGGAGGCTGAGTGAAACATACTCGATAAATATCTGCTCATCTATACGGCCGTCGCCCTCCAGAACGAAGGAATCATAATTGCTTGCAATCAGCAGTACATTGTAAATCCGTTTTTTCATCAGGTTGATGAAAGCCGTATCGTCAAAATAGAATTTCTTCGCGAGCAAAGCGTAAGGGGTTGATTGCATAGCCTTAATATTCATATCACAAATATAGATTATTCCGGTTAAATTTGCACAGGCAGTCCGTGAGGCATTTGTAACGGAACGAGAACACCGGGTGGTGCAGACCGGCTCACAGGAACACTTTATATAACAAGCCACGGCCAATAAGTTCACAAAAATTAACTTTATCCGCGTAATGACATCTTACACCGGGATTATTGAAAGCATTGCAAGGGAAATAAAACCGCTGCTGAGTAAAGGAAAGGTTGCCACCTACATTCCTGCTTTATCGAGAATAAATCCGGAAAAATTCGGCATGGCCGTGGCCACCGTCAGGGGAGAACTCTATACCACAGGAGATGCTACCGAAAACTTCAGCATTCAGAGCATTTCCAAGGTTTTTACCCTTGCCATGGTGATGGACCGTATGGGTGATGCGCTTTGGGACAGGGTAGGCCGCGAGGCTTCAGGGAATCCCTTCAACTCACTGGTGCAGCTTGAATACGAAAACGGCAGGCCCCGTAACCCCTTTATCAATGCGGGAGCGCTGGTGGTCACCGATTGCGTGATTTTTGAAAACGAGGATCCGCTAACCGGATTGATAGATTTTGTCAGAAACTGCTCAGGAAATCCGTCCATAGATTATGACAGGGAGGTAGCCCGCTCTGAAAAGGAAACGGGTCACCGCAACGCGGCCCTGGCCAATTTCCTTAAAAGTTACGGCAACCTGGCCAATGATGTGGACCGTGTGCTGAACCTCTATTTTCACCAATGCGCGCTTTCGATGAGTTGCGTTGACCTTGCGAAATCGTTTCTTTTTCTTGCCGGCGGCGGAACCGATCCTGTAAGCGGAAAGGTCATCTGCGGACCGAGGCAGGCCAAACGCATCAACGCGCTGATGCAGACCTGCGGTCTTTACGATGAAGGCGGAGAATTTGCCTACCGTGTCGGGCTGCCAGGCAAAAGCGGCGTGGGCGGCGGCATTGTGGCGGTAATGCCGGGAGAACTGGCAGTGGCCGTCTGGTCGCCGGGGCTCAATACCGCCGGAAATTCCCTGGCCGGTATGATGGCCCTGGAGCTTTTTACTACCTATACCGCCAGATCTATTTTCTGAGATTAAACTGTTGTTACTTTCCGCTCAGCATTTTAATAAGGAAGTCTCATCCGGCACCGGATTCATTTCCCGTCAATGCCTGCTTTACCGATGAAGGTTCGCTGTATCGTTCAATCAGATCGATCATTTTCGCGGTATTTGCATTCTGCTTGTCAGAAATTTCGCTCAATTCCGTCAGGGTAAGTGCTTCTCCCCTGGCCGTGATGAAAGTATTCAAATTGACAATATCGGAAAACCAGTTGGTTACTACGATCATCAGTTGTGTAAGGTTAGCCCTGCTGCTTTGCAATTCAAGCGGAGGTTTGAAAATAAAGTGGGACACTATATCGATCAGGCCGATGGTTCCAAAAGCGATGGACAGTATGGTCTTGCCCTGGGCAGCAAAAACCACCGCCACCGTGATCAGGGCGATCCCCAGCATAAACGCCAGTACATACATCCAGAGCACATATTTGTAAGCGCTTTTCGCATCGCGGATTACCTCCTGCAACGATGACTTGATGCTCATAATGGTTTGTGTGGTGTTGGCCATGTTTTCCATGGAAAGTTCCATGGCCTTGCCGAGCACCTGATTGTTGACCTTGTTATAGTTCCGGGCATTTTGCGACATCTGCCCCAGCACCCCCAGGATATCGCTGAGTTCCTGCCGGTCCTCAGGACTCAGACTCTGTTCAGAAACTAGATTGGCAGCCACCTGCTCATTCCTGAAAAGGTATTCGTGAATGTAATCGAACGCCAGATTTTTGTTTTTCATAATGGGAAGTTTTTGTAACCAACAAATCAATACTATCAAAAAAAACAGAATCAAATAAAGGCGGGAAATCTATCACAATAAGAAAATCACAACGGATTGTGGAATTATAAACAAAAAGAAAAAACACTTGTTTGTATCGGCACTGAATTAAATTGTGTTGCCGGGATTATGATGGCTTGATCATCATTTTTTGAAGTTCCGGTATTGCAATAATTTCATAGTTTTGCGGTTATAATTGCAAACATGCCGATGCGCCTGTCTTTTCTGCTGACCCAGCTTATTTTGTTTTCAAGTTTGATGGTTTCTGCGCAGCAACCCAGAAAAATACGGTTGGTGCAGGCGGATGTAATGGCGTACAACAAGGCGCTGGGTGAAAATGTACAACGCATCATCGGAAATGCGGTTTTTGAACATGAGGGGGCCTTCCTCTATTGCGATTCCGCGCATCTGAACAATGCGACCAACAGCATGAAAGCTTACAGCAGGGTGCACATTAAGGCCAGCGATACCCTTAACCTTTACGGAGATTCGATTTATTACAGTGGCGAAACCCGTATTGCGGAAGTATTTGACAATGTAAAACTGATTGACAACCGCACCATCCTGACCACCGACAAACTGATTTACGACAGAAATACGGGCATCGCATTTTACCTCACCGGAGGTCATATTGTAAATGACCAGAACACGCTTGACAGCAAACGGGGTTATTACCACACCAATACCAAGGATTTCTTTTTCCGCGACCATGTTGTGCTGAACAACCCCGATTATGTGATGAATTGCGACACCCTGCAATACAATACCCAGAGCAAAATATCATGGTTCAGGGGACCAACCACCATTAAAGGCGAAGAAACCGATATTTACGCAGAAAACGGATGGTACAACACCGTAACGGATATTGCGGAGTTTGACGAAAATGCCCGGGTTAAAAACGGCGATCAGGTGTTGACCGGCGACAGCCTGTATTATGAACGCACCAACGGATTCGGGGAAGCTTTCAGAAATATTATGGTGATTGATACGGTTCAGAATATGATCGTAACCGGGCAGTATGCGCGTTACCGCAAAGAACTTGGCTATACAATGATCACCCAACGCCCTGAAGCCCTTTTTATTGAAGAGAAAGACACGCTTTTTATGCATGCCGACACCCTGAGGGCAACCTTCGATTCAACCCAAACGACCAAAGAGGTGTTTGCTTTCTACCATGTGAAGTTTTTCCGCACCGACCTGCAGGGAATGACCGATTCGCTGATCTACAAATTCAGTGACAGTACCATGCGTATGTTAGGTTCCCCCGTGTTATGGACTGAAGAAAACCAGATGACTTCCGACTCCATTCATATACTCACCGGTAACGAACAGGTAAAGGAACTCCGGCTTTACAACAATGCCTTCATTATTTCGAGTGACACCCTGGGCACCGGGTACAATCAGATTAAAGGGCGCAATATGAAAGGCTATTTCATTGACAATGAACTGATCATGATCCAGGTTGAGGGCAATGCCGAAACGATTTACTGGGTAAGGGAGGACGACGGAACCCTGACCGGCATCAACAAGGCATTCGCCAGCAATATGAAAATAAGGCTGCGGGATAAGAAGATCAGGCAGATCGTTTACATCGAAAAACCGACCGCAGTGCTGCACCCCGAAGGCGAGCTCAGTCAGGAAGAACTGCTGTTGAAAAATTTCATCTGGCTTGACGACCGGAGGCCAAAGACACGCGAAGATATCTTTACCTGGTAGCGGCTCAAACCAACACCGCAAGCCAGGCCTGCCTGAATTCAGGTACATCCGGAAACCGCTGAACAACTCCGGTCTTTTCCGGACTGATAAACCGACCTATTCTGTTTCAAACAACACCTTTACAGCCTCTGTATTCAGCCGTCTTTTAAGCCAGGTAATAATACGTTCCCGGTCTTCCTGTTTCGGATTACCATTTTTGAACGTCAGTACAATCTGGGCAACGCGTTTTTGCTCACGTGCCGGCATTGTATATAAATAAGTTTCAGCGTAAGAGCACGACACCACATCAGGAAATATAGCGTTTAGTTCTGTCAGCAAAGCTTCTCCAATAAGTGGCTTCCTTTCAAGGCTATCTTTTTTTCTTTCAGAATCAGCCAATTGCACATTCAGGCGACTGATCTCCAGTTTCAGGTTATTCACTTCTGAATTTTCAGATTCATTCAGTGAAAATCCTTGACGGATGTTCAAGATAACCTTATCAAGTGAAAAATCCCGGGCTTTCTCCTCGAGCAAAAGTTTATGATCTTCGGTAAGCGTATTTCCGCCGTAAACCATCATAATTTCGCGGGTATTGGGATTACTTTCGTACCTGAGCAGGTAGCTGCCTTCAAAAACGCTGACATTTTTTGTAAACCGGGCTACATTTTCATTGAAACGCTCTTTCTGTACCAAACCATAACCGAAGTAAATGCTTGGCAGAATAGTAATGACAATCACCACTGAGATCCACTGGTTCACCCTTTTCTTGTGCGCTTCTCCGGCAAGTGTAATAATGGGAAATTTCAACAGTTGTGAAACAACCATGGCGGCAATGGCAATAAACACGGTATTGATCGTGAAAAGATAAAACGCCCCGAAAAAAAACTGAAACTGCGCGGTTGCAAGCCCATACCCCGCGGTGCACAGCGGTGGCATCAGGGCGGTGGCAATGGCTACCCCGGGAATAACATTTCCCTTTTGCTTACTGCTGATGGCGACAATTCCGGCCAGGCCGCCGAACAATGCGATCAGCACATCGTAAATGGTCGGACTTGTGCGTGCAAGCAATTCAGAATGTGCAGTCGAAACAGGGCTCAGCGCAAAATAACCAGTGGAGGCCGTGAGCCCGGCAGCAACTGCGAATCCGAAGTTTTTAAGGGCAGTGCGGAAAAGCGGGAAATTGTAGGTTGCAATTGAATATCCAATGCCATTTATCGGACCCATAAGCGGAGATATCAGCATGGCTCCGATAATCACCGCTGTTGAGTTCATGTTTAAACCTACAGAGGCAACAATAATGGCAAAAATAAGAATCCAAAGATTTGTTCCTTTGAAAATAATATCCTTTTCAATGGTCTGATGAATCTTTTCGAAGTCTTCAACCTCACTTTCGAGATTCAGATAATGAAGCAACTGCTTAATAATGCTCATATTTTTGGCTTGAATTACTGATTGAAAGGCAGGTCGCCAGGTGTGGGCTTGTTTAGCTTAACTTCAAGAATTTCAGTCACCACATAATTGCTCATCCCCCTCCAGGGCAAAGGATGGAGATACTCCCTGTAGCGCAGTTCAACAAAGCGGCCGCCGCTGCGTTCCAGCACGGCAGCAATGCTGTCGTTGGTAATACTGAACTCAAATTCATTGCTTTGCATGGCCCCTGGCAGCGGCGTTTTAAAGCCTTCCTGAATCAACCGGCCTTCCCATGTTTTGAAAATGTAGCCTTTTCTGACGACGAAATTAAGGGTGCCGGCCTTCACGCCTTCGCCAAAAACAAAATAATAACGCCACCACCCGAATGCGGCCAATGCAATGATTAGTATTACACTGATGATGACAAGGGTTTTTCTTTTCATGGGTAGGATGCTTAAGATGAATTGTCAGGTTTGAGGCAGCTAAGGCCGGATAGCAAATATAATGAATTATCCTTTATTGATCTTCCAAAGCTTTCGGCGAAGCATCACGCGGAACAACCGACATCACCGGAATATCAGACCTTCTGATAAATTCCTGAGCACTGGAGTCCACGAAGAACTCCACTATGGCCGATTCCTGCTGCGTCATAATGATGATCAGATCAATATCGCCTTTTGCATTAGCATAATCCAGCAGCGATGAGACGATATCTTTTTCGCCGGCCTGCACTTCGAGTACTTCAGTATCACAGATTATTCCGGCATTTTTAATCTGATCATGCACATTCTCCACCTGCCGCCTTATCTTTTCCCTGGATCTATCCTTTTGTTCCAGGCTCAGCGCGGCAACCACCCTGACCCGTGCCCCGTAAATACCGGCAAGTTTTATCGCCCATTTTACCTTCTGGCCGGTTTCGGCATGGTGATCAATGGGCAGCATAATGGTGCGGCAACCATCATAGTGTGTCCGTCCACCGATGGTAATTACCGGGCAGTGAGCCGACCTGATGACCCTGGAGGTATTGGCACCGGCCATTCGATAATTCCCGCGTGATGAAGATTCAAGGCTCCTGGTTCCCATCACGATAAATTCAGCACCCGTTTCCCTGGCAACATCCACAATCACGGAGTAAATCCTTCCGATTTCAAGCCTGACACTGATATCGACGCCGCTTTTGATAGACATATTGGCAGCCACCGCATCCATCTGGTCGCTGATTTTTTCCAGCATCTCCTCATTCTGCTCCTGACTGAACAATGAGGACAGGAAACCCTGCTGTTCATGAACATACAACAGGATGATCCTGCTCCTGGTGTGCCGTGCAAGGTGTATGGCCTGGTCAAAAGCAAGGTCGGTCTGCGGATCGAAATCGTATGGAACAAGTATGTAATTCATGGCTTCAGAATTATTGCCTATTTTTGTATTAACAATGCAAAGTTAAGTCTGACACAGCAATAAACAAACAAATCTCCGATATGGCTCAGATAGGTGCTTCAGAATTGATCATAAACCCCGACGGCAGCATTTACCACCTCAACCTTAAACCCGGAGAACTGGCGACTGACATTATCATAGTGGGCGATCCGGGCAGAGTACCATTGATTTCCAGGCATTTCGACCATATTGAACTCACCCGCCAGAACCGCGAAATCTGCACCCACACCGGGAGCATCGGCGGCAGGAGAATTTCTGTTTTGTCTACAGGAATGGGAACCGACAATATTGACATCGTCCTCAATGAAATTGATGCCCTCTTCAATATAGACCTTGAAAAGCGGGAGGTCAGGAATGAGCATGTTTCATTAAATATTATCCGCCTCGGCACTTCAGGAGCCTTACAGCAGGACATCCCGGTCGATACGGCCATTGTTTCCACGCATGGCATCGGTCTCGACGGAATGCTGTATTATTACCTTGATTCAAATTCAGTAATTGACCATGAGCTTACCGGGGCATTTATCAGTCAAACGCATTGGAATCAGCACTTTCCGCGGCCTTATGTGGTGGAGGCGTCTGACAGGCTCCTGAATACCATCGGCCGTAAATTCAGCAAAGGGATGACAGCCACAGCGCCGGGATTTTACGGACCCCAGGGCCGCAGGCTCAGGCTTGCAACAACGCATCCGGATCTTAACCAGGCTATTGCCGGCTTTGAATATAAAGGAATGAAGGTGGCCAACTTCGAAATGGAAACATCCGCCTTATACGGCCTGGGAAAGCTTTTAGGCCACCAGACGCTGACCATATGCGCCATTGTCGCCAACCGGGTAGCAAAACAATACAGCAAAGACTATCATAAAACCATGGAGCAACTCATCGGCACTGTACTGGAAGCCATTACGGATTTACCTCAGCCCGCCTGAAACAAGCATGCTGCGCCAAATTGCTGACAGACAGAGATAAAAATTGCAGGTGTGTTGATAAATTAACTGATCAGGCAGCAAAATAATGCCGATCTTTATACCTGAAAATTTATAACGGTTAATGGATCAGCCGCAAGAAAAAGACCCTCAGCTCCAGGCTTTGATCAGTCTGCTCGACGAACCTGACCAGCAAGCATTTACACAGGTCCGTGACCGCATTTTTGCCTATGGGAGTCAGGCAGTACCCTTACTGGAGACTGCATGGGAAAGCACCTTCGACAGCTACCTGCAGAAAAGAATAGAAGACATCATCCACAGCATACAATACAACCAGCTTTATCTCGATCTCACAAACTGGGCACATTTCAGAAATGACAACCTGCTGGAAGGATACCTGCTCTTTACCCGTTATCAGTATCAGAATCTGGATACAGAAGAAGTTAAAAGCCAGTTGCATGATATAAGGCGGGATATCTGGCTGGAACTGAACAACAGCCTCACCGCCCTCGAGAAAGTAAAGGTGCTCAACCACATCATCTTCGACCTGCACAAATTTCAGTTACCATCAAGGCAAACCACGGAGCCCCGTTATCTTTTCCTTAACAATCTCCTTGAAACCCGCAGCGGATATGCCATCTCCATCGGGATTCTTTACACCCTGCTGGCCCAGAGTCTTGATTTACCGGTACGCGGCATTCTGCTTCCAGGAGAACGGTTTGTAATGGCCTGGCTCGATGAAACAGAAAAATCACCTGAGGAACCGGCAAGGGTCATGTTTTACATCAACCCCGAGAATAAAGGCGGCATCTTTACCAGGAATGAGATCGTAACCTTGCTGCGCCGGCTCAAATTATCCCCTGATGATATGTTTTTCAGGCCGGTAGCCCCGAAGTATATTATCAGCAAAATGTTTGAACTGCTTTCCTATCTTCTGGCGGCTTCCGGAGAAGCCGAACGGGCAGGGGAAATTGACCACCTGAGGTCAGCATTGATCTGATACGCGCACAAATCCCGGAATCACCCCGTTTAATAAAATAAAACCCGGATCAGGCCAAGGGGCCTGAAATCCGGGAAGAAGAGATGTGTATTACAAAAACTATCTGTAATAGGCGGTAATGAACTTAAGGATATTCTGTTCAACCCTGGTAAGAACATCAGAAATATCAGCCCGCTCAAACTTTGAACCGGTAATACTTTCATAAAGCTCGATGTATCTTTCAGAAACCTGGTTCACGAACAGATCGGTCATATCCGGCATTACCTGTCCTTCCTTACCCTGAAAATTATTGGCTATCAGCCATTCACGTACAAATTCCTTCGACAGCTGTTTCTGTGATTCACCGGCAGCCTGTCTTTTTTCATAACCCTCAAGGTAGAAATACCTTGAAGAGTCGGGGGTGTGAATTTCATCAATCAGGTAAATTTCGTCTCCATCCTTTCCGAATTCATACTTTGTATCAACAAGGATCAGGCCCATGTGTGCGGCCATTTCCGTGCCGCGCTGATACAACTTCCGGGTATAGTCCTCCAGCTTCAGGTATTCTGCTTCATCGACCAGTCCCTGCCTCAGGATTTCCTCCCGTGAGATGTCCTCATCATGCCCAACGGCTGCTTTGGTCGTGGGCGTAATGATGGGCTCGGGAAACTTGTCATTTTCCTTCATTCCGTCGGGCATAGGCATCCCGCAGATCATGCGCTTTCCTTCTTTATACTCACGCCAGGCATGCCCCGACAGATAGCCCCTGATAACCATCTCAACTTTAAATGGCTCACATAGGCGGCCCACGGTGACCATTGGATCGGGTGTTGCTATTTTCCAGTTCGGAAGTATATCTTCCGTTGCATCCAGAAACTTCGCGGCAATCTGGTTAAGTACCTGCCCCTTGTAAGGAATTCCTCTTGGAAGCACCACATCAAACGCTGAGATCCGATCGGTTGTAACCATGATAAGCAATTCATCCTTAATGTGATACACGTCACGGACTTTACCAACATAAAGATCGGTCTGACCGGGAAGTTTAAAGCTGGTTTTTGTAATTGCGTTTGACATATTAACGATTATTAGGTTTAACAATAAAATAAATCTGAAAGCAACTTTACCGACCCTGTAATGCCGGAAAAGCTACGCGTCAATTCTAATCCACCGGAATCCGAAAGGTTCCAGCACGATCGGTGTCTTAACTTCATCACCGGTAAACATATCGTGGCCTTTCAGCATTTCTCCTCCGATCTGATCAATGATCAGATCACTCCCGGCCAGGTTATTGAGCACCAGGACGCGCTCCTTTCCATAGGACCTGATGTAAGATAACACCTGATTCCCGGCTTCAGGAGCATCAGCAACATTCACAGTGGCCCAGTTCAGATTACCCCTGCCGAAGGCCTGTACGCCGCGCCTTACCCTCAGTTGCTCCCGGATAATCCGGTTAACTTTAAAGGTGAGCGACTCCTTATCGGCAAGCTCATTTTCAATTTCTTCCCATTGCAACGGCCCGCGCACGAAATAGCGGGTATCGTCTTTACCGGTTTCCTTTTTATAACGCGCGTAAAAGGCTTCATCATTTAACCGGGCATACTCATCGCCGTAATAGATGATGGGTGTACCGGGCAGGGTAAGCATAATGCTGTAAGCGAGTCCTATCTTACGGTGATCCCTGTCGAGCAGTTCTGAAAGCCTGGCAGAAATCCCTTCCCCTACCCTGAAATCCCAGCGCGGATCTTTGCAATAATGCCCGTGAATCAGCGCGCGGTCTTCCGGTGTTACCATCTCAAGCGTGAGTTCATCGTGCAGGCGCAGAAACATAAACCACTGATTGTCTTGTCCGATTTCAGGAGTAATGGAAGGATGCAGCACATGATGCACCGGCGCGGCGTCGCCTGTTGCCAGAGACTTGAAAATCATGGGCATCAAAGGGAAATGATAACCGGCATGACACTCATCGCCTTTGCCGAAATACCTTACCACCTCTGCCGGCGGTTGGCAGGCTTCGGCAAGCAACAGGGTGTTGGGCCGCACATAATCAAGAACAGCCCTGAATATCTTGATAATGGTATGAGTTTTCGGCAGATTCTCACAATTTGTCCCGTCCTCTTTCCAGATGTATGGAATAGCATCCGCCCTAAACCCGTCCAGTCCCTGGCTGAGCCAGAAAACAAGTATACGGCAGACCTCGGTAAGTACTTCCGGATTCCGGTAATTCAGATCTGGCTGAAACTCGAAAAAGCGGTGGAAATAATACCATTCCCCATCCTTTTCCCAGTTGCTGGGGCACATGCCTTTGAATAGCAGCCGGGTTTCCTTGTATTTATTGGTGTCCTTATTCCAGATATAATAATCACGGTAAGGGTTATCAGGACCTTTGCGTGATTCAATAAACCACGGGTGCTCCTCCGAAGTGTGGTTCATCGCGATATCAAAGATCACTTTGATGCCCCTTTTGTGCGCCATTTTCAGAAAATCGCGGAAAGCACCTTGCTTGACCTCAACGGGCGTATCAGCCGGCAAACCCAGCAAACCGGCCCTGATGTTACGGTAATCCCTGATATCAAAACCCGCGTCGCGCATGGGTGAGTCAAGAATGGGCAACAACCAGAGACAATTGACGCCCAGCTCCTGTAGCTGATCGAGTTTCTGAACAAGCCCGTCAAAGGTATTGTTGAAAAAATCAACATATAGCGCATAAACAACGGCATCTTTGTACCATCCTTCAGGCTGCGGGTCAAATGCCAGGGTATTCCTTGCATGGCTCAGCTCGGCAAGCAGGGCATCAAGACCCGGTGCGTCAATGGCATCAGGGTAGAGTTCATTCCATAAACCGCGGATAATATCAGAAGCAGCGCTTTTCATTTCAATTCAGGTTATTTGCATATAAAATGCTATTCTGTTTTGCAAAATTAATTTTATTAAGCCTATTATCCCGCCCCTGACACTTTTTTTTTATTTTCGTAGTGATCATATTTCTCAGAAACTATTTCCATACTCTGTGCAGCCAAAAGCCTTATATAAAGCACTTTTGTTACTCCTTCTCCTGATTAGCGGTACCGGAGTCAGCGGACAATTCAATTACTTCAGCCTTCCGGAAAAGAAAAATAAGGTGATCATTCCTTTCTCCAACTATGATAACCTTGTTGTGATTGAGTTGATCATCAATGATTCGATTCCGGTGAGGCTGCTGCTCGACAGCGGTGTTGAGGGGGTTATTATCACAGATATGGGAATCACTTCTCAGCTGGAACACCACTGCATCAGATCATTTATGTTGTCGGCCCCCGGCTCACCCGACATGCTGGAAGCCTGTGTAACGCGTCCTTTTAAACTCAAAACCGGCCGGCTGGAGCCTATGTTTACCAACCTTATCCTGCTGAGCGAAGATTACTTTTCCCTTGATCAGTACATTGGTTCCAAAGTTCACGGTCTGATCGGTATGGAAAAATTCAGGGATCTGGTTGTTACTACCAATTACGACAGAAATACGATTAAGTTTACCCGCCCCTCAGATTATTCCCCACCGGCAAGGTCAGAAATCATTCCGCTCAGCATCAACCGGGGAAAACCATACATGACCGCCCGGGTTGAATTCGACAACGGCAGAATTATGGACCTCTGGCTGATGATCGACTCCGGGGCGAATCACCCTTTATTGCTTGAATACGACAGCCTCGACGGTTATAAACCCGAAAAATACCTTGATGCCATCATCGGTAAAGGACTGGCCGGAAATATTCACGGGAGTTTTGCCAGAATCGGCTGGCTGATGCTCGGCAATTACCGGCTTGATAATGTAATAAGCTCTTTTTCTGATAGTTATATGCCCTGGAATTTAAATACCAGAATGCATAGAAACGGAACGATCGGGGCCGGAGCGCTGGGAAGATTCCGGGTTACATATGACTTCAGCAACCAGCGGATGATCCTGCAGAAAGGCTCAAAGTTCAAACAACCTTTTGAATACAATATGAGCGGAATTACCTTCAGGGCGTTGGGGGTCGGCTTCAGTATCTTTGAAGTGAGCGAAATCATCAAAGGCTCACCCGGTGATAAAGCCGGAATCAGGGTGGGAGATTTGTTGCTGTACATTAACGGGAAGCCCGTTTTCGGCCTCACGCTGGGTGATCTGAACCACATCCTCAGCATCAGGGAAGGAAATTCCGTAAGTATGGTTTTCTCCAGGGATGGCAAGGAATTCAAGACAAATATCAAACTCAGAAGGCTTATTTAAACAGGTTTTTACAACCATTTGCGGACCATTTCATGACATATAATTCATCAGGCTATCAGATCCAAATAGTTGCGCAATTTATCTTATTCCCAAACCTTTATAAAAACAAATCCTGAAATCCCGGTAATCCGGATTGCCCCACCGGGCACAAGCCTCCATTTTTCTTATTTTTGCAAAAAGCCGGTGGTGCATGCTGCACTGTCTGCAATTGAAAATCCTACAGATATGAGAATAACATGTTTCCCGCTCCGGCACCTACAGCAGACAATACTGTTTGCCTTCCTTTTACTTATTGCACTCACCGGTCCGGTTTCCGCACAGGGACCTGCTGATCTGCGCGTTGAGCCGCCCTTCTGGTGGGCAGGCATGAAAAATCCATCGCTGCAACTGCTGGCCTATGGTAAAGATATTGCCGCTACTACCGTCAGCCTCAACTATCCCGGTGTAACGCTGAGGGACAAAGTGAGTGTTGAAAATCCAAACTATCTTTTTCTGAATCTTGAGATCGCCGAAGATGCAAAGCCCGGAAAGTTTGTCATCTCATTTATGCGAAACCGCAAGGTGGCTTATCAATATACGTATGAACTCAGGCAACGGAAATTTGGCTCAGCCGGCCGCAAGGGTTTTACTCCCGCCGACGTGATCTACCTGCTGATGCCTGACCGTTTTGCAAACGGAGATCCGATGAACGACAACATGCCGGGAATGCTGGAAACAGCCGACCGGTCAAATCCCTCCGGGAGGCACGGGGGAGATATTTCAGGAATCCGTAAAAACCTGGATTACCTCAGCGACCTGGGGATCACTGCCTTGTGGATCAACCCCCTGCTCGAAAACAATAATCCGGCCTATTCCTACCATGGTTATGCCATTACCGACTTTTACCGCATCGATCCGAGGCTGGGCACCAACGAAGACTATGTGAACCTGGTGAATGAAGCCCAGGCAAAAGGTATAAAAGTAATCAAAGACATGATTTTTAACCATTGCGGCATCAATCACTGGTTTATCAACGATTTGCCGATGAGCAACTGGATACACCGCTTTCCTGAGTTTACCCGTTCCAATTTCAGGGCTGAAGCCTTGTCGGATCCTTACGCCTCGGATTATGACAAAAACCGCCTGCTTCAGGGCTGGTTCGACACCAATATGCCGGACCTCGACCAACGCAATCCATATGTCACCAACTATCTGATTCAGAATTCAATATGGTGGATTGAATATGCCGGTCTCGACGGTATCCGGCTCGACACCCAGCCCTATCCATACAAGGAAATGATTGCAGAATGGGGGCGAAGGGTTTTTGAAGAGTACCCTGATTTTTCAATTGTCGGAGAAGCATGGCTGAACCAGGAAGGGATGCTTGCATATTACCAGAAGGATGCCATCATCAGCGATGGTTACAATTCAAACCTGCCCAGTGTAACAGACTTCCCGCTATACGAAGCTACAAAAAAAGCCTTCACCGAAAACGAAGGGTGGACCGAAGGGATGGCCAGACTTTATTATGTCTTTGCCCAGGATTTCCTGTTTTCAGATCCATACATCAAGGTGACTTTCCTTGACAATCATGATGTAAACCGTTACTTCAACACCATCAACAGAGATCTGCCTGCCATGAAAATGGCGCTGACGTTTCTGCTCACCACGCGCGGCATTCCCCAGATTTATTACGGCACCGAACTGCTGATGGATGGCGCTGAGCATAAAGGTCACGGCGACATACGATGGGATTTTCCCGGGGGCTGGGAAGGAGATGCAACCAATGCCTTTGTCCGCGAAGGAAGATCAAAGGATCAGAATGAAGTTTTCGACCATATGAAGCAATTGCTGCGCTGGCGCAAATCGAGCAATGCCATTGCCCGGGGCAGTCTCAGGCATTTTATCCCCTTCGACGGCGTTTACGTGTATTTCCGGATGTATGGCGACGAAACCGTCATGGTTGTCATCAACAACAGCTATGACGAGAAAACTATTGATACCGGCAGGTTCGCCGAAGTAACCTCCGGATATAACAACGCACTGGACATTATGACCGGGCAGTCGTTCCCGCTTCACGGCAAACTGACCAGCAAAGGCAGGACTGCCATGGTTTTTGAACTGAAGAGGTAAGCGAAAAGCGGACAGGAAATAAGCAGAAACCGGATTATTTAAAGAAAGACAGGATTGTGGTAGTTGCCCGGGCAGGTGGAAAAAAGAAAAAGTCGGATAAATCCAGGCTATATCTTTATACTGGTCTGCTTGCGGTATTTCTGATTGTGATGGCCCCGCTGTTTTACCGGTATGGTCTTCCGCTGATTAAAAGTGGTTTCTCCTGGACGGAAGCGGAGCAATACCACAACCTCAAAAACTTCGGCGTACCCATACCGCCCGGATATAAAACCCATGGAATTGATGTCTCGCACCACCAGGGGCGCATCAACTGGACTGAAGTTGCTGCCATGGAAGTAAACGGCATAAGGATCAGCTTCGCATTTCTAAAGGCTACCGAAGGTATCACCAGGCAGGACAGGCAATTTAAGCGCAACTGGGAAAAGGCAGGGGAAGCGGGAATGATGCGCGGCGCATACCATTTTTTCCATCCTTCGCGTGATGCCGCCAAACAGGCCGAAAACTTCATAAATCAGGTTAAACTGAAACCCGGCGACCTGCCACCCGTGCTTGACATCGAAGTCAGCAACCGGCGTTCAAAAAAGGAGATCGTTGAAGGCGCAATGGAGTGGTGCCGGCTGGTGGAAGAGCATTACGGAGTTAAGCCGATCATCTATACCAGTCCCGGTTATTATGATAAATACCTTGCGGATGAATTTAAAGATTACCCGCTGTGGATCGCGCATTACCATGAGGAACTTCCCCGCATGCACCACCGTAAGTGGCAGTTCTGGCAACACACCGACAAGGCTAACATCAACGGGATCAAGGGAGAGGTTGATCTGAATGTCTTTAACGGCAGCCTTTCTAAGCTCAGGAAAATGTGTATTGAATAAGTACAAATGATGCCGCCCAATCATCCTTCAGGCTTTTCTTCCTGAGGGTACGAATACGCATCCCCGCTGCATTTATCCTGGTAGCCCGGGGACAGCCTTTCAGAACATTCGCCCCCTCCGGGGTCTATGATGTACAAGGATCATTTTTTCTATACGCATTTGACTCCTCCAAAGTCAGCGGTATAGTCAGGTTAGTATGTCATGCTCCCGGAGGGGGCCTATGTTTATAGAAACAAGCTCCTGTCAACCTTCTGCCATCCTTTTTTCCAGGGCATGTTTCAATTGGTCCAGCGCTTTCATCAGAACCGGCCGCGGGCATGCCAGGTTCATCCGCATGTAGCCCTCCCCACCCGGGCCGAATTGTACGCCTTCGTTCAGGCCAAGCCCTGCCTCTTCAATCATGAATTTTTTGAGCTCAGCATCCGTCATACCGGTCAGGCTGAAATCAAGCCAGGCCATGTAGGTGGCTTCGGGGCGGATGACTTTTACCTGTAGAAGATGTTTTCCGGCAAATTCAATCAGCTTTTGAATATTACCATCGATATAATCCAGCAGTTGTTCCAGCCATACATCGCCATGGGTGTATGCCGCTTCTGCAGCCACATTGCCGAACAGGTTACCCATTTCAATATGCAGGCCATCGAGCACCCTGCGAAACCGCTTCATCAGAACCGGATTGCTGATAATTACCGACGAGGTTGCCATCCCGGCAAGGTTAAATGTTTTGCTGGGCGCAACCATGGTAACGGTGTTTGCCGCGATCTCCGGCGAAAGGGAGGCCAGCACCGTGTGTTTGTATCCCCGGTTTACCAGATCGCTGTGAATCTCATCGGAGATCATCAGTACATTGTATTTCAGACAGATATCAGCCATTCTTTGTAGCTCCTCCCTTGTCCAGGCATTGCCTGCCGGATTGTGGGGATTGCTCAGGATCAGCATACGGGCGCCATTGCTGCAGAGCCGTTCCAGATCGTCATAATCCATCCGGTAACGGCCTTTATCCATAATCAGTTGATTGTAAACCAGTTTACGGCCATGATTTTTCACAGCATCAAAAAATGGAAAATAAACCGGCGGTTGAATAATGATCTTATCCCTGCGTTTGCTTAAGGCCAGCACAGCCATATTCAGGGCGGGAACAATGCCGGGTGAAAATGCTGTCCATTCCCTTTGAATTGACCAATTATGTCGTCGTCGCAGCCAGTTGATCAGCGAGGTAAAATAGGAATCAGGTCTGATTGAGTATCCGAGTATCTCATGTTGTGCCCTTTGGCGGATTGCTTTCAGGATGAAATCTGGCGTCCGGAAGTCCATATCGGCCACCCACATAGGAATGACCTCTTCATTGCCGAAGAAGAATTCGCGCAGATCGTATTTAACGCATGCCGTATTGCTGCGGTCAATAATTTCGTCAAAGTTGTATTGCATCTTTAAAGCCGAAATGATTATTAGCGGGTGCTAAATTAACCATTCCGGCAATTAAAGCCCTGCCTTATCTGGATTCAAGCATTTCGATCCGTCTTATCAACTGATCAATTTGTTGCTGCTGTGCTTCGATAATCTGTTGCTGTTCCTGAAAGGCCTTTACAATAGGTGGAATAAATTCACCGTACCGCAGGCTGTAAAGGCCTCCTTTGGTTTTGGGCGCATCGATTCCGCTGAAATTGTATCCGATTGATAGTGCGGCATCTTCAACTTCCTGCGCAATAAAGCCGGTGTACACGATCGTTTCCTTTTCCTGCACAGCTTTCAGGTCTTCAGCCGAAGGTTCGGATAGCAGCTCATCATCGCGTAAACTTCTGGAAGACCGGTTATCCAGATAATCGTTCATAGAAGATACATCA
>CAZDBX010000011.1:0-765 GCA_964503805.1 uncultured Lentimicrobium sp. | reverse complement strand
CAAGGGTATAGGTAACAGGGCGCAGCAATCTGACAAATTCAATGCCCGGTACATTCTCATGGACATCATTTTTGTAACGACCATCCGAAAAATTGCTCCAGCCTGTAAATCCCCCTATACTGGTAACACTTGAATTTCCGATAACCACCCTGTTCGATGCAGTGGCCCTGGCATTGTAACCTAAAGCCATACAGTTTGTATAACCATCGGCATTCGCATATGCATTGGCGCCGAGGAAGGTGCCATTAGAGGAGGTGTAAATGTCGCCGGCAGCATAACCCACACTGGTATTGTAATTTGAAGTGTTGTAATACGATGCATAACTTCCGATGCATGTATTGTAATTACCAATTTCGTTCTGGTGACCTGCTGTATACCCGATGGCAATGTTTCTGTTACCGGCTGTGGTTGACCACAGCGCTGATTGGCCAATAGCCAGATTGTACTCACCTGTTGAATTTGAATAGGATGCCTGATCCCCCAAAGCTAAGTTATACGATCCGGTCGTATTATTGATAAATGTAAAATGTCCCATTGCCAGGTTGTGATGACCGGAAGTGTTGTTTTCCATGGCATGACTGCCGACAGCGGTATTGTAATACCCCCATGTATTATCCATCAGTGCCTTAGAGCCGATGGCTGTGTTATGGGTGGCATGATAGGCGAGCGTGGCACCGCTGCCATTGGCATACAATGCAGAATCTCCGACAGCCACCAGGTTGCTGCGCGAAGTGTTGGAATACAGAGCGCATACGCCCACAGCAA
>CAZDBX010000010.1:0-32733 GCA_964503805.1 uncultured Lentimicrobium sp. | reverse complement strand
GTGAAAGGAGAGGGGATGAGTTTTTATTCTCCTGAAGAAGTGATTATTGCCTACAACGAGCGCGTGGTAGATCTGCATGCTTATATCAAAGTCAGGATCACTGAGATCGAGAAGGGTAATCCCGTTGAGAAACTGATTGAAACGACCGTTGGGCGCGTCTTATTCAACCAGGTTGTTCCGCAGGAATACGGGTATATCAACCAGTTGCTCACCAAAAAGGCACTCCGCGACATCATCGGTGATGTGCTGAAGAAGACCGGAACGGCCAAAACAGCCCAGTTCCTTGATGATATCAAGAATCTCGGGTATACCATGGCTTTCAAAGGCGGACTTTCCTTTACACTGAGCGATGTAATCGTACCCGAGGTTAAGGAAGAACTGGTCAGCCAGGCCAATGAAGAGGTGGAAGAAGTTGTGGGTAACTACAACATGGGTTTCATCACCAACAATGAGCGTTACAACCAGATCATCGATATCTGGACACATACCAACTCGAGGCTTACTTATACCCTGATGGAGAATCTGGCAAAAGACAAGCAGGGTTTCAACCCGGTTTATATGATGCTGGATTCAGGAGCCCGTGGATCTAAAGAACAGATCCGTCAGCTTTCAGGGATGAGGGGTCTTATGGCCAAGCCGCAGAAATCAGGTGCTACCGGTGGTGAGATTATTGAAAACCCGATTCTTTCGAACTTCAAGGAAGGTCTTTCGGTTCTTGAGTACTTTATCTCTACCCACGGTGCCCGTAAGGGTCTTGCCGATACCGCGCTGAAGACTGCTGACGCCGGATATCTTACCCGAAGGCTGGTCGATGTGGCCCAGGATGTGGTTATTACGGAGCCCGACTGCGGTACATTGCGCGGTCTGACAACCACTGCCCTCAAGAAAAATGAGGAAATTGTGGAAACCCTCTACGACCGGATTCTTGGCCGTGTAACCCTGCATGACATTTATCATCCCCAGACCGGCGAACT
Organism: uncultured Lentimicrobium sp.; assembly: GCA_964503805.1. Classification (GTDB taxonomy): domain Bacteria; phylum Bacteroidota; class Bacteroidia; order Bacteroidales; family Lentimicrobiaceae; genus Lentimicrobium. The sequence goes on along the minus strand of CAZDBX010000010.1, from coordinate 31,759 downwards.
GATTGTAGAAGCCGGAGAGGAACTAACTGAGGATATCTGCCGCATTATCGAAGATTCGCCGATTGAGGCTGTCGAAATCCGTTCGGTACTCACCTGTGAATCAAAACAGGGCGTTTGTGCCAAATGTTACGGACGTAACCTGGCTTCAGGTAAAATGGTTCAGAAAGGAGAGGCTGTTGGTGTAATTGCCGCACAGTCGATCGGAGAGCCGGGAACACAGCTTACCCTGCGTACTTTCCACGTCGGGGGTACTGCATCCAACATCTCTGTTGCTTCGCGCATTGAGGCCAAGTATGATGGTATTCTGGAGATCGATGAGCTCAGATTTGTTGAATACGAAAACGCTGAAGGCAAGAAATATGATATCGTAATCGGCCGTTCGGCTGAAATGCGTATCGTTGACAGGAAAACAGGCATCATTCTTTCTTCGGCCCATATCCCTTACGGAGCAAACCTGTACTTCCGCCAGGGTGAAGATGTAACCAAGGGGAGTCTGGTCAGTGATTGGGATCCCTATAACGCCGTAATTCTTTCGGAAGTTTCCGGAAAAGTTGTTTTCGACAATATCGTGGAAGGTACAACCTACCGGGTGGAATCGGACGAGCAGACCGGTTATCATGATAAAGTTATCATTGAATCCAGGCAGAAGGCCAAGAATCCGAGTATCCGCATCGTTTCAGGAGATGGATCTGACCTCAGGGTTTATGATATCCCGGTCGGATCGCACATCATCGTGGAAGAAGGCCGTATGATCAAAGCCGGTGAAATCCTTGTCAAGATTCCGCGTGCTGTTGGGAAATCCGGTGACATCACAGGTGGTCTTCCCAGGGTAACCGAGTTGTTTGAAGCACGTAATCCTTCTGATCCTGCCATCGTGGCTGAAATCGACGGCGTTGTTTCCTTTGGTAAGAAGCTTAAACGTGGTAACCGCGAGGTTATCATTACCTCAAAGACAGGGGAAGAGAAGAGTTATCTGATCCCGACCTCAAAGCAGATTCTTGCCCAGGAGAATGACTATGTAAAAGCCGGTACACCGCTTTCGGAAGGCGCCATGACCCCCAGCGATATTCTGGCGATCAAAGGCCCCATGAAAGTTCAGGAATATATTGTAAACGAAATTCAGGAAGTTTACAGGCTTCAGGGGGTTAAGATCAACGATAAGCATTACGAAGTGATTGTTCGCCAGATGATGCGTAAAGTTGAGGTTGCCGATCCGGGAGATACTAAATTCCTTGAAGGCGAACTTGTTAATAAGATAGATTTTCATGACGAGAATGACTGGATCTTCGGCAAGAAGGTTGTCATTAATCCGGGCGATTCTACAACCCTGAAACCGGGTCAGATCGTTACAGCCCGTAAACTGCGTGATGAAAACTCGCTGTTGAAACGCCGTGACAAAAAACTGGTTGAAGCCCGAGATGCACAGCCTGCCACTGCAAAACAGGTACTTCAGGGGATTACCCGTGCCTCGCTGCAGACCAAGAGCTTTATCTCAGCGGCTTCATTCCAGGAGACGACCAAAGTACTTACGGTTGCATCCATCAATGCCAAGAGTGACGAGCTGCTCGGTCTGAAGGAAAATGTGATCGTCGGACATCTTATCCCTGCCGGTACCGGACTTCGTGAATACGATGATGTGATCGTCGGGTCGAAAGAAGAATATGAGAAACTGATGGCTTCGAAGGCCGAGGATTTCTGATTGTAACAGACTTGCAAGCAGGGCGGCCGGTTATATAGCCTGCCGCCCTTTTTTTAATTTACTATTCATCGTTAAAATACATAACCATGAGCGACAATAAACAAAACCAGATCAACATTGAGCTTAGTGACGAAACAGCTGAGGGAATCTATTCTAACCTGGCCATCATTACCCATTCCAATGCGGAATTTATCATTGATTTTGTGAAAATGATGCCTGGCGTTCCCAAGGCAAAAGTCAAGTCAAGAATCATCCTGACACCTCAGCATGCGAAACGGCTGATGGGCGCCTTACGTGAGAATATTGCCAAATATGAAGCCGTTCATGGCAATATTAAAGAAAGCGATGCCAGTATGCCTTTTTCTCTTGGAGGGCCTACCGCACAGGCTTAGGATAAGAAATTGAGTTAATGAGAAAGGGAATAGCCGGACAGGACCGGAGGTTCCCTTTTTGCGTTTTCCGGGGTTTATACCAGGAATTGAAAAATGAATACCGGAAATTCAGCATACCTGTGGTCTTATCCCCGGCAGATTATTATTTACGCTCCTTCAGAACTGTGGATTTTCGTAGAAATCAGGCCCTGAATTCATAAAGCTGAAAATTACCGCTCCGAACAGAATCATCAGAATGACCGCGATAACAATTGAAATCAACGCCCATATCAGCGTTGCTTTAGCCCAGTTTGCCTTACTGGTGTGGTAACCACTTCCAAAAGCCCAGACGAACAGCATTATAATATTGACCAGGGGAATTGCTGCTATCAGCAGGGTGATCATCCAATCGCCGACGGAAATATCCGGGGCAGGGCTGTGTTCATTTTTTTCCATATTTTTAATTATAGTGATTGATTCATCCAAATATACTCAACTTTTGCTGAAAATTTCCTGATCCGGGTTTTTATCCGATCATGCAAGCGGGATTGTTGGAGATAATGGGATAATAAGACTGTTATATGAACTTACAGCGTGTTTTAACTTAACTTTGCAAAGAAATAAACCTGTAATTATGGATTTATCTTTTTTATTCCAGGCCGATTCACCGGTGTTTACATGGGTAGTGCTGCCATTGCTGATATTTCTTGCGCGCATCAGTGATCAGACAATTGGCACGATGAGATTGATTTTTCTTTCGAAAGGCCATAAATTGCTGGCTCCGTTCCTGGGATTCTTTGAAGTGATTATATGGCTGATTGCAGTCAGCCAGATCATGAAACATCTGGATAATGTTCTCTGCTATATTGCTTATGGTGGAGGTTTTGCCATGGGCAATTATATCGGGATGGTGATAGAAGAAAAGCTGTCGCTCGGTAATGTGCTGATCAGGATTATTCCCCGCAAGGATACCAGCGAGCTGATCAGTTACCTGAGGGATAACAATTATGGAGTGACTTCGGTAAAAGCGGAGGGAAGCAAAGGCCAGGTTGACATCGTGTTCACGATTATCAAGCGTAAGGACATAGAAAATGTAGTCGGCATCATCAACCGGTTTAATCCGAATGCATTCTATACCATTGAAGATGTTAAGGCCATCAATGAAGGGATATTCAAAAAGCCCCGGAAGACTACAATTTTCGACAGTTTGTCGTTTGGAATCAAGAAGAATAAATAATCAGCCATTGATTCAGTGTTAGTTCAGGTTTTATAAAAATGAAATTTGTGTCTCATGCCCAGACCAAAACGCAGTCGTAAGGTTTTCAGGCCTCCGCTGATTTCCGGATTCTTGCCCTTTGGGTCTTCAGCCGGTTCAACAGGTGGAATATCCCTGCTTTATGAGGAATTTGAGGCCATGCGACTTGCAGACTATGAGGGCCTGCCTCAGCAGGAAGCTGCCGGAAGGATGGAGGTGTCGCGTCCGACATTTTCCAGAATCTATGACCAGGCAAGACAAAAACTTGCCAAAGCCCTTGTTGAAGGCCTTACCCTGACCATTGAAGGTGGAAATATTTTATTTGATGAAGATTGGTTCAGGTGTAATAAATGTCATACCGCTTTCAGCCCTTCAGGAAAAAGTGGTTTTGTTGTCTGCCCGGTTTGCAGGAGCAGTGACCTTTCAGATATCAGGAAGAACGGCAGGGAATCAGTCCCGGATATGCTCCCCCGGCCGGCCATTCATCAGACAGGTTTCTGTGTGTGTTCCAGGTGCGGGCTTAAGGTTTCTCATCAGGCAGGAATTCCCTGCCGCAGCCTGGTTTGCCCTGCATGCAGCACACCCATGATTCGCGAGCATCACCCGGTAAGCCCTTAATCTTTGAAACAGATCATCAGGAATTTGGAAATTAAATTTAATAACATGTAAATCAATACAATATGAAAAAGAGTCAACTCGGGTTAAATTCACGGATGATCCATGGTGGGGAATTTGAGAATCCACTGGGAAGTGCTACGGTTCCGATCTATCAGACCTCCACTTTTATTTTTGAGAATGCAGATCATGGAGCCCGGTGCTTTTCGGGTGATGACGATGGTTATATATACACCCGTATCGGAAATCCGACCATTCATGCGTTGGAAACCCTGGTGGCTGACCTTGAAGGCGGATCGGAAGGCATTGCCACAAGTTCTGGTATGGCTGCCGTGAATACCTTGTATATGGCCTTGCTGAGTAAAGGAGATCATATGGTCAGTTCCGCGGCCGTCTATGGGCCTTCAAGAGTTGTAATGGAACAGCACTGGGCCAGGTTCGGGGTGGAATCCACATACGTGAATACAGCGAACCCTGATGAAATACTTGCCGCTTTCAAGCCCAATACACGCATGTTGTATGTTGAAACACCCGCAAACCCTACCATGGATATCACCGATCTCCGGTTATGTGCAAAAATAGCACATGATCGTGGCGCCTTACTGGTGGTCGACAATACCTTTTGCAGTCCATATCTTCAGCGGCCGCTTGAATTGGGCGCTGATGCGGTATTCCACTCTATGACCAAGTTTCTGAATGGTCATGCCGATATTGTTGCGGGAATGATTGTTACCAAAGACCCAGCACTAGGGAAAAAGCTCCGGGGCATGATGGTAAATATGGGTTGTAATATGGATCCGCATCAGGCTTATTTAGTGATCAGGGGGATAAAAACCCTCGGCATCAGGATTGAACGCTCGCAACAGAATGCCATGAAGATAGCCGGTTTTCTGGAGTCACATCCCAAAGTGGCCTGGGTGAAGTATCCGGGCCTTGAGTCGCACCCCCAGCATGAACTTGCCAGAACCCAGATGCACGGATTCGGTTCTATGATCAGTTTTGAGCTGAAAGGCGGTCTCGAGGCAGGGAAGGTGCTGATGAACAATGTGAAAGTGGCCATTCTGGCGGTTTCGCTGGGTGGTGTGGAAACCCTGATTCAGCATCCGGCATCGATGACTCACTCAAAAGTATCACACGAAGCCAAACTTAAAGCCGGAATTACTGATGGATTGGTCAGGTATTCGGTTGGCATTGAGGATGTTGAAGATCTGATTGATGACCTGAAGGAAGGCCTGGAAAAAATTTAAACCGGCAAATGTAACATTGGTGTTTGATGAACGTTTATAAAACAGCAGTTATTGGTTTAGCAGTTATATAACTTCTGAAATCCGGCCAGTCAGCAAAGGCAGCTATGCATCACAAAGTGAATATTTAGTGAATATTTGTATGCATAAGTTTTATATCCTTCAGTCTGATCCTGCAGTTCTGATTTTTTTTGTCATAGGTTTTAATTTGCCCTTCCTTGTTATCTGATCATGAATTTTTTGAATTGTTACCGGGCGTTTTTGTTTTCAGTAATTTTTTTGCTGATAACAGGATTTGAGGGCAATGCCCAGAAGGTCGGGCTGGTACTAAGCGGTGGCGGGGCCAAGGGGGTGGCCCACATCGGCGTGATCAGGGCGCTCGAAGAGGAGGGCATCCCGATTGATTACGTGACGGGAACCTCTATGGGCGCGATTATCGGGGCCCTTTATGCATCAGGTTATTCTCCCGATGAAATGCAGAAAATTCTGCATTCTGATGAGTTTAAGGGCTGGATATCGGGAAACATAGATGAGCATTACCGTTACCTGTTCAAGAAATCTGCTCCGGATCCATCATGGGTGGATTTCAAGTTTAAAATTGATTCCCTGATTTCCCCTTCCCTGCCTTCGAATATCGTGTCTCCCATTCTGATGGATTTTGCCTTTCTTGAACTTTTTTCATCGGCCATTGCAGCTGCGGGTTACGACTTTGACAGCCTGATGGTTCCTTTCCGGTGCATGGCCTCAGATGTTGCGAGGGCCGAAGCGGTTATGTTGAAGAACGGAGATCTTGCCAGCGCCGTCAGGGCGTCAATGACATTTCCGTTTTACTTCAGACCTATACGTATTGACGGGAAGCTGCTTTTCGACGGAGGGATGTACAATAATTTCCCTGCAGATGTTATGTACGATGAATTTTTCCCGGATATTATTATCGGAAGTCAGGTAGCTTCAAATTATGCTGATCCGAAAGATGATAATGTGCTTTCGCAGTTGCAGAATATGCTGATGCAAAAGCAGGAATATTCCGTAATTTGTGACAACGGGGTGCTTATCAGGCCTGCGGTACCGGAGGTGAACGTCATTGATTTCAGATACACCAATGCCTTTATTGATTCCGGATATGTAATGACCAAGAGGATGATTCCTGAGATCAGGCAATTTGTTGTTGACAAAGTCAGTCAGCAACAGATTGATATGCGGCGTGATGAATTTAATGGCAGAAAGCCTCCATTGCGGATAAGCGAACTGAAAGTGAGCGGACTCAGAAGCGGTCAATATGACTATGTAAATAAACTGTTGGGAATCCGTGCTGCCGGTACCAGGCGAAGTGAGCCTGGCCCTGAGGCTGATGAACCTGCGGGAGTCATGCTGGAATCAATCAAGCCGCAGTATTTTAAGCTTATTCTGGAAGATAAAATCGAGCATATATATCCGCGATTGGTTTACGACAGGGAAGATGGCGTTTTTGACCTTTTGCTTGATGTGCAGCGCGAAAACCAGATGATTGCGGATATCGGAGGTGCCGTTACCTCCAGTGCGGTGAATGAACTTTTTCTGCAAATACAATATAACTACTGGACGCGTGTAGCCTATCAGGCCAAGGCCAATGCTTATTTCGGCAGATTTTACAACTCCGGAAAGTTCGAAGCCAGAACTGACTTTGCGAGAGCGACTCCGTTTTATCTGAAAACCAGGTATATATATAATAAATTTAACTATTTCAAAACCAATACTTACTTTTTTGAGGATGAGGATCCGTTCTATTTGATTGAAAGGGAGCATTTTTTTACGTTCTCAGCCGGGATTCCATTGTCAGATAAAGGTATAGGAGCCATTGAACTTTCAACGGGCCGCAACCGCGATGATTATTTTCAGACTAACTTTTATACCAGGCTGGATACCCTTGACCGTACAGCCTTTAATTTTTTCTCGCCGGGAATCAACATTGAATACAATTCATTGAACAGGAAGATGTATGCAAGCCGCGGAGCCAGGCTAAATGCTGAATTCAGATTTGTTAAAGGAAGAGAGATTTTTACACCAGGCAGTACTTCGCCCTTTCCTTTGCGTTATGAAGACAACCACACCTGGATACAAATGAATGTATCGTATGAGAATTTCTATTACTCCCGCAGATGGCTTCACCTGGGATTGTATCTTCAGGGTTTTTTCTCTTCGCAGAATTACTTCAGTAATTATACTTCAAGTATACTGGCGGCAAAGCCGTTTCAGCCGTTTCAGGAGGCACTTACCCGTTTTATGCCCCAGTTCAGGGCGAACCGTTTTCTCGCAGCCGGCACAAAACATGTAATGGAACTCAGGAAAAACATTGATTTCAGGACAGAAGTCTATGTATTTCTGCCCCTGAGGGCTATTGAGCAGGATTATTATACCCGCAGAGCGGTAAGGGCTGACATGATATATGCCTATGCAACCGGTACCGCGGCGCTGGTATATCACTCGCCTATTGGCCCTTTAAGTTTGAACCTGAATTATTACTACGGAGAGGACAATCCTGTCTCTTTTTTCTTTAAGTTCGGTTATCTGATTTTCAATGACAGACCTTTCTGATTGCATTTCGCCATTTTTCAGGTTAATGAGCCGCATTTTGCTGTATTTGCAAAATTTAATTCTTACTTTTGCACTTCTAAAATCAATCTTGAACCTAAAGAACTGAAAAAAGAGCAGTTACCAATCCCACCTCTGTATCCTCGATTCCGCGTCTTTTTCAATCAAATACGGTGTTTTGCTGCATGATCCGAAAAGGGCTATATTTCACAAGATTACAGGGGAGTACGTAGTCAACTCATTATTAATCATTCATTTGAATTCTCCATGGAAACTAAACCGCAACCTGATCAGATCCCTGATGAAGCAATCAACAATCAGGAGCTGAATGCTGTTTCTGCTGAAGTTGAAGCAGAAATTACTGAGAATGAAACCCGCGAACCAGTAATGGAAGAACAGGAAAAGGAAACTGTCGATGCCGTAGTGACATCCGAAACTGAAGAGCCGTCAGGCGAGGCTCCTTTTGAAGAAACTTCTGATGCAACCGTAACAGAAGTTCCTGAGCCGGTGGCTGAAGTTGTAACTGAAGCTGAAACTGAAACTGAAACTGAAGATATACCGCTTGCTCCTGCTGAGACTGAAACCGTGACAGAAGCTGAACCGGAAATCTCAATGGAAGCAGAAGCGGCCAATGAACCGGAAGTTGTTCCTGCTGTTGACGAAGAAGACCTGGTTGCTGTTTTGCCTGATGAAAATTCCGATGAGGATGAGCAGGACGAAAGCGACGAAGCGGCTGAAGTAGAAGATGCCGAGCAACCGGCTGAACTTGAAGGGAAGTCCCGCGAGGAACTGGTTATCAGGTTGGAAGAGCTCGTGAAACAGGATGACGTCAATAAGATTAAGGCAGAAGTCTCACAGATTAAGGTTGCTTTTCTGAAGCTGAACAAAGAGTTCAAGCATGAAGCATATCAGAAACTGGCTGCTGCTGCTGAAGTTGAAGGTGAAAGCGAGAGTGACGAATCCTTGGTGATTCCTGATGATGAGATTGAAGAGCGGTTCAAAGCCGCATTCCAGATATACAAACAGAATAAGGGTAAATACAACGAGCAACAGGAAAAGATTAAGATTCAGAATCTTGAAGCAAAAAATCATATCCTTGAGGAGCTGAAAGTGCTTATCAATTCTGAAGAGACGCTCAAAAAAACCTACGATGAGTTTAAGATTCTTCAGGATCGCTGGAAAGCGATCGGGATGGTGCCTAAAACAGAAATCAACACGCTCTGGCAGAATTATCATTTCCTGGTCGAGAAGTTCTTTGATAAGGTAAAGATAAATAAGGAGTTAAAGGATCTGGATCTTAAGAAGAACCTTGAAGCAAAGATTCATTTATGCGAGAAAGCAGAAGAATTGCTGCTTGAGAGTTCAATCATCAAATCCTTCAAACAGCTTCAGCAGTATCATGAGGAGTGGAAGGAGATAGGACCTGTACCCCAGGATAAAAAGGATGAATTATGGGAGCGTTTCCGCAGTGCCACTGATAAAATAAATGAACGAAGGCGGGAATATTACAACCAGATGCAGGAAGGTCTGGAACAGAACCTGGCCGCAAAGAACATCCTGTGTGAAAAAGCTGAACAGGTTGTTTCTACAGAGCCCGATTCTATTAAGGGATGGCAGGATTCCACCAACCAGATCACCGAACTGCTGCAGGTCTGGAAAACCATCGGACCGGCTCCTAAAAAGCAAAATAATGAAATCTGGGCCCGTTTTAAAGCTTCGCTGGATTCATTCTTCAATGCAAAGAAGGACTTCTACAACAAGCTGAAGGAGCAGCAGATGCATAACTATAACCTGAAAATTGACCTTTGTGTTCAGGCAGAAGCACTCAGAGGCAATACGGACTGGCGCAACACGACCCGTGAATTGATCAACCTCCAGAATGAATGGAAAAAGATCGGACCGGTGCCGCGCAAACAGAGCGACAGGATATGGAAACGATTCAGGGCTGCATGTGATGAATTTTTTGCCTCAAAATCTGAATATTTCAAGAATGTTTCAGGACATGAGGAGGAAAACCTCAAACTCAAACTTGAACTGATTGAAAAGGTTAAGGTTTTTGAAATAGGCGATAACCGGAATGAGGCTGTTGAAACCCTGAAAGATTTTCAGCGTCAGTGGATGGAGATTGGTCATGTGCCCATTAAGGAAAAGGAAAAACTGCAGACGGAATTCCGTACACTGATCAACAAGCATTTCGAGAAGCTGAAGATGGAATCCATATCAATGGGTGCCCTAAATTATAAGAGCCGCATTGAACGCATGGCAAAAGATGCTCCTGATGCCGGAAGGGTCATCAGTAAAGAAAGGAGTTTTGTTCAGGGCAAAATCCAGCAACTGCAGGAAGATATCAAACTGTGGGAAAATAATATTGGTTTCTTCGCCAATTCCAAGACAGCCAACCTGTTAAAGCAGGAGTTCGAAAAGAAAATTGAAAAGGCCCGTGAGGAGTTGCAGATGCTTGAAACCAAGCTGAAGATGCTTCGCGAAGCCAATCAGTAAAATGAGTCAGCCGCCGGATTTTCCGGCGGTTTTTGTTTGACAAACTTTCTATTTCTTTTGTAATTTAGCTTCATGGCTGGAAATACTTTTGGACATCTGCTTTGCCTGACATCGTTCGGCGAATCTCACGGACCTGCGGTTGGCGGCGTGCTCGATGGATTTCCGTCCGGATTATCCATTGATATGGAAGCGCTCAGGTCTGCCATGGAGAGGCGAAGGCCCGGGCATGGTGAATTCCAGACCGCCCGGAATGAGGTCGACCTTCCGGAATTTGTTTCCGGTATTTTTCAGGGAAAAACCACCGGCGCCCCGTTGGCCTTTCTGATCCGCAACAACGATCAGCGACCGGTGGACTACAAAAAAATGGAGGAGCTTTACCGTCCTTCACACGCGGGATTTGCATGGGATGCAAAATTTGGTTTTCATGATCACCGGGGAGGTGGGCGGTCATCGGCCCGTGAAACAGCCGTCAGGGTTGCTGCTGGTGCAATTGCCCTGCAACTGCTCGCAAAATTTGGCATAAGCATTACTGCTTATACCCGGCAAATCGGGAGTGTGGTATCACATCTCAGTCCCGGCGATGTGAACCCGGTTATTGTAATGGATTCACCTTTGCGTTGCCCCGACCCTCGTGCGGAAGCTGAAATGAAAAAATTACTTACCGGTTTGAAGGCTGAAGGTGATTCCACAGGAGGCGTAGTCGGTTGTGTGATACATGGGGTTCCGGCCGGAATCGGCGAACCGGTTTTTGACCGTCTTCAGGCTGACCTCGCAAAAGCAATGATGAGCATCAATGCTGCGAAAGGATTTGAATACGGAGATGGTTTTGCCGCCGCTTCAAAGAAAGGGTCAGAACATAATGACCCATACGTAGAGAAAGAAGGCAGACTCAGACCGGTTTCTAACCATGCCGGTGGTATATTGGGAGGAATTTCTACAGGTGAAGATATTTTCTTCCAGGTGGCTTTCAAGCCGGTTTCATCCATCTCAAGGCCTCAGCTTACGGCCGGCAAATCCGGACTGATGCAGCAACTGACCATCGAAGGACGTCACGATGTATGTATTGTCCCCAGGGCTGTGCCGGTCGTTGAAGCAATGGCTGCGCTTGTTATCGCTGATCACATGTTGATTTCAGGCAGGATTCCCCGCAATATTCTTTAGTTTAAAGAGTTTTAATGACGTGGAGTTTTCTGCCTGCGTTGTTCACCCTTGTTTCAGATAAATTTCTTTCAATGAAGAAAACTGCTAAGATTATCGTTGTAACCCTGCTTGCGCTGATGCTGGCGTTGGTTGTACTGCCATATGCCTTCAGGGGAAAGATTAAAGAAGCCGTTAAAAACGCGGCCAATAAGAGCCTCAATGCCAGACTTGATTTTGAGTGCGTCAGTCTTTCGCTGTTGCGGAGCTTTCCCGATCTCTCTGTAGGAATTAAGAATCTTTCGCTTGCAGGCATCGGCGATTTTGAAAAAGATACGCTTGTAGGGATTCCCAACCTCAGGGCAACCATCGACCTGATGAGTGTGCTGAGGGGAGAGCAATATGAAATCAAGGCGTTGCGGCTGAGGAATCCGACCCTTAAACTCAAAGTACTGGCTGATGGCCGGGTGAACTGGGATATTATGAAACCCGACACAATCCCTGTCCCTGAAGGTGAGGTCGAGCCATCAGCGCCTGTGCGGGCTGCCCTGCGGATTATGGAAGTCACCAACGGACGCCTGATTTATGACGATATTACATTTCCCATGCTTTTGGATGCCGGCGGGCTGGAAATGCTTGTAAAAGGTGACCTTTCGCTTGACTATTCGGAATTAACGGCGAAAGCCTCTGCTGCAGCCATCGTTGTGGATTACGATGGGATCCGCTATCTCAATAAAGCAACTGCAAGCCTTGAATCCAAAATCGGTGCCGATCTTAACGCGTGGAAATTTACCTTTCCTGATGCAAAACTCAGGGTAAACGAGTTGGATTTACTCGCTTCCGGATTTTTTGCCATGCCCGATGAAGGATATGACATGGACATCAGTTTTGAGGCCATCAAAAATGATTTTAAAAGCTTTTTGTCCCTGGTGCCGGCCATCTATTCCAAAGACTTCGCTTCGCTGCAGGCGGAAGGTTCGCTTGCGTTGAAAGGATTTGTTAAAGGTCTTTACAGCGAAGAAACCATGCCGGGATTCGGGGTGAATATTGAAATCGGAGAAGCCATGTTCCGCTATCCCGGTTTGCCTGAAGCCGTGAAGAATATTTCGGTGTCTGCCAATATTGCCAACGCCGTCGGCGATGCGGATGCCACCATCATTGATGTGCGCAGGATGCACCTGGAAACTGCTGGAAATCCCGTGGACATCCGGCTCTACGCCAGAACCCCTGTAAGCGATCCATATGTGGATGCAAAGATTACCGGAAAGCTTAACCTTGGCGATGTGGGCAGGTTTTACCCGCTTGAAGATGGCGATGAACTTGCCGGGATGCTGGATGCAGATATTGTTGCGAAGGGCAATTTATCGGCCATCGAGAGCAAGCGTTATCAGGATTTTGAAGCCGGAGGACGTTTAATATTGAGTGGTGTACGTTACAAAACAGCTTCCCTGCCGCAAGGCCTGTCGGTGAGCGAAGCCCGGTTGAATCTTACGCCGGCATTGGCTGAATTGCCTGTGCTGAAAGCCCAAATCGGTAAAAACGATCTTTCTGCCAATGGAAGACTGGAAAATATGCTGGCGTATGCTTTCGGAAAAAGTGACCTGAAGGGATCCCTTAACCTGAGTTCAGCATATTTTAATGTGAATGATTTTGCATCAGCACCCGCTGAAGCACCGGCGGAAAGCGATACTGCCTCCATCGGCATCATTGAAATTCCGGCAGGGATTGATTTTGTGCTGACAGCCGCGTTCGATCAGGTGATTTATGACAATATGGACCTGAAGAACGTGAAGGGGGTGATGAAAATCAAAGATAAGGTGCTCTCCCTCGAAAATCTCACCATGAACACCCTGGAAGGCACCCTTGGAATAAACGGTACTTATTCTGCCGCTGTTGAAGGCAAACCGGCCGTTGATTTCAGGGTAGATATTCGTGATGTTGATGTGAAACAAGCGTTCCGGACATTTAATACCATGGAAATGCTTGCCCCCGTCGCCGGACTGGCTTCAGGGAAGATCAGTACCCTGCTCAGCATTAAGACCGACCTTGACGGCAATATGATGCCGGTGTTTTCTTCCGTCAATGGCGATGGCCGGCTGATGTCACAGGCGTTAACCATCAGCAATGTGAACAGTTTCAATAAGCTTGCCGAGACGCTTAAAATCGATAAGTTCAGGCAATGGGTCATCGAAAAGGTAAATCTGTCATTCGAAATGGTTGACGGAAAGGTATTTGTCAAACCATTTACAACGGCTCTCGGAAAAACAAAAGCGGAGATTTCAGGATGGAACGCCTTCGACCAAACCCTTGAATATGTGATGCTGCTGAATATTCCGCGCGCTGAATTCGGAGGAGCAGCCAACAATGTGCTCAATAATCTTGTGGGAGAGGCTAACAAAAGAGGCGCTGATTTCAGCATCGGTGATGTGATACCGGTAACAGTGCTGATCGGTGGAACAATTGCAAACCCGACCATTACCACCAGCCTGAAAACTGCCGCCGGGAGCGCCGTCGATCAGATGAAGCAGCAGATTACGGAAACCATTCAGCAGAAGAAGGAAGAAGTAGTAACGAAAGCCCGTGAAGAGGCTTCCAGATATATTGAAGAAGCAAACCTGCAGGCGCAGAAGATTTTAGCTGAAGCACAGAAGCAGGCCGACGAAGTGGTCAGGCTGGCTGATGAATCAGCAACCAGAATAAAAACCGAAGCGGATAAGCAGGCAGAGCATTTGATTGCCGAAGGCCGGAAGAAAGGACCAATCGCTGAAATTGCAGCTAAGAAGGCTGCGGAAAAAGTTAGGGCTGAGGCTGTTGAAAAAGCGGATAAGCTTGTTCTGGAGGCTCAGAAACAATCCGGCAATATTATGTCAAAGGCAAGGCTGGAATCAGACAAGATAATCAATGATGCCAGGATTAAAGCCGAAGGTAATCAGGGTCCGTAACTTTATTTTGACTTAAAAAAGTAAACTGCCTGACAGACCGCAAAGGTTCGTCAGGCAATTCATTTTTCGGGATTGTCAGATGGTTTCTGTTTCCACTATTTTGGCAAGAAGGTCGCTGTAGGGAACAATGAGGTACTTTTTGCCTTCAAACTCAATATCAGTTCCTGAGAACTTCCTGAACAGCACCGTGTCTCCTGCTGAAATCTCGCTGTTTTCTATGTTCCCTGCAGCAATTACTTTTGCCATCTGTGGTTTTTCCTTAGCGGTGTCAGGGATAATGATTCCGCCGGCAGTCCGCTGCTCTCCCGATGGCTGGGTCATATCGAGCAATACATTCTGATTGAGTGGTTGTAATTCTTTCATTGTTGTTATGTTTTGTTTTTAAACAGATATAAAAATGGTTCTTGGCCGCTGATACCGGTAATTAGCCGGTTATTAACCGATGATGTTGAGCAGACGGTTAATCTTTGATTTATCAAAGCCAATCACCCAATCGCCGTTGATCTGAGCCTGAGGCACACCGGTTTGTCCTGTGCGGTTTACCAACTCCCTGGCTGCCGCGGGGTCTGCCGAAACATCGATATCGGTGAAAGCTACCCTGTGCTGCCTCAGGTAATTCTTCAGCGTGGTGCACCATGGGCACGATGGAGTGGAGTACACTGTCACGCTGGGCCCTCCGCTTTCTCCGCCGGAAGCAGCCTGATAAAGCTGATTTTCAATAAGGTTCTTATAGTATTCAGCTGTCTGGCAGCCTTTAATAATGTTTTTCAGGTTGTTATCTTCAAATACCAGCAATGAAGGAACGGTATCAACTCCAAAGGTCGGATGAATATCACGAACGTTTACCACATCGGCTTTCAGTATTTCAGCTTCACTCAAACGGGCAGCGGTTTCCTCAAGGTAGCTTTCAGCGCAGCCGGAAGTGGCAGAATTGCTTTTGTAAAGAAGTAAAAAGGTGCGTTTGCGGGATGTCAGAATTGATCTGAGTTCCTGAAGCGAGTTTATAGGTTTTACTTTCATGGTTTTAAATTTTGAAACAGACTTTCAATTTTTGTGCCATGACAGTTTATTATGGCAGATGCCACCATCTGAATGGTGATAAATAAGCGATTTAAAATGTCAGCTAAATTACACTGACTGACACGCTGAAGTTTGGGTGACGATTTGGCAGAAGTCTGTGAACGCAGGAATGAAAATAAGAAAATTATTCGGATCGAATTGGCATGTATTCCGGAACCTGACGGTTTTCCTTTCCGAGGAGTTCATCAGAATCGGCAATAAACAGCCTTAGTTTTTCGAGTGCGGCTGTATCCATGGTTGAATCATTCTCGAATTGTCTGGCAGGAAGTATATAATATTGTTTTTTCCCATCCCTGATGGGAGTATGTACCCATGTGAGGTGGTATTCCGGATTGATAACAGATTTTTTGTTCCATGTTTTGGACAGGGTAAAGCTGATCATGGCGCCTCCGTCGCGGTAGCGGTCTCGCTGGTTTGAAACGTAATTACCCAGGGAATAGGCAAGCAGAAAACCTCCCGGCAGCGAATCTGAAGGTTCGTCATATTCCATCCGCTGCAACACATGCGGATGAGAGCCTATGATTACGTCCGCTCCGTGTTTTCTGCATAGACGGGCCAGATTGGTCTGTGTTTGTGAAGGTTGGGACTGATACTCGTTACCCCAGTGAAAGAAGACAATTACAAAGTCGGTCTTTTTTCTGTCTACAGCGGTCAGGTCGCTGATGATCCGGCTGGTATCGGTCAGGTTAACGATCGCAGGCGGGTAGAAAGGGAGGCCATTTGTTCCGTAAGTATAGTTAAACAGCGCGAAAGTAATGTCGTTCTTTGTCAGCGTGAGCGGGTGGTGTTTAAGGTAGTCGAGACTGTCGCCGAAAGTGCCGGTGCGCGGAATCCCCAGGCTGTCGAGTACGCGAAGTGTACGGATCAGGCCATGGTTGCCCCGGTCGCACGAATGGTTATTTGCCGTAGCCAGGATATCAAATCCGGCATCGCGGGCAGCAACGGCCAGTTCATCAGGCGCGCTGAATTGGGGATAACCGGTATAAGGCGCTCCGGCCAGGGTGACTTCAAGATTGGCGACGGCAAGATCAAAACTGCTGACCAGGGGCTTTACATAGCTGAAACAGGGGTGATAGTTGAAGGTGGAATCCTGATCACTCCAGGCCGCCTCAATCTGCGGGCCATGCTGCATAATATCGCCGGCAAAAATCAGGGTGAGGGCAACAGAATCAGGTGCCATTACCGGGTCGGGCAGGGGGAGTTCCTCTGTTTTAGCCCCCAGGAAAATTGACGCCGCCAGAAAAGCGTATTTAATGTATTCTGAAATCATGATTGGTTCTGAAAATGCGCCAGTCGATGTATTTTATTTGTGTCATCACCATGTGTAATCCAGTCCCACCTGTCCCCATAAATGTTGCCTGCCCTCCCTGATTTCGCGGCTGAGGTAGTATTGCGAAATGTTAATTCCGATTTTACGGTAACGTGCAAATATACCTAAATGCAGGGCTGCGACCAACCGTTCAATTTCTTCCGGATTCAGGGTATAGATGTTATGTTTGTTGGTAAGGCCTCCCTGAAGGCTGGCATCATAACCGATTATCCTGAATTCCAGTCCTCCCCTGATGCCATATTGCCACTTAACCGGTTTTTGACTGAGCTCAGGATAGCTGTATGGAACCGGAGTAAGACCGGATGTAAATTCCCCTGCTATGGCATCCATTCCCAATGCCGCATAAGTATGCAGTGTTCCGGCTTTTGCCGAAGCGGTGGCAAAAACCTCGGCTTTCCTCCTTTGCATCAATAATTTACTGATATTGGCATAATAGCTGAGAACAACATCATTCTGAATTTGTGTTTCCCAGCCAAGGGGTTCGTCATTGGTAGGCACTGTGGCATGTACCGATTTCTGGAAATACCTGCCCAGCGCAGCATCCCCGATAA
The DNA here is from genome assembly GCA_964503805.1 of uncultured Lentimicrobium sp. Lineage (GTDB taxonomy): Bacteria > Bacteroidota > Bacteroidia > Bacteroidales > Lentimicrobiaceae > Lentimicrobium. Next base: position 14,465 of record CAZDBX010000010.1, on the reverse strand, counting down.
CACCGGCCTCGATGGCTGAAGTTAAGACCAGTCCCTGCTCAGCGCATTCGGAAGTCTGACTGTAACGCAGAAACAATGTTGAAGCATAGGGGCGGTCACCGTCAAGCAGCGGTGGATTCTTGGTGGTAAAAGGTGTGTACATTGCATGGTGCAGACTGAGTGAGGCATGCACAATGCCGTTGCGCGCCAAAGGGAGCATAAGGCGGTTAACCGGCAGGTTGATCAGGCCGGGGGCCGTGTAGCCAAGCTGCACTCCGTTGGTATAGTAACGGTCGGTGTTTGAAAAAATATCATTCTCGAATTCCAGCCGGAAGCGGTGAACCGGGCTGATATAGCTGGTCACTACCCGGAATCCTGAGGTTTCGTTGCGGTTTGACGGAGGCTTTGCTCCGGGCGGAAGAATCAGCCGCAGGGTTGTTTCCCTGATCAATGGAGCAGTGGGGGCAGGGAGAGTATCTTTAGTTTCATCTGCATGCCTGAAAGTCGAAAGCTTTGATTTGACTGATTTTTTATAAGGTTTTGATGAGGTGTGCGGTCTGTCCTTTTCAGGCAAGCCGAAGAGCAGTCTGGTCTGCTGTATGGCATCTTCAGGTGTTGCCAGTGTCGGCATGCCTTTGCCTGTAAATATCAACACCTGCCAGGGAGAGCCCAATCTGCTCAGGTCAGTAATTGTAATAGCGCCGTCGTCAGCAATAAACCGGAATCTGGTGCTTTCGGATACAGTAGTGGTTATCCCGGTTCCGGCCAGGTTGTTTCTCAATTCATTGAAATGGCTTCCGTTTTGATCGGAAAGCCGGTAGAAAGCCTCATTTCCTAAAATTCTTTTCATGCTGTCGGCCTGCTTTGGGCCGGGGTAGATCAGCAAAACCTGCGGCCCGGAAATATCAACCACCGTCTCTGCAGTAACAGCGGATCCGGGGATCTTTTCAGAACCCGTTTTGCTTTTCCTGCATGAATATGACAAGGAAGCAACAATTGCAAGAAGAATGATGGTAGCGCGCTTCATGCATCCGGTATCCGCAATGTGCGGAAATGTGATGTAAAAATAAGCATAATCCTTCAGAAGACTGCATATCATGCGTGTAAGGATTTACTTATCGCGGACTTTAGCTGGAAACTAAGTCAGGCAGAGACAAGGATGCGTAAAAATATCAGAACGAAACCTTAGCGTTTCCTCCCGGCGTATGCATGTTTAACCGGATGGTTTCAGTGTGTTTTGAACAACCGTCTTAATTGTAAAGTGTTACCCGCCAGTCACCGGGTTCGGAAATTTCAAATTCAAACCTGACCTCATAGGTAGCTGTCTGTAACCTGTTCATGGTAGTATACCTGACATTGATGGTAACAGGAAATGCAACCCCTTCGTAACCGGTGAGCGGACCCAATGAGGATTGATATCCGCTGCTGGATGCGAGCATCAGATTTGTCATGGAAGTATTCGGAAGGCCGTTTTGAATAAATCCTATCAGGACCCGGTTGTTTATATCGCCTTCTTTTCGGATTGTATACCGCTCAATATTTGAATTCTGGGTAATGCGGGGTTTTGGGTAAACCGGCCCTGCATACTGATCCTCTATCCATTGTCCTTTCGATAGGGTATCGCGGCCCTGGTAAAACCAGGTGTAAGTGCCAATGCCGTGCCGTTTCCCTTTTTTCCAGTTCCCGTCATATACTTCACCGGTGGACCAGGTGTATGTTCCCTTGCCATGCGGAAGACCTTTGCTGAATTGGCCGGTATAGTGATCTATTCCCTGAGCGGTTCCTTTTCCTTCGGCAAGGCCTTTTTTACAACCTCCCGTATAGCTTCCTGAAATGGAAGATTTCATCACTTCGCATTTTTCCTGCCCTGAAGTATAATTCGAAATCAGCAGGGACATGGTAAGCATGATGAGTAACCTTGTTTTCATGTGATAGCAGATTAAGTGATCTGTTAAACGTTGTTTAAAGATATAGATTTTTTCAATATAACGATCGGATTTGTTTAATTTTTATCTGAAAAAGTCAGAACAGCGCCGAAAGAGGTATGCTGAAATGAATTTGACCTGATTAACGCAAAATCAGTTTCCCGCCCGCAACTTCGGTATCGCCTGTGGTAATATGATAAAAATAGATACCGGGAGGCAGGTTTCCTCTTTTAATCATGAGAGAGGTACCGTTAATATTTTCAATGATTCTTACAGTCCGTCCCCGGCTGTTGGTCAGTGTAAGTGTCACTCCGACTGCTGGCATACTCAAACCGATAATGAAGTGGTCATCGGCCGGATTGGGATAAATCACAGCCTGTTTTCCAGTATGTCCGCTGCGGTCGCCGGAAACGCCTGTGTACAATGCCTGGGAGGTTGAATCACTGCCATAAAGCGTTGAGTCAATGGAGGTTCCTTTTACTCTTATCCGGAATGGCGTTCCCGGTTCAATGCCGGTGTTGTCCCAGATAAAGAATGTGTCTGTAATGTGCTGGGCTACAATCTCGTAGTCCGGGTTGTCATTAAGGCTGACCTCCACATCGTAATAAACCGGTCTTCCGTCGTCAGGGTTTAACAGTTGCCAGGTAACGGGATAGAAGCCACCTTCAGTAAAATATCTGGCAGGCTGGTCGATCCGGATTTCGGGATGCTGATACCTGTGCAGCAATTCTGCAAATCCTTTGCCGGTAACAGGTGTTGCACCTGCAAATCCTGAAACATCAAAGGAACCCTCGTAAAACCTGAAAGGCAGCATGACTTCCTGGTTATCGTGGCGGATTGTAAAAGTCAGGTCTATAGTATCGTGAACAAAGCGCCATTGCTTCGCGTAACATTGTTCCTGGTCAGGTGTGAATACAAACTGCAGCCGCTCAAGTGTGAAATCTGAACTTGAAACTGCCGTGGAATCATTGATATAGATGCTGAAATGCCGGTAGGCAGGCGTGTCGGGAATGCTGTTCTCAGGGGTAAACAATTCCCAGATATTGAGATCCATGCCATTGGAGAGTTGTACGGAGAACCACTCATAGTTTTCTCCGGTGCTGGGGTTGAAGGTGCCATATTGCCGGTCAAGCCAGGAGACGCCCGTAACCGGTTCGGTGAATCCGTTGAGTGTGATGCTGCCGCTTACCTCAAGGGTTGTAAGCGAGTAATAGTAAGAGTATGCGGTTGCGCCCTGGAGGACAAAACCCGAATCGTTGATCATCAGCGGTTTTTTAACTGCCGCGAAGTCAAGGTTAATGCTTCCGAATACGGATTGGGCGTTGAGCTGGTATTCGAAAGGAATAAGTTCTCCCTGGTTATCCGTAAGGGTTACCCATTGTTCGCTTCCTCCGCCCCAGGTAAGGGTCTGAATGTGAAGCATATCCTGCGAAATCACCGGATAAGTGCAGGGCAGTGTTTCAGGATAAAATTGTTCATCGGTTTCATCGGCAATATTTAATATCCGGAAACCATCAAAGCCAAAGGCCGGATAATAGAAATAGGAAACCATAAATGAGTATTCTTTTCCGGAATTCAGGCCGGTGAGGAAACCATTGGTGTACCACCACTCGGTTGGCTCTGAGGGATGACGACCCTCGTCCTGTGGGAAATAGATCAGTGTGCCTTCCTCATGATATGGATAGGTTTTCCAGCTTTGGGCCTGAAGGCTGAAACCGGAAAAAAGCAGAAAAATCAGGATGAGATATTTTGATCGGGCCACGGCTGACAGGATATACGACTTTTAATTCAACACCTGAAAAAACCTTTTGTTTACGAGGCATTATCCGCCATTCTTCAGGTTTCGCTCAAATGTTTCCGCAATGGCTTTGGCTTCCTCATAATCATGACCTGCAACCACTACATCGGTGGTGTTGTATCCTCCGGGCGATGCATACCAGGGGGCAATGGTGGCGATATTTTCATCTTTGAGAAATGCCGGAATACCTGCATCTTCAAGTATACTCTTCAGCAGGGCCGCATGCCAGGGTGATCCTGAGTAGATTCTGACCGGCACATTTTCATGATCCTGTTCCATTTATCATTTTTTAGGTTGCCGGTTATCCGGATTTAATTTGCAGGGATCGATGCCGGATTTTTACTATGCCGGCCTTGCTAAGTTAATTATTTTGTGCAATAACGGTTGCTTAGGTGTTTGTAAATTTTTAATTATTGCGATTCGGCTGTTATGTGAATTTTCGTTTTCCGAAATAAGCCTTGGGAATATTGACGTTATTGTTAAGCTTAATTCATTTATCCTATCCCATCTATTAAGAGTATTGGGTAATGAAAAACCGGAACCGTTATTTCGGGAACGGCTCCGGTTTGATGAATCTATTGACTAAGAATCATTGGACAAGCACCTGGCTCCATACCCCGGTTAAACTCTTTCAATTGCCATCGCTATACCCTGTCCAACCCCGATGCACATGGTGCAAAGGGCTTTGTTCAGGTTGTTGCGGCGCAGCTGATAAACGGCGGTAGTGATAAGGCGGGCGCCACTCATGCCCAACGGATGGCCAATGGCGATGGCACCCCCCAGCGGGTTGATTCTGGGATCATCGTCAGCAAGGCCGAGTTCACGGATGCAGGCCAGCGATTGTGCAGCAAATGCCTCGTTAAGTTCGATTACATCGAAATCATCAAGTCTCAGACCGGTTAATGTCAGTAACTTATGCGTTGCCGGTACTGGTCCTATGCCCATGATACGCGGCGGGACACCTGCACTTTGCATCCCCAGTATCCTGGCCAGGGGCGTGAGGTTAAATTCTTTAACTGCCTCTTCCGAAGCGATGATAAGCGCCGCAGCGCCATCGTTAACGCCCGAAGCATTGCCGGCCGTCACCGTGCCACCCGGGCGGGAGATAACTTTCAGCGTGGCCAGCTTGTCCGCGGGAGTCAGCCGCGGATGTTCATCGGTATCAAAAATGCGGGACTCTCCTTTGGATCCGGAAATGGTAACAGGCACGATTTCATCACCAAAAAGGCCTTCCCTGATGGCATGCGCGGTTTTCTGCTGGCTTCTGAAAGCGAACAGGTCCTGGTCTTCACGGCTGATATTATAAGCTTCGGCAAGATTTTCGGCGGTTTCGATCATGGAGTCGGTGCCATAGATTTTATCCAGTTTTTTATTGATAAACCTCCAGCCAATGGTTGTATCGTAAAGCTCGCCCTGTCGCGAGAAGGCTTCGCCGGCTTTGCCCATGACAAAAGGTGCCCGGGTCATACTTTCCACACCTCCGGCTATAATCAGGCGTGCTTCACCGGCTCTGATGGCCCGTGCAGCGGCGCCGGCAGCTTCCATTCCCGAGCCGCACAAGCGGTTTACAGTTACCCCCGGCACCTCAACCGGAAACCCGGCCAGCAACAGCGCCATTCGCGCCACGTTCCGGTTGTCTTCACCGGCCTGGTTGGCACAGCCAAGCATCACATCATCAAAGGCGCCCGGATTCAGTCCGGGATTTCTTTTTAAAAGGTTTTCGAGCGGAATGGCAGCCAGGTCATCGGTTCGAACGGCCGAGAGCGAACCTCCGTATTTACCGACCGGGGTTCGTATGGCATCGCAGATAAATACTTCCTTATGCATGATTTCTTGGTTTTGGTAAGTCAGTAAAAGTTCAGGATTTCAGAAATGGTTTAATGTACCTGTAACTGTTCAGCATTGCTTCGCTCAGGATGTCGATCTCTTTTTGTGTGATAACCGTTGAAAGTACACATGAACATGAATTGATCATGATGATGCCCTCCTCGTACATTTTGTCGAGAAAGAGGGTCATAATTTTCTTCAGTGCGGCATCTTCATAGCTTTCCCTGTAAGTGGTGGGGGCAACATCACGGAAGTGAACCTTGAACATTGATCCCTTCCCGGTAATGCTGAGCGGAATGCCGGCAATTTTGCCGGCTTCCTGAATCTGCCTGACAGCGATGGCGGAATTATCATTCAACTTTTTCATGGCTTCGCGATCAAGCATCTCCATGGCAATCTTTCCTGCTGTCATTGATACTGGATTGGCCGAGAAGGTTCCTGAAAGCGGGAACCTGAAATCACTGCCACCCGGATCAAGGATGTTCATGATTTCATCTCTTCCGGCAAATGCTCCGATGGGGAAACCGCCACCGATAATCTTACCCAGGGAAGTCAGATCGGGGGTTACGTTATAACCTGATTGAGCACCTTCGTAATCAACTCTGAAACAGATCACTTCATCAAAGCACAAAAGGGCGTTGTTCACCCGTGTCCAGTTATACAGCGCTTCGACAAATTCCGGAGTGGCCTGCACCATGCCAATCCGGTGAGGAACGGGGTCTGTGATGACGCAGGCAATTTCACCGGCATGGCGGTTCAGGATATTGATGGTCCGTTCTACATCGTTGAAAGGATATACTACCACATTGTCAAGTACACCCTGAGGGGTTCCGGGAACATGTGGAACGCTTTTGGGGTTGTCAATTTCTCCCCAGTTTGAAGGGTTTGCACTCTGGCTTACTTCTGCGGCATCGAAACTGCCGTGGTATCCTCCTTCCGCCTTGGCGATTTTCGGTTTACCGGTATAAGCCCTGGCCGTTTTAATCATACCCATCACCGCTTCTGTACCTGAATTCACAAACCTTATCTTGTCGAATCCGGGAACCCGGTTACACATGAGATCAGCAAGTTCAATCTCAGCTTCAGTACCAATAGTGAAGGCTGTACCTTTGCTTATCTGGCGTGTAACTGCTTCAACGATGCGTGGATGCGCATGTCCGTGTATCAGCGAAGCGATATTGTTGGCAAAGTCTATCCGCTTCACGCCGTGAATATCGGTAACATAGCACCCTGAAGCCTCCGAGACATAATAGGGGTGGGGTTTCCTGTATACAACATTCCGGCTTATTCCGCCCGGAAGCACTTTGCAGGCTTTTTGATACAGCTGTTCTTCCTTTTTGCCATTAACAGGCATTGATTCTTCCTGGTGTGTCATGATGTGATTGAGTGACGGTTTACTTATTCGTATAGTTTCAGTTCAGTGCCGGTGCAGCTTTTCAGAAATTCAAAGTCGATGCCGGGGGCCATTTCGCGCACGAAAAGGCCTTCATTTTTTACATCAATAACGGCGTAATCGGTATAAATGTGGCTTACCACGCCTTTGCCGGTCAGTGGATAGGTGCAGGATTCCACGATTTTTGGTTCTCCGGACTTGGTGGTATGCTGTGTGAATACGATTATCGTCTTTACGCCCTGTACCAGGTCCATCGCTCCGCCGACAGCGGGAATGGCATCGGGTTCGCCGGTCGACCAGTTGGCAAGGTCCCCTTCACGCGAAACCTGGAATGCACCCAGCACGCAGATGTCGATATGCCCGCCGCGCACCATGGTGAAACTATCGGCATGGTGGAAGAAACAGGCCCCCGGAATGGCAGTAACCGGCTTCTTGCCTGCGTTGATCAGTTCATCATCTTCTTCTTCCTTTGCCGGTGAAGGGCCAACGCCGAGCAATCCGTTTTCGGTGTGGAAAATAACTTCCCTTCCCTGTGGAATGTAGTTGGCAACAAGTTCGGGCAGGCCGATACCCAGATTAACATACGCTCCGTCAGGAATGTCGGCGGCAATGCGGGCGGCAATCTGGTCGCGGCTCCATCCTTTGTGTTCATTTATGCCCATGGATACCTCCTGTTCTCTTTGATCAGCTGATTTTCGCTGAGCGGATTAGAAATTTCAACCACTTTGTTGACAAAAATTCCCGGGGTTACAACCGTTTCCGGATCGAGCATTCCCAGTTCCACAACCCGGGAAGCCTGCACAATGGACCGGCGGGCGCCCATGCACATCACAGGTCCGAAATTCCGGGCGGTTTTATTGTAAAGCAGATTGCCGTACCGGTCAGCAATTTTACATTTTACCAATGCAAAATCAGCTTTAAGGCCATATTCCATCACATAGGGATTGCCGTTAAATATCCGGGTTTCCTTACCCTTAGCCAGGGGCGTGTTTACTGATGTCGGGGTATAGAATGCCGGAATGCCGGCTCCTCCGGCCCTGATTCGCTCGGCAAGCGTACCCTGTGGTACCAGTTCAAGCTCTATCTCCCCGCGACGGTATAACTCCGGAAAAACAACCGAATTGGCTGTCCGGGGAAAAGAGCAGATCATTTTCTTTACCTGTTTGTTTTCAATCAGGGCGGCGAGGCCGATGTGCCCGTTCCCTGTATTGTTGCTGACAATGGTTAAGTTGCGTGCACCGTGGTCTATCAGGGCGTGGATAAGTTCGATCGGGCTTCCGGCTTCACCGAAACCACTGATCATCACTGTGCTTCCGTCGAAGATCTCCGCAACGGCTTCTTTGGCAGTTCCGACAATTTTATTGATCATAATTATCTTGATTAAGCCTTTTTACTTCTGGTGAGTTCAATGGTTTGTTCCAGCTTCGACTCAATCTGTTCCAGCTCAGCCTCAAAGAAATGACGGTCGCTGCCATAAGGTTTCAGGTTGGCGATGGTGTTTTCAGTTTCATCGTATCTGGCAAGGTACACCTTATCCATCCATTCCATGTTACGGGCTTCATTGAATTTAAGTGCAAAGAGCTTTTCGCCGTGCAGCTCAAGTGTGCCAAGCATCGAGATTTTACCGGCCGAAGAGGTCATGGTGATGTACCTGGAAGGCCTGTTTATGGATGAGAGAGAGCGGTATACCTTGCTGAAAACTTCATTTACAACTGCCAATGGCTGTGTAAAATAATGGTGTTCGCCCGTTGGCCTCGCCATGTACATCGAATGAAAGCCTACGCCAAGCATCGCCAGCAGGTTGCCCAGGTCAATCCAGTTCTGTGCCGAGCGGTCAATATCCACAATGCCGTTTTCATCTGTGTACAGACTGATATAGTTCATGATGGGACTCTGACTTTTGAGTGTTACACCATGTGCCCTGAGCCTGCGGATGGCGGCTACTGTCACGGGATTCATGAGCTCCCGCGGAGTTGAAAAATGAGACATCAGGACCATCTGTATGCCATTGTCGGCCAATTCCCTGAAAATATCCAGCATGCGCTGATAGTCCGGCATAAGGATTACTTCCGGGTTAAATGTCAATACCCTGGTGCCAAGCCTGATGGTTTTGATATGGCCCAGCGCAGGATCTTCCATGACCGGCCTGACATAGGCGTCGAAACGTTCGGCACTGATGAAGCCCCCGTCGCCACCGGTAATCAGTATGTCAGTAACTTCGTGATGACGCTTAAGGTAATGGTGAATCTGCCCGATATCGCGCTGCAGGAACATGTCTTCATCGCCCCTTACCTGGGCATGACGGAAACAGTAGTTGCAGAATGCAAAACAGTTCTGCGTCTGTACGTCGAAAATAAGCTGGCACTGAGGATACTTGTGCTGACTGCCTTCGACAATTTCCAGTTCTCCCTCGTCGTTGATAAATGCGGGTTTATTCAGTTGCTGCTTGCCATCGTGAGGGTTTGTTTCCCTGATGTAATCTTTAACAATCTTCTGTTTTTCTTCATCACTGCCGGCATTCAGGTAGGCGTTGGCCACATCTTGCCGGATCATTCCGGGCTGCGGAAATACAAGCTGGAAAATGGAATCTTCATTAAAGTTATCCCAGTTAATGGCATTGAGTACATGACGGGTTGCCATAAAGCGGTAAACTTTGATAAAAAGTTCCCTTTCTTCGTAGTGCCCGATGTGGATGCCGTTTTCTTCCAGCCTGGTCAGGATTTCGCGAAATCCTTTCAATCCGGAATACTGCTTTTTGTCATTTGTCGAGAAAAGTGCCTTGTTGCGGAAAGCCGAATAGGCAGGGTAGGCTGCCTGAAGCCTGTTGAGCAGGCCGGCAGGCAGCAGATTTTCTTTCCTGACAACTTCAAGGATTTCCTCAGGATACTTTCCGGAATTCAGAATTTCTTCTATCTCGTGCTGTGCAAACAACACATTTTCTCTCTTCTCTTGCAGTCGGGTGGTGCTCATAATTTCTGGTTATGTTATATTATTAGTTCTCAGGGTGTAAATATTTACATCCGCCTTGGGAAATTTTAAAAATGTCAGGGAGTGGAAACTCAGATGCAGTTTACCGGGTATGCATCGGTCTTTTGATGAATGCCGGACGTAACACTTACATTACTGACAGCGTTCCGGGTGCAGAAATACTGGTTTCTCGAAAGATCATTTGCGGCAGGATCGTAAAAATCCGGCAGAGGGTGCCTGTTGTAATTGCTTGATATAAAGCAATGTGTAAGTTGAAAAAGGTGTTGGATGGAATTAAATTTCATCATAACATCATCAAGTCGGGCCTTCGCAGTTTGACGGCATGAAATTAATCAAAGACTTGACTTAAAGCTATATGCCCGTATTTTTTTTTTTTTCTATTCTGCTTGCTGAATTATCATCCTGTGAAAGCCTGATGGTCAGCTGTTGTCATATTGAATATAAAGAAAAGCCTGAGCATGGTAATCGACCATGCACAGGCTTTTTCTCAGAAAAACGGGAAATTATTTCTCAGGAGTCTTCAATACTACCGTTTTAGGGTCAACGGTAATTTCCTTAAGCCTTTCTGCAACTTCCGGTTTCATACTTTCCTGGTAACGTCCTCCCAGATGGCGTGCAAGAAACTTCTCTGCAGCAGCCAGCATAGCCATGTTGTTGACCGGCCGGGCGAAACCATGCCCTTCGTCGGGCGCAACAATATATTCTACCGGAAAACCACGGTCGCGTAAGGCTACCACAATCTGATCCGATTCATGTTGTTTTACCCTTGGGTCATTGGCGCCCTGAACCACCAGCAACGGTGATTTAATTTTGTCGGCCGAGAAGAGGGGTGACATTTTTTTCAGGTCAGCTTCGCCTTCAGGTGTGGAAGGATCACCCATACGTTTGTGAAATACGGTGCGTATGGATTCCCAGTATGGAGGAATGGAGTTCAGCAGGGTGATCAGGTTTGAAGGTCCGACGATGGAAACCCCGCAGGCGTATACCTCCGGAGTGAATGCAAGTCCCGCCAGGGTGGCATATCCTCCGTAAGAACCGCCCATGATGGCCACTTTGGCCGGGTCGGCGATGCCTTGTTTTACAAGGTACTTAATACCCCAGGTAATGTCATCCTGCATTTTGCGTCCCCATTCATTGTTTCCTGCATTGATAAACTTTTTACCGTATCCGGTTGAAGCCCTGAAGTTCGGGTCAAGCACGGCATAGCCCCTGTTGGCCAGAAACTGGGCATACGAATTAAATCCCCATCCGCTCCGGGCCCAGGGGCCTCCGTGCGGCATCACGATCAGGGGGAGGTTTTTAGGCTCAACCCCTTTGGGAAGTGTCAGGTAAGCGGGTATTTCCAGCCCGTCGGAAGAGGGATAGCGGATGGCCTGCATGTTTGCCATGTGTTCAACCGGGATATTGGGCCGCGGCCGGTACTGGAAGGTGAGTTTTTTGGTGACGCGGTCAAAAAGGTAAGTTGTTCCCGGATCCACATCGCTGTATGAGCCGATAATCCAGAACCGCTCGTCAGCGGTCGTTCTTGCAAAATAAGGTTCAACGCCCGGCAACTGCTCGCTGATGCGTTTGTAGTCAGCTTCAAAATCCTTATCTTTCCAGTAGAGCCTGTTGCGGTCATCTTCATAGGAAGTATAAATAATTTCACGCCTGAGATCCGAGAATGCCACATCCCCCAGATCAACACGTTGCCGGGGGTCTGCTTCAACGAATTCTTCCTTCAGGGTTTTCGGATCAAGCAGGATCAGCCGGGTAAGGTCCACATCATCCCCTTTGTTGGTGATAAGATAAACCCTTTGATTATTTTTGTCAAAGGCAACCGGGTAGGCAGTTTCAAATACATTGGTCGTGTAAATCGGGGTAAACCCGTTGTCGTCAACCCTCAGGATGTCGTTGCTACCGTCGGCATTGGCCCGCATGGCAAGGCGCAGCTGGTCGTCCCAGTCAAATATCCATCCGGTGATGCGGTCTTCACCCGAATTCTGACGGATTAAGGTACGCTCGCCTGTCGAAAGTTTCATCCTGTACAAATCATGCCAGGCCGGATCGCGGTCATTCAGGCCGATATAAATGGCATCCGGATCGGTTTTGGGGACTGAATAAATCTGTACCCTGACACCCTTGAGGTTGGTGAGGTCGCGGTTTTCGGGGACCTCAGCGCCGGCAGGGGCTTGCTCAGCCGGATTTACGGCGTAGATGTTGAAGTTTTCATCACCGCCTTTGTCCTGAACGTAGAGGATATATTTTCCGTCTCTCGACCAGAAATAGGAACGTACCGGACGCTGTTTATCGGCGGTAAGCGGGCGCGCTGAAGCAAAAGGCTCCTCAAGCGTCTTTACCCAGATATTCATTACACCATTGTATGGCTTTACAAATGAAATGAACTTCCCGTCAGGCGATAACTGCCCGCCTGAGATTTCAGGATTGTCGAAGAAAAGCTCACGGTCCAGGAGCGGTGGAAGTTTACTGTCCTGCGCCAGGAGAGATGCTGAAATTGTGGTCATGATCATGACAATTACCAGAATACTGATCTTTTTCATAAGATATGGTTTGATTAATACCGGAAGAGTTATCATAGAACAACACAGTTTTACTGTTGTTGTAAATAGTTATCAGGTTAGACGAAAAAGATTCAGAAAGATTACAGTTTTTCAAAAAAAACGGAAAGCGGTTTACTGATGGAGTCTCTTTACCATTTCCGAAACCATCCGTCGTGGAGAAAAGCGCAGGCTGAAGATCATGAAGCGGTTCATGAAACCATGTATAGCCAGCCGTTTGCCTTTCATCAGCGCTTTGTAACCATATTCCGCAACTTCTGCCGGTGTGGCCGGTTTTAATATTTTCATCAGTGCCGGATCGTTGAATTCGGCCTTTTCCTGAAAGCCGGTAGCTACAGGGCCCGGACAAAGAGTTGTCACAGTAATGCCACTGCCCCTTAGCTCTCCTGCCAGGGCTTCGGAAAACGAAAGCACATAGGCTTTGCTGGCGTAATACACCGACATCAGGGGACCCGGCATAAACGCTGCGACAGAGGCGACGTTCAGAATTCTGCCACTTTTAAACTTCCGCATTCCGGGGATCAACACCCTGCTCATGTGCGTGAGCGCCGTGATGTTCAGTTGTATCATCTGATGGGTCTTATCCCAGTCGGCATGTTCGAAAGGTCCCAGATCGCCAAAGCCGGCATTATTGACAAGTATCTCAATGTGGTAATTGTGGTTCCGGATAAATTCCAGTAGTTTTTCCCTGTCATCTGCGACAGAAAGGTCTGCTGGGAATGCAACGGCCTCAATCTCATGGGTTTTCGACAACTGCCTGGCCAGATTGGTGATTTTCTCCTCCGAACGCGCTGTGAGGATAAGGTTGTGGCCTCTGGAAGCCATCAATACTGCCAGGTCGAAACCAATGCCGCCCGAGGCGCCGGTGATAAGTGCGTAACCGTTACTTGTTTTCATTTTGTACTATTTACGTGGAAGAATTATGTTTTCACTATCGCCGCTTAATTTTTTCACGAAGTAGTGGATTAACCTGTCAAAACAAAAAGAGGCTTGTTCTTTTAAACAGCCTCTTTTTGTTTCACTCCATTATATAAATAATGAAGAAAATTACATTTTATTTAGCACTTACGTGGCTGAAATAGATGCCATTTGAAAGTTGATCCACTCCGTTATAGGAACCCTTTGTAGCAATTACTGTCAGTATATCACCAACAACAATGCCTTCGTTAGCTAAAAGGTATTTTCTGTCATCGCCGGTTGCACCATAACCCGGATAACAGCCATACAGGTAGATTTCACTGCCGTTTTCTGACAAATATAGATTACCATATGTTTCATTGGCGATTGATGTTATTTCACCGGTTACCATATAGTAAGTATTGGGGTCATCAGGTTTAGTCAGTACCTCTGCAATAGTAATCGGAGTTACGGGAATTGAGCTTTCCAGAACAGCACCACCAACTTGCGGGGTTCCTTGATAAGCGGCACGTTTTCCAACAATTGTGATAATGTCACCTTCTTTTAGTCCTAGTTGAGCAAAATCCTGGATACCATAAACAAACGTTTCACCTGAGAAATCTCTCAGGTATAAATTGCCGTATGTATCATTGGCAATACTGGTAATAACACCTGCCAACCGATATTGTGTATCACCAACCGGCGCTTCAAGGAATTGTGCGATACTTGCATCAATAATCGCTCCTGTTTGACTCAGCGTTGTTTCTGTTGAGTAGTTTTTAGTCCCGTCTGTGGTGCGGAATATGATGGTAGTGCTGCGATCTCCGCCGTTATTGGCAATGGCGTTGAATTTCACAACTACTTGTTCGCCTGCCGACTCAATTGACGAAATTGACAACCATGACTTGGCATCTTCAGGGATATCTACCGATACGCCTTGTCCTTTGCAGGTAAGGTATGCTATGAATTCACCACCTTCGAGAGGAAGCACTGCGTTTGCTACCGAATCAACTTTCACAAGTGACTTATTGATCCTGATAACAGTAACATCTACCAATTCTATTGTCGTACCATAGGTGGTTTTAGGTCCCTGAACAGTT
>CAZDBX010000009.1:23508-33786 GCA_964503805.1 uncultured Lentimicrobium sp. | reverse complement strand
TCGACCTGTATGATATTCATTCCGATTCGGAAGCCTATAAGGCCGGCATACACACAGCGGAGGCTGTCAGGGAGCGTTCTGCCGAAAAAATGATCAAAGAGGTGCAGGTCAGAACCCTGCAACTGCTTAAGAAGAAGAAATTCCCGGTTATTGTTGGCGGAGAACATACCGTTGCCATCGGGGCATTCAGGGCATTTGCCGATTATTATAAAGATAAGGACCTTACTATTCTGCAGTTTGATGCCCATGCGGCCGGAAGCACTGAAGCTGGGGGTACTGCTTACCATCACCATTGTGTAATGAAGCATGCAGCGGCTCATGCACCAATACTTCAGGCAGGTATAAGGAGCATGAGCCTTGCTGAACGTGAGACAGTGGAGCCGGGCAGGATGTTTTACGCCGGAAGTATGCTCGACGGATCCAATAAGACCTGGATGTATGATTTTCTGAATAAATTAACAAGGAATGTTTTTGTCACCATTGACCTGGATGTACTCGATCCATCGCTGATGCCGGCGGTAGCTACACCGGAGCCCGGAGGACTTCAATGGTCGGGATTTATTGAAATACTCACTAAAGTAAGCGAAAAGTCGAACATTGCCGGAGTGTGTATTGCCGGACTCGTCCCGATCAAATACAACAAGGCGCCTAATTTTATCGCAGCCAGGCTTTTGAACACTATACTAACACTCAGATATACTTCTGCACTGAAATGATATAACAGGAGTTTATGCTCAGATAGCGGATTCTTCGCGTATGAGCATGGCTGCGGGTGGAAGGTCTGCAATTGCAGTACCCTGCTTAACTGTTGTTTGCGGGAGGCTCTGACCAGGTTTATGCATTTGACAATGCTTAACCGGTTAAATATTTATAATCAGTGCAATAATACCTGCGCTGAACAAACACCAGTTCGGGGGGCTTCAGCATATCAAAAGTTCATCTCAATTGCCTCTTCCGCAGACCAAACCGGATCTAATTTTTTTGACTGTCTTTAAAAGCCTTGATTTTTTTCTTGTTTTTTTAAAAAAGTTCACTTAGCTTTACTGCCACTTAGTGTATTAAATACACAAACATAGTGTATTAAGTACACATATTAAAAGCTTTGATGTAATCTCAGGATATTGTTTGTCTATAAAGTTCATAAACATTGAGTTATCGATGTGAGTGATCGAAACGAAAAAAACCGGAGGAGAATTGATTTCAAAATTGTTGTATAATGGATATACTTTGAATGCAGGCAATTTTGGGCATGACTGAATTTTGAGGGTGTTAAATAGACTGATTACAGGCAAAACCAAATACAAACCAAACCAAACCAATCAAAAATGAAACAATTATTCAGAATCCAATGGGCCATGCTGCTGTTGCTGGCAATCAGCCAGCTTACGGCATGCAAAAAGGACAAAGAGGATGATGTGATTGCCAGTTTTACCTATAAGGTTGACGAGGCTGACTTCCGTAAAGTCGCGTTCAAAAGTTATGCGAACGCGATCAAAGAAGCGCCGGAGATCATGTGGGATTTTGGCGACAACACCACTTTGTCGGGTGAAACCGAACCTGTTCATACCTATCAGGCTGAGGGCGTGTATACTGTAACGCTAACGGCTACCGCTTCGAACGGGGCAAAAGATGTTTTCACAGTGCAGTTGGTGATTGCCGACCCTGATGTGGAACTCGCCAAGCTGGTAGGCGCCACGGAGAAAACGTGGAAACTGCTGCGGGATGTAAGTACCGGCAGGTACCCGCTTGAAGTCGGGCCTGCAAATTTCTCCTCCATCTGGTGGGCAATGGGCCGTCAGAACGATGAGCTGGCCAACCGCCCCTGTATGCTGAACGATGAATGGATCTTCAGGCGCGGCGGTGTGATGGAGTTTGACTCCAAAGGCGACTACTGGGCTGAAGGCGGTGTATTTTTCCCTTCGAATATCTGTGCCTCCACCGACCAGATGGTCGGCCTGAGTGGTGAGGATCTTTCGGCCTGGGGCAGTGGTGTCCACAGTTTTGAGCTCACATCGGGAGATCAGCCTACCCTGAAAGTGATCGGACTTGGCGCCTACATCGGTCTGTCGAAGGTAGCAACGGATGCTGAAGTAACTGTACCTCAGCAGTCGGTTACCTATAGTATCATCAAACTCACCGACGGACCTGTGGATACCCTGATTCTGCAGACTTCCTACATGACGGGCGGAACGGCGCCCCAGCCCGCCTACTGGCGTTTTGTACTGGTGCATTATGACAATCCGGCCGACGAACCACCGATTCCCGGTCCTGCACCCACGGCTGAGTTTTCATTTACAGCAAGTGGACGCACCATCACCATTACCAACACTTCCACCCTCGCCGATTCCTATTTGTGGGAGTTCGGTGACGGACAGACCTCAACCGAAAACAATCCCATGTATACCTATGCCACCGACGGGGCCTTCAACATCAAACTTACGGCCACCAATGCCAATGGTTTCAGTACGGCACTGAAATTCCATTTTATATCAAAGGAGAATATTGTGGCAACAGATATTCAGGGTGGCGCATGGAAGGTCAGGCTGGATGAGAAATCCATTTTTGTCGGGCCTGCCATGGCCAGCGACGGATGGTGGAGTTTACCGCTTACGTCTCTTGACGGATCATCGACCGGTACAGATGACTGGTCGTGTATTGCCAATGATGAGTTTATTTTCAGCGCCGGAGGGGTTTATGAATACAAGACCAACGGCGATGCCCGCAACGACGGGTATTTCGGCGGAACAAACGGATGTATTTCGGATGATGAGATTGCTGCCAGCGGCAACGGGGCAGCTTTCGGCAGTGGAATTCATACCTGGGCGTTTATCCCTGCCTCAGGCAGCGACAGGGCGAAGATTACCCTGACCAACGGGATAAACAGGGCCGCCTTTATAGGATTTTATAAAGGCTATTTTGGCGGTGAAAACATGAACGCTTCCGACCCGCCCAACGGAGGCAATTCCACAAACACTTACGAGGTGGTGGGATATGCCAACACAGGTACGAAAGAGTATCTCTTTGTAACGGTGGATGTCTCGGCCGCGCATGACGGAAGTTCCTCGTGGTCGGCTGTGCTCGAGCGTTAGGGTCAGGATAACCTCTTAAAAATCTGAAAAAAACAAATTCATGAAGTTAAAAGAAAAGGTTATGAATAAGCTACTGCTGATTATATCATTTACCCTGGCTTCGCTGTTTGCGTTTTCGCAAGGCAGGCCTTTGACAGGGAAAGTTACTGATGCCGGCGGGCTGGGACTGCCGGGCGTTACCGTTCTGATCAAGGGAACGGCTACAGGCACAACTACTGATATCAATGGTAGTTACAGCCTGAATGTGGAGAACGGCAAAACCCTTGTATTCAGTTTTATGGGTTTTGTGAGTCAGGAAATTGTCTATTCCGGGCAGGGAGTCATCAACATCACACTGGCCGAGGACAGCAAATTACTCGACGAAGTGGTGGTAGTAGGATACGGTGTTCAGCGAAAGAAAGACATTACCACAGCTGTGGCGGTGGTGGATGACAAGGCGCTGAAAGACCGGCCTATTGTCACGGTAGCCCAGGCATTGCAGGGAAAAGCTGCCGGTGTGCAGGTAACCCAGCCTTCGGGCAAGCCGGGCAGCGGACTGGCCGTGCGCGTGCGTGGAGCTACCTCTGTTTTGGCAGGCAATGAGCCGGCCTATATTGTTGACGGCATCCGTACAACGGACATCAACGGACTGAATCCCAATGATATTGAGTCGATGACCATTCTGAAAGATGCCTCCGCGGCAGCCATCTACGGTGCCGCTGCCGCCAACGGGGTTGTGCTGATCACGACCAAAAGGGGAAGTGCCGACAAGCCGGTGATTTCGTTTAATACTTACTTCGGCTTCTCAAAACTCCGGAAAAACATAGATGTGCTCAATACCCGGCAATACAGGGATCTGATGAATGAGATCGGCATTGCCTATGACCCGACATGGACCCGATTCGGCGACTGGGCCGATGAGACCTTCGGAACCGGTTATCAGCAATCGTATCAGGCTTCTTTTTCGGGTGGAAACGAAAAGAGCCGATACTTTGTATCAGGGGGTTACCTGACCGAGCAGGGAATGGTAAAACCGGCCCGTTTCGACCGTTATACCTTCAGGATGAACCTCGACAACGAAATCAGGTCCTGGTTCAAGTTGAAGACCAGCCTTTCAGCCTGGACGATTGATTCCAAAGACACGCCGGACAATGCCAGTTCGGGCAGGGGCGGGGTGATTATGAGTGCCCTGAATACCCCTCCATTCCTGAATGTTTACAAGCAGGACGGCAGTGGCTGGTTCGATCCGAATCCCTTCCAGCCCTCATGGGAAAACCCTGTTGCCTACATGCAGGGCCCCGATCAGCTCACCCGCGACAATAAGGTGCTGGGCACGGTGGAAGCCGAAATTAATCTGGCCAAAGGACTTAAGTTCCGTTCCAGCGCCGGTGCCGACATCACCAGCCGCCGCTGGGATTATTACCTGGATCCACTGCGTACCAATTACGGAAGGCAGAACAATGGAATCGGGCAGTCAGACAACTCCAGCCATATGGTGATTCAGATTGAGAACCTGTTTGATTACACCGTTAAAACAGGAGATCATACCATTTCAGCCCTTGCCGGAAATTCGCTCCGCAAATACGAAGGCAGGGGGACCTACATAGAAGGCAGGGATTTTCCGGAAGACACCAATGTTAAAGATATATGGGCGGCAAATCAGATCAGCACCGGTGGGACCTGGCATGGTGCAAATTCACTGGTTTCTTTCTTTGGAAGGCTTAACTACGATTTCGGCGGAAAGTATTATGCAACCTTCTCGCTGCGCCGCGACGGAAGTTCCAAGCTGGTGAACAAATGGGGAACCATGCCGGCCTTTTCCGCGGGCTACCGGCTCTCTTCCGCACCTTTTATGCAGAAACTAACTTTTATTGATGACCTGAAAATCCGCGGAGGATACGGGGTTACCGGAAATGTGGAAGGTTTGAGCGACTATGCGGCTTATGCCCTGTGGTCATATTACCGCCGCGATCCGCAGGATCCGCTTGCAGGCCCCGGTATCTACCAGTCGAGTTATGGAAATCCTGACCTGAAGTGGGAAACAACCCGTCAGACAAACCTTGGAATTGACCTTACCATGTATGAAGGAAGGGTGTTGTTTACATTTGATGCCTATCACAAACAGACGGTGGATGTTTTGCTGAATGTGCAACTCACCAGCTCACTTCCGGTTTCATCTATTCTGACCAATGCAGGAGAGATTATCAATAAAGGTCTTGAATTCAGTCTGAATACAGTCAACATCGACAACCGCGAACTCAACTGGACCACCGAGTTTAACCTTTCGCTCAACAAAAATGAAGTGGCGGATCTCAAATATACGCCAGTCTATTATTTTGGAAGTATATACAGCAACAATGAGTATGCTTCCAGGGTGAAGGTAGGTGATCCGCTGGGAACATTTTACGGTTATGTTTCGGAAGGGGTGAATCCGGAAACGGGAGACATCATGTATAAGGATGTGAACAACAACGGGATCTTTGATCCGGGCGACCGTACCGTGATAGGATACGGCATGCCTAAGGTTACATTTGGTTTCACCAATAATCTTGTTTACAAGGATTTCAGCCTGAATCTTTTCTTCCAGGGCTCTTACGGGAATGACATTTTCAATGCCACCCGCATCGATCTGGAAGGGATGTTCGACAGCAAAAACCAGTCGGTGGCCGTGCTCGACCGCTGGACGCCAGAGAACCCGAATACCGATATCCCCAGGGCTGTAGGCGGCGGAAATGTAGATAATGTGCGGAACTCCACCCGTTTTATTGAAGACGGTTCCTATCTCAGGTTGAAATCGGCCACCTTGTCGTACAATGTGCTGAAAGACAATCAGAAACTTAGTTTTGTGAAGAACTTGTCAGTCTACGTAACTGCGCAGAATCTGTTCACCATTACCAATTATTCAGGATTTGATCCGGAAGTGAATGCTTACGGAAACAGTGCTGTGGAAGTGGGAATTGACTATGGTACCTATCCACAGTCGCGTACCTTTGTTTTTGGCGTAAATGTTGAATTTTAAAACGTTGAATCATGAAAAACATATTTAAATACAGCCTGTTTCTGTCGTTTGTCCTGACTTTGGCGTCCTGCGAAAAGTTTCTGGATATTGAACCCACAGGTAATTCCATTTTTATAGAAGAGCGGGGCGACACCATCTTCAAGACCGCGAATGAAGCGGAAGCTGCGCTAAGTGCCGTTTACGGCGACTTTCAGAATGAGTACTGGCAGCTTGACTGGCTGGTCAACGGCGATGCGCAATCGGACGACGCTTATGCCGGTGCCGATAACCCTTCCAATTTCCAGATCGATGATTACCGGATTGTAGCCACGAATTCTAATGTAAACCGCGACTGGGCTTATCTCTATCAAACCATCGGGAAGGCCAATCTGGTCATCAACAATGTTGAAGCAACGCCGGATCCCTCTTTCGGCGAACAGCGCAAAAAGGAGATAAAAGGTGAAGCTTCCTTTGTCAGGGCGGTGATGTACTTTGAAGCCGTTCAGCTTTGGGGCGATGTTCCGCTGCAATTGAAAGAAGTTACCAGCGTGAGTGCCGCGGATCTGGATGAAATTTATCCCCAGCTTTATCCCGAGCGCAAACCCATGGCCGAAGTATATGAACAGATTATTGCTGACCTTGAATATGCCCTGGCCAATGTTAAAACCACCCAGCCGCACAAGGGCTTTGCCACCAAAGGCGCGGCCAATGCCTACCTGGCGAAGGTCTACGCCACCATGGAACCGAAAGATTACAACAAAGTAGTGGAATATTGCGATGCGGTGATTTCCGGAGGGTATACCCTGCTGCCCGAATTCGACATGCTCTGGAATAATGAAAATGAGAACTCCTCAGAATCCATTTTTGAGGTGAATTATGCAGGAACTGCCAGCGATGCCAACTGGGGCGCCAGCATGTTCAGGGGCACCGACTGGAAGAAGTTCAATATTCCTTCCAACGACCTGGTTAAAGCGTTTAACGATGAAGGCGATATGATCCGCAAAAATGCTTCAATATCATTTGAAGATGTAACCGGAAAATGGTCGGATGCAAACTGGCCTGCCGGCAATTATCCTTTTATGAATAAATACCGGAACATTACATGGCCCAGTCCGCAGAATTATATTTTAGTAAGGCTGGCTGATATCTTATTGTTGAAAGCTGAAGCCCTGAACGAACTCGGAGATGTGAACGGAGCTGCTCAGCTGGTAAATCAGATCCGCGGCCGTGTTGACCTGCCCGATACCCAGGCATCGACCCGGGAAGCCATGCGGCTCGCCATCGAAAAGGAGCGCCGGCTGGAGCTGGCCTTTGAAGGCAAGCGCTGGTTTGACCTGAAACGTACCGGAAGGGCTATTGAGGTGATCAACAACGCCATTGGCCCTGACGGGAATAAGATCGGATACAACCTGACGCAAAACGGCCTGTTGTGGCCCATTCCGCAATCGGAGCTGGATAAAAATGAACTGCTGACCCAGAATCCGGGTTACTGATCTGAGATCCGGATTTTTACCGGATCATCCAGGCTCAAATAGCAATCACGCCGGGGCGCGTCTTTTACCGGATGCGCCCCGGTTAACGGTTGCCCGGAGATTGCCGGGAGCGCGCAATTACCTGTGAATTTTCGTTTAACTGTTGTTTAAAGATTACTGAGATGAAAGCTGAAAGAAGCAAACTGCCGGTATTACTGATTTTAGTTCTCCTGCTTTCAACAGGCGTGACCGCCTGCACCAAAAAGGATAAGCCCAAACCTGAAGAACCCGGGCAGGGTAATGGTGTAAAATCATGGGTAACCACAGGCGATCGTGCGCAATTGCTGGCAGCAGGCAAGGAGATTTCCTTTATCAGCAGCGTCCCTGCAGGTCAGGCTGTGCTCAGGATTGACACCGCCATTGCCTATCAGGAAGTGGAGGGCTACGGCGCCGCGCTCACCGGTTCTTCGGCCTGGCTGATCAACCGCAAATTAACGCCACAGACAAGACAGGCGCTGTTGAATGAATTGTTTAATCCGCAAGCCGGGATTGGCATTTCTTATCTCCGGCTGACCATGGGTGCTTCCGATTTTTCGCTTTCCGACTTTACCTACAACGATCTGCCTGCTGGTCAGACGGATTTCGGGCTGGAACAGTTCTCGCTTTCGCAGGACCGGGATGACGTGATTCCGGTGATGAAGGAGATCCTGAAAATATCCCCTGATCTCAGAATTCTGGGTTCGCCCTGGAGTCCGCCGGCCTGGATGAAAACCAACGGTAAACTGACAGGAGGCAGGTTGAAAGCGGAGTGTTACCCGGTTTACGCCGATTATTTTGTCCGTTATATCCGGGCAATGAAGGAGGAAGGTATTACCATTGATGCGGTAACGATTCAGAATGAGCCCCTGCATTTTACGGCAAATTACCCATGTATGCAGATGCAGGCTAATGAGCAGCTGCAGTTTATCAAAAATAACCTCGGTCCGGTGTTTGCCACTGAAGGTATTTCCACAAAAATTATTACCTACGACCACAATTGGGATCGTCCCGATTACCCCATTACCATCCTCGATGACCCCGAAGCCAGGAAATATGTGACCGGATCGGCTTTTCACGCGTATGCCGGGGATGTTTCGGCTATGGGAACGGTACATCAGTCCCATCCCGACAAGGCGCTCTATTTTACCGAAATCTCCGGTGGAGCCTGGGCCACCGATTTTGCAGGCAACCTGATGTGGAATATGCGGCATATCTTTATCGGAACAGCCCGCAACTGGTCGAAGAACGCGTTGCTCTGGAACCTGGCATTGGATGAAAATTACGGACCTCAGAACAACGGGTGCAACAATTGCAGGGGTGTTATAACCATTAATCAGACAACGGGCGAAATTACCCGGAATGAGGAATATTATGCCATTGCCCATTTCTCGAAATTTGTGCGCCCCGGGGCAATAAGAATCAGCGCTAATCTGCCGCAATCGGCCGGTGATGCCGGGGTGGTGGCGTTTCAGAACACCGATGGTTCGAAGGTGCTGATTGCCGCAAATTACAGCGGCGATGCCGTGCGGTTTGCCGTGGAACAGGGACCGCGGATTTTCACCGTGAACCTGCCGGCAACATCTGTTACCAGTTTTGTCTGGAAATAATAAACCCCGGAAGTTTATCCCGGGGTTAATCCCTTAATTATCAGTTTATCTGGCTGAACCGGCGAGAATTACCAGCACAGCAGCCAGGCGAAGATCAGGGGGGCGACGATGGTTGCATCGCTCTCGATGATGAATTTCGGGGTGTCGATATCGAGTTTCCCCCAGGTGATTTTTTCGTTGGGAACCGCGCCTGAATAGGATCCGTAAGAGGTGGTTGAATCGCTGATCTGGCAGAAGTATGACCAGAAAGGAACGTCGTGCCATTCAAGGTCCTGATACATCATGGGTACCACGCAGATGGGGAAATCACCGGCAATGCCCCCGCCGATCTGGAAGAATCCAACCCCTTTGCCGGAGGAATTCTTACGGTACCATTCCGAGAGGTATATCATGTATTCGATGCCTGACTTCATGGTGGAGGGGTTGAGTTCGCCTTTGATGCAGTAAGAAGCGAAAATATTTCCCATGGTGCTGTCTTCCCAGCCCGGAACGATGATCGGAAGGTTTTTCTCGGCAGCGGCCAGCATCCACGAATGTTTGGGATCTATCTCATAATCCTTTTCCATAACCTTGCTGAGCAGCAGCTTGTACATATATTCATGCGGAAAAAAGCGCTCGCCATTTGCCTGGGCGTCTTTCCATATTTTTTCGATGTGATGCTGAATCCTGCGGAAAGCCTCTTCTTCTGGGATACAGGTATCTGTAACGCGGTTCATGCCCTGTTCCAGCAGTTCGTATTCCTGCTGCGGGGTGAGGTCGCGGTAGTGCGGCACCCGTTTGTAGTGGCTATGGGCAACCAGGTTCATAATGTCTTCTTCAAGATTGGCGCCGGTGCAGCTGATGATCTGTACCTTGTCCTGACGGATCATTTCGGCCAGGGAGATGCCCAGCTCGGCAGTGCTCATGGCTCCGGCAAGGGTGATCATCATTTTTCCGCCTTCAGCCAGATGTTTTTCGTAAGATTTCGCGGCATCCACCACGGTGGCGGCGTTAAAATGCCTGTAGTGATGCTCAATAAATTGTGAAACAGGTCCTCTGTTCATGACTATAATTTTTTTTGCAAAGATAGGAAATGAAGTGAGAAGTGAGTCAAA
>CAZDBX010000009.1:0-23408 GCA_964503805.1 uncultured Lentimicrobium sp. | reverse complement strand
GCTCCCCTCCTGAAGGTATCGCCCTGCGCAATGTCGCCGGTTTCCCAGCCTTTGCGGAACCATGACATCCTTTGTTCGGAGGTGCCGTGCGTAAAATCGTCGGGGACAATACGGCCCTGTGATTTCAGCTGGATATTGTCGTCGCCGACGGCAGCCGCGGCGCGTAATGCTTCTTCAATGTCCCCGGTTTCGAGGATATCCATCATGCGGTCGGCATGGTGGGCCCACATCCCGGCAAGGAAGTCAGCCTGCAACTCGAGTTTTACGGTAAGTGCATTGGCTTCTGTCTGGCTGAGGCGGGCACGCTGTGCCTGCACTTCCCCGAGGATTCCCAGCAGGTTCTGAACATGATGGCCCACTTCATGCGCAATTACATAAGCTATTGCAAAATCGCCCTGAGCGCCGAAACGGGTCTTCAATACATCACAGAAACTCAGGTCGATGTATATTTTTTCATCGCCCGAACAGTAGAAGGGTCCGCTGGCAGCACTGGCATATCCGCATGCCGATTGCACCTGATCCCTGAAAAGTACCAGTTTAGGTTCCCGGTAGGTTTGTCCCGACTGATTGAAGATCATTTTCCAGACATCCTCAGTATCGGCAAGTACCACCGATACAAACTGGGCCATCTGATCTTCCTCGGCTGAAGTCTCCACTGTTTGTTCAGTTTGCCCTGATTCCAGGCCTCCCAGCATCTGGCCGGGGTCACCGCCCATGAGCCAGACTATCAGAACAATAACAATGGTGCCTAATCCCCCGCCAAGGGCCATCTTGCCGCCCGACATGCCACGGCGGTCTTCAACATTTGAACTTCCACGTCTTCCGGTCCAGCGCATATTTCAGATTTATTTTTGATGAATAAAAACCTTCCGCACCAATATCAACAGGAATGATGCAGTGTGTTTATGGTAAAATATGTTAAATCAGGACTTTAGGCTAATGGATGCCAGTATGTCCATCAATGCTAAGTTAATCATTTTTCAGCTTTCATTTCGGGCAGATAAAATAAAATGACGAATTTCAGAAGACAGGGCAAGCGGCTGTCCGGAATCAGGCTGCGCGGACCGGGCAGGGTGTTAAGAAATATTCCTGAACATTTTCAGGGGGTTTGTATCTTTGATCGTTGAAAAGAATACCACATTGACAAATCAGGAAACCATCACTTTATTTGCGGAAGTTCTGCTTCCGCTTCCTGTTAAGGGCTATTTTACCTACAGGATACCCCGGGAGCTGAACGGGATGATTGCTCCGGGCATGCGTGTGGTGGTGCAGTTCGGTCAGAAGAAGTTTTATACAGCGCTGGTCAGGCGGATACATCAACAGGCGCCTGCGGTGATGTCGGTTAAGTATGTGCTCGCGGTTGTGGATCCATGGCCGGTTGTGAACGAAAAGCAATTCCTGCTGTGGGAGTGGATGGCCGAATATTATTTATGTACAGTGGGCGAAGTGATGAATACTGCCCTGCCTTCGGCGTATAAACTGGCCAGTGAAACCCGGGTGGTAATGGATCCTGAGTATGTTAAGGATGGAGAAGTGCTCAGCGACCGCGAGTTTATGGTGGTGGAAGCCCTTGAGTTGCAGAATATCCTGACACTCACCGATATCAGCCGTATTGTCGGGATGGCCAAAGTGATTCCCCTGGTAAAAACGATGATAGAGAAGGGCATAGTCAGGGTGGAGGAAGAAATCACCGAGAAATATAAGCCCCGGACTGAAACCTGTATACGCCTGACAGAAGCCTACCATGATGAATCGCTGTTGCATGCTGAAATGGACAGGCTTAGCAAAAGGGCGTTCAAACAACTGCAGGCTTTGATGGCTTACCTCAGCATCAGCCGTTGTTTTTCGGAGCATCCGGTTGAAGTCAGCCGGCCCGAATTGCTCAAAACCCCGGATATCAGCGCGTCCCAGCTCGACGCGCTGATCAGAAAGGGGATACTGGAAACATATTCGCGCAATGTGAGCCGTCTGATGCATGATGATGCAAGCGACAGTTCACGGAACATCATCTTCTCTGACGCTCAGCAACAGGTACTTGCTGAGCTGAAAAGCCTGCTGAACGGAACCGGAATCGCCTTGTTAAAGGGGGTTACTTCGAGCGGGAAGACGGAGGTATATATTCATTTGATTGAAGAAGTCATAAGTAAGGGGAAGCAGGTGCTGTATCTTCTTCCGGAGATCGCGCTGACAACCCAGATTATCAGGCGGCTTCAGAAGTATTTCGGCAATAAAGTCGGAGTTTACCATTCAAAGTATAACGAGTTTGAGCGGATTGAGATCTGGAATAAGGCCAACATTCCACTTTCGGACAATCAGCAAAACCAGCCCTACCAGGTGTTGCTCGGGGCACGGTCGGCCCTGTTTCTGCCATTTACCGACCTGGGGCTGATTATAGTAGATGAAGAGCATGACAGCTCCTATAAACAAAACGATCCCGCCCCCCGGTATAATGCCAGGGATGCTGCCACAATGCTCGGATATATGCACCAATGTCCTGTTTTGTTAGGCTCTGCCACGCCTTCCGTTGAAAGTTATTTTAACGCGGTGAGCGGTAAATATGGCCTCGTTAACCTGAATGAGCGTTTTGGCAGTATGCAGATGCCGGAAATCCGGATTGTAAATATCAGGGAAGAGGCCAGGATGAAACGGATGAAGTCGCATTTCTCACCGCAGTTGCTTGATGCAATCAAGCAAGCCCTGGGTGCAGGGGAACAGGTTATCCTTTTCCAGAACCGTCGTGGATTTTCGCTCAGGCTGGAATGCGACACCTGTCATTATATTCCGCAATGCATCAACTGTGATGTTACGCTCACCTATCACAAGCAGGTGAATGTGATGAAGTGCCATTACTGCGGGTACGCTACCCGGGTTCCGGATGTTTGTCCCGAATGCCACAGTCCGGCCATAAAAATGCGGGGGTTTGGCACGGAGAAGGTGGAGGAGGAACTTTCCATTCTTTTCCCGGATGCGGTAATCGGGAGGATGGACCTCGACACCACGCGGACCAAAAATGCCTATCAACGCATCATCGGGGATTTTGAATCGCGGAGGATTGATGTATTGGTGGGAACCCAGATGGTTACCAAAGGCCTGGATTTCGACAATGTAAGTCTGGTGGGCGTGCTTTACGCGGATGGGATGATGAGTTACCCCGATTTCCGGGCGCTGGAGCGAAGCTATCAGCTGATGGCCCAGGTAAGCGGCCGGGCCGGGCGCAAGCATAAACGCGGGCTGGTGATGATACAGTCCAACAATCCCAAACATCCCCTGCTTCAGTGGGTGGTGGATGACAATTACGATGCCATGTTTGAACAGCAACTTGCGGACAGGCATAAGTACAGATTTCCTCCGTATTTCAGGCTGATTGAAATCTCCCTGATGCACCGTGATGCTGAATTGCTGAACAAAGCGGCCTCCGCCCTGGCTGGCATGCTGAAGCCAGCCTTTGGCGCATTGTTGCTGGGTCCCGAGTATCCGTTGGTTTCAAGGATCAGAAATCTTTATATCAAGAATTTACTGCTGAAAACCGGCAAAGGTTTGCAGGGGAAACAAAGCAAAGCTGAGCTTACCCGTCAGCTGGAAATATTCAGGTCCCTGCAGGATTATAAAAGTGTCAGAATTGTCATTGATGTAGATCCGGTTTAAAAGTCTGGTGAGAGGTGTATAACATCAGCCGGGTTCAGGCAAAAGCCTCCCTGACTGAATTTTCAGTTGCAGGCAAACCGGGAACCCTTACGGGGCTATTCGTTAAATGATGCGCTGGTTTTATGATATCTCGATTGTTATCAGGACATAAAAACCAAATATTTGTAAGGGGATAAATCATCAGTAAGTGTTAAAGGTTTATCCCTCAAAATCAGACTCGTTGGGTCTTTATAAAATAAACAGTCACATAGAACTTAACGAGGTATCACTGTGAAGAATATTGAACTCTGCGACCCTCTGTGACTAATCTGTTAATCTCTGTGAAAAAAAGTTACACAGAGTACACTGAGGCTTCACAGAGAAACACGGAGAAGAATACAACCCTCTTTGAGCCTCAGTGACTTCTCTTTGATTCTCTATGCATCTCTGTGAAATTATTTCCTGGATTACACCGCTAATTATTAAGTATATCTTTAAACTGCCGCACATCATATGACGAATTAACCCCCATACGGGAGAAAAAGCACCTCCGGATTCCTTTAACCCTTAATTTTCTTTTCAAGCTTTTATTGTACATTTGCCTTTTACATGTTCAACCGATGAGCGGTTGAAAATCAATATATTTCATCCCGTTTCAGGGGGCATCCCTGCGGGATTCAATTTCACAACACCCGAAAAATGGAAGAAACTGAAAAAATATCTCCCGAAAAAAATCATTTTGTTACCCGGGGCTGCTGCCATCAACCCAGCCTGATCCATAAGAATGACAGGATTTTTAAGCACGGTTGCGCCAAACTTGATGCTTTCGACTGGCTGGGCTATGTGCCGATGCCAGAGGGACATAAACCATTTGATTGCATTGAGGTAAGGTTTAAGAATAACCGCAAGGAATTTTTCCGTTCCACCTGCGATCCTGATCTGCACACCGGCGATATTGTGGCGGTGGAGGCCAATCCGGGCCACGACATCGGTATTGTTTCCCTGACCGGTGAGATTGTCAGGCTTCAGATGCGCAAACGCAACACTGATCCCGGAAGGGACGATATCCGCAAGGTATACCGCAAAGCCAGGTTAAGCGATATTGAAAAGTGGATAACCGCAGTGGAAAAGGAGGACAACACCATGTTCAGGGCCAGGGAAATTGCCGCCCGGCTTAACCTGAAAATGAAAATCAATGATGTTGAATATCAAGGGGATGATACAAAGGCGATTTTTTACTATACGGCTGATGAGCGGGTCGACTTCCGTGAACTGATCAAGCTCCTTGCTGAAGAGTTTAAGGTGAGGATTGAGATGCGTCAGATCGGGGCAAGGCAGGAGGCCGCCCGTTTGGGGGGCATAGGTACCTGTGGCCGTGAACTTTGCTGCTCAACCTGGCTCAACGGATTTAACACGGTAAGTACCAATGCGGCGCGCATTCAGCAACTTTCACTTAATCCGCAGAAACTCGCCGGACAGTGCGGCAAGCTCAAATGCTGTCTGAATTACGAGTATTCCGCTTATGCCGAAGCGCTGAAACACTTCCCCCCGGACGATACCGTGCTCAATACCAAAAAAGGAGATGCCATCGCGCAAAAAACAGATGTTTTCGGCGGTGTGATCTGGTATGCCTACAAATCGGATCCGAACAATATGATGGCCATCCCCGTGGATAAGGTAAAAGAGATCATTGATCTGAACAGGAAGGGAAAAGCAATTGATAAGCTGGAGGACTTTGCCCGCAAACTTGAGAAAAAAGTTGATTTTGAAAATGTAGTGGGTCAGGAGGATTTGCACAGATTCGATAAATAGACAGCGCAACCGGAGGCTGGATGCAGGTTCATATCCGGTTTTTATTAACACCGGCTGAAATCCGGGATTATATAATTTATTTGCCATTCGGGCGTTGAATACCGTGTAATGAAAATGACACTTCTGAATTACCTGACGAAATGTTCAGCATTGCTGTTTGTGGTGATGGCTTTTGCAGCCTGTGATGCTGACAAGTTTTACGATGAGAGCCTGAGCCTTCCCGGTGACCGCTGGCCAAAGGAGGATGCGCTGAGTTTTACCGTGAATATTGAAGATACCGTCAGTCCTTACAGTTTTTACCTGAACGTGCGGAACAGTACTTCATACAAGTACAATAACATCTATTTCTTTCTTACCACAACCTATCCCGGGGGTGGCATGTCGCGCGATACCATTGAGTGCATGCTGGCATCCAAAAACGGTAAATGGCTGGGTAAGGGTAACGGGCACTACCGCGATAACCGCATCTGGATCAGGGACAACATCCGCTTTCCGCGGAGGGGAGAATATACGTTGCGGCTGAATCAGGCCATGCGGGAGGATGTGTTGGAAGGTATTTCGGAGGCGGGCGTCAGGCTGGAGAAAAAGTAAGGATGCCGGTAGCAGGATTGGAAGGCCGGGTGCAGTTTGAGTGATCAGAACAATGTGACAACAGAATGAGCAAAAAACCTAAAAGCAGCACAGCTGATGTTAATATCTGGAAGAAGCGCTTCTGGAAAGCATACCTCGTTGTATTTGTTTTCATAGTCCTTTTATTTACATCCATTTCTTCAGGACTGCTCGGATTTATGCCCTCATTTGAAGAACTGGAGAATCCCAAGAGCAACCTGGCTTCCGAAATCATCTCTGCCGACCAGGAGTTGCTGGGTAAATATTACATTGAAAACCGGTCAAATATTAATTACAATGACCTGTCTCCCAATCTGGTAAATGCCATTATTGCCACTGAGGATGCCCGTTTTGAGAAGCATTCGGGGGTGGATGTAAAGGCGCTTTTCAGGGTGACCTTCGGGTTGCTGACCGGGAGCAATAAAGGCGGAGGAAGTACGCTCAGCCAGCAGCTCGCCAAAAATCTCTTCCCGCGCAAAGCCAACCGTAATTTCTTTGAAACGGTGTTTATCAAGTTAAAGGAGTGGGTAACTGCCATAAAGCTTGAGCGCAACTACACTAAAGAAGAGATTCTGGCCATGTACTTCAATACGGTGGATTTCGGAAGCAATTCATTCGGCATCAAATCGGCAGCAAAAACGTTTTTTAACAAGCTGCCATCCGAATTGACCATTGAAGAGTCGGCCATGCTTGTAGGTATGCTGAAAGCGCCCACCTTCTTCTCTCCGGTGCGCAATCCCGAAAGGGCCATCAAGCGTAGGGAGGTGGTGCTCCATCAGATGGAAAGATACGGTTACATCAGTGAACATGCGTATGATTCCATCCGGGTGATCCCCCTGGATATGTCAAAATACCGGCAGCAGGACCATACTTCAGGTACGGCTACCTACTTCCGTGAGTACCTGCGTATGGCCATGTCGGCCAAAAAGCCGGCCCGGAAGAATTACATTGACAAGCAGGTTTATGCTGAGGATTCATTACAGTGGGCCACCAACCCCATCTACGGATGGATAGAGAAAAATCCCAAACCCGACGGATCGAAATACAATCTCTACAAGGACGGGTTAAGGATTTATACTACCATCAATTCGCGGATGCAACGGTATGCTGAGGAGGCTGTGACGGAACACATGAGTGGCGATATTCAGCCTGCATTTTTCAGGCACTGGAAGGGGAGGGAAGAGGCTCCTTTTGATTTTCCGAAGTCACAGGTGAAAGCTGAAGCGCATAAGCTGCTCAATGCCTCGATGAAGCGATCGGAGCGTTACCGGAAAATGAAGACTGCCGGGTTGCCCGAGGACTCCATCCGCCTGGCGTTTCACACCAAAACGCCTATGAAGGTGTTTACCTGGCAGGGAGAGCGCGATACCATTATGACGCCCTGGGATTCCATCCGTTACTGCAAGTTCTTTCTGCAGGCCGGCCTGTTGTCGGTGGAGCCGCAGACCGGATTTGTGAGGGCTTATGTGGGTGGAATCAATTACAGCCACTTCCAGTTCGACCATGTTAAGATGGCCCGGCGGCAGGTTGGTTCTACATTCAAGCCTTTTGTTTACACGCTGGCTATGCAGGAGGGCGATTTCTCGCCCTGCACCAAAGTGGCCAACATTCAGTACAGCATCGATCTCCCTGAAGGCGGAAGGTGGGAGCCCCGCAACTCCAATGATTATAAGAAAGGCGAAATGGTGACCCTGAAAGAGGCGCTGGCCAATTCCATCAACTGGATTTCAGCCTTCCTGATCAAGAGGTACTCGCCCATGGCGGTGATCAAGATCGCCCGGAAAATGGGGGTTGTCAGCCCCATCGATCCCGTTCCTTCCATCTCGCTGGGAACCCCTGACCTGACCCTTTATGAAATGACAGGGGCCATGAACACTTATGCGGCCAAAGGCGTTTATATCGAGCCGCTTTTTGTAACGCGCATCGAGGATAAGAACGGCAATGTACTGGCCCGTTTTATGCCCAGGCAGGAAGAGGCCATGAGCGAGGAAACCGCCTTTCTGATGCTGGAGCTGATGAAAGGGGTGGTGGAAAGCGGAACAGGCGTTCGGTTGCGGTATAAGTATGGCATTGCTAATCCTGTGGCAGGTAAAACCGGAACCACGCAAAACAACTCTGACGGATGGTTTATGGGACTTACCCCTGATCTGGTAACCGGAGTCTGGGTTGGAGGAGAAGATCGTAGTGTGCGTTTCAGAACGATCACCCTCGGGCAAGGGGCGAATATGGCCCTTCCGATATGGGCCCTGTATATGAAACGCATTTATGCCGATCCGAAGCTAAAGCTGTCACAGGGAGATTTTGAAGGGCCTTCAGGTCCCCTGTCGGTGGAAATAGACTGTAAAAAGTACGAAGAATTACAGAAGCAGCAAAAAAACAAATACAGCCCCGGAGATTTCTGAGATGATGAAAGCGGTTAAAGGCATTACCCGGATTTTTAAAAGATTCTTCGAAAAAGTCAGAAAACACTCGCTATCTTTTGTCACACTCTGGTTGGTTTTTATCAGCATTTCAGGGGTTAATCTGAAAACCCGGGAATGGGAAAATCCCATCCGCATCATTCAGGATGATGTTCATCTTTACTACGTCTATCTGCCTGCCGCATTTGTTCATCACGATCTTACCTTCGGTTTTTTCCTGAAAGAGCCTGATTATCAAAGTAAGTTCTGGATTTCCGCTCATCCTGAAACCGGGGTCAGGATACCCAAGATGTCGATGGGGATGGCGATGGTTTATGCCCCCTTCTTTCTTTTTGCCCATTACATTGTCATGCCGTTGACAGGTGCGGCGGGCGGGGTCTATGCCATACCTTACAAAGTGGCCCTGGTGGTCGCGTCCCTTTTGTTTTTGTTGCTGGGTTTGTATCTGCTCAGGAAACTGCTGCTCAGGTATTTTGATGAGGCTGCGGTAGCCCTAACCCTTGTGGTGGTGGCTTTCGGCACGAATATGCTGTGGTATGTGACCCATGAGCCTGCCATGTCGCACATCTTCAGTTTTGCGCTGATCCTGCTGATGGCTGATCAGACGCAGCGTTGGCTGGCGAAACCCGGGATAAAGCAATCCCTGTTGCTGGGTCTTTTGTTCGGTTTGATTGTACTGATCAGGCCTACCAATATTATTTTTGGCATGATCATTCTGCTGATGCCCGGCGAAGGTGTTTACCGCTTCGGAGAAAGGCTGCGGTTTATCTTCCGGAATTACGCGGGTATAATTGTGATGGTGGCGGGTTTTCTGCTGGTATGGGCGCCTCAGCTGGCTTTCTGGAAGTTTGCCAGCGGAAACTGGTTTTATTACACATACGGCGAGGAGAAATTCTTTTTTGGTAATCCACAGATATTCAGCAGCCTGTTCAGCTGGCGGAAAGGCTGGCTGATCTACACACCGCTGATGCTGCTGGCATTTGCCGGACTTCCTTTTCTGTTCCGCAGGCATAGGGGATTGTTTAACCTTACGGCAATTATGCTGGTGCTGCTCACCTGGGTGAATGCTTCGTGGTGGTGCTGGTGGTTTGGCGGGAGTTTCGGCAACCGTGCCTACATTGACGGATACGGTATATTTGCTTTTGGGTTGGCAGCCGTGGCACAGGCAATGCTTACGCAGCGCTTCAGGGTGCTCAGGATTGTATTTATGCTTGTAACCGGTTTCTTCGTATTTTTAAGTGTCTTCCAGCAATGGCAATACCGTCAGGGGCTGATCCATTATGTTTCCATGACCCGCGCCGTTTATTTCAATTCCCTTTTCCGCACCACCCACAACCCAAAGTTGCTCGATCCCCTGATTGATCCGGACCACAATGCCGGGATGAAGGGGATTTATTATCCCCTGCACGAGATCAGCAGGGCTGAAAAGCAGGAGAGAAACAAACGGATTATGAATGTTTTCCCCTACCTGCACAATTACCTGAAAGAAAAAGCCGCCCGCGATGCGGGGCTGATACAAAGTATTCTCCGGTCTTCGGCGCAGAAAGATGATACTGCCCGGGCAGTTGAAGAATGGGCGGACAAGGAAATTATCAGGATGATGCAATAATCGCCGGCAATTTCCTATGTGGTATCTTCCTCAACTTCCTTACATTTGTCGTCAATAAAAATTCCTTAGGCACCATTTAATTCCTGAGCAATGGTATTCAGCAGCAGCCTGTTTCTCCTTTACTTTTTGCCGGTTTTCCTGTTATTCTATTATTTTGCCGATGTAAAATACAAGAACTATGTCGCTCTGGCAGCCAGCTTGTTTTTCTATGCCTGGGGAGCACCCACTTTTATTTTCATCGTCGTCGGATCTATCATCGCCGATTTCTACGCGGTAAAGGTGATGCACCGGTCGAAGGGCCGGAAAAAGCGCCTGCTGGTGGCATTTTCCATTGTGCTGAACATCGGCATGCTGCTCTATTTCAAATATGCCAATTTCTTTGTCGAGAACTTCAACCTGATGGTGGAGGGTTTTGGCGGCAAACCGGTGGAATGGGCAAAGGTGGCGCTGCCGATAGGTATTTCGTTTTTCAGTTTTCAGAAAATGACTTACGCGGTGGATGTCTATCGTAAGGTGCATGTTCCGCTGAAGCGGATAAGCGATTTTGCGCTCTATATCCTTATGTTTCCCCAGCTGATTGCCGGGCCCATCGTCAGGTTCAACGAAATTGCCGATCAGCTTGAGGACCGGCGTGCCAACGAAAATGTGGACAACCGCCTGACCGGTTTTTTCAGGTTTGCGCTGGGTTTGGGCAAGAAGGTGCTGATCGCCAATGTGCTGGGCGAGTATGCCGATACTGTTTTTGCCATGGATCCTGCTGGCATGACCACGGCAACCGCCTGGATGGGGGTGCTGGCCTATGCCTTCCAGATTTATTACGATTTTGCCGGTTATTCCGATATGGCGATAGGATTGGGCAGAATGATCGGTTTTGACTTTCTGGAGAATTTCAATAATCCTTATATTTCTCAGAATATCAGTGAGTTCTGGCGTCGCTGGCATATTTCGCTGGGGCGCTGGATGCGCGATTACCTTTACATTCCGCTGGGCGGTAACAGGGTGTCGGTCAGGCGGTTGTACTTTAACCTCTGGCTGGTATTCCTGATTTCGGGTTTCTGGCACGGCGCTGCCTGGAACTTCGTGGTTTGGGGTGCGTTTCACGGTTTCTTCCTGATCGCCGACCGGATTTTCCTGCTGAAGTTTTTCTCGGCCATCGGGAAAGCCCCCTCCATCCTGATCACCTTTATCATTACCCTGGTGGGCTGGGTACTTTTCAGGGCCGAAACCCTTCCTTACGCCATCCAATACCTGGGGCGTATGTTCTCCTTTGACGGGGGCCCCGCGGTTTACATCAGCCAGAAAGTATGGATAATGCTGATTATCGGCGCTTTCTTCGGCCTCTGGGCTGCTTTCGGTAACATTGAGAAATGGCAGATGAAACTCTTTGCCAAAAAGCAGAAGATGTCCACCATGGTGTGGATGACTGCGGCTTCCGTCCTGTTGTTTGTCATCAGCCTGGCCGCCATAACTTCATCAGGTTTTAATCCCTTTATCTACTTCAGGTTCTGAAATGGCAAAACTGAAACAACTTCTTTTTGGTCTGCTGATGCTGATGCTGGGATTGCCGCTGCTGCAGCGCACAGTGCCGGTATTTGATATAAGCACCCTGAAAGGTTCTTTCGAGAAGCCGGTAAAGCCCGGTGCCACCCTGCAATCGGTGTTCAGTGGGAGCTTTCAGGAAGATTACAACGATTATTACGAACACTCCATAGGGTTCAGGCCCCTGCTTGTGCGCCTGAATAATCAGCTCGATTTCTGGCTGTTCGATACAGCCCGGGCTGCCGGGGTGGTGGTTGGCAGGGACAATTACCTGTTCGAAATCAACTACATCAGGGCATGGAAGGGATGGGATTTTTCGGGATATGCAGCCATTGAAGAACAGGCCCGCAAAGCGGCGCTGGTTCACGAAAACCTGAAGGCCGCCGGCAAAACCCTGGTGTTTGTGCTGGCACCCGGCAAAGCGTCATTTTTTCCTGAGAAAATTCCCGCCAAGTATCTTGACCGCCCTTCGGGGGAAGCCACCAATTATACCGTGATCAGGGAGGCCTTTGCAAAACAGGCTCTTCCGTTGATTGATTTCAATGAATGGTTTGTGAAGATGAAAGATACGGCTACTTATCCGTTATACCCGCAGTGCGGCATCCACTGGAGTGCATACGGGGTGGCGCTGGCGGTAGATTCGCTGATCAGTTATATCGAAAACAGCCGTGGCATTGAGATGGTTGACTTCAGGTGGGATGGCTTTGACCTGCCCGATACCCTGCGCAGCCCGGATTACGATGTGGCCGAAGGGATGAACCTGCTGTTTACCATTCCCCATTATCCCATGGCATACCCCAGGTTACGTTTCGGAAGCGAGGAAGGGAGGGTGAAGCCCAATGCCATTGTGGTTTCCGACAGCTATTACTGGAATATATATGGCAGCGGGATTTCCAGCCGCCTTTTTGCGGATGACAATTTCTGGTACTACAATGAGCAGGTGCACAACCCGCAATGGCCTGAGCCGCGTAAAACCAGGGATCTCGACCTGATGGAAGAACTGGGCCGTGCCGACGTGATCATCATCATGGCTACGGAAGCCAATCTTTACCGTTTTCCTTACGGTTTTATCGACCGGGTTTACGATGCCCTGAACGCCGGACAGGTGCCCGCGCCCAGCCAGCCTCCTGCCGCCGGATTTCCGGGAAAGGAGGAGGCCATTGCCGGAATCATGCAAAGCATTGATGCCGATCCCGGCTACCGGGCTTCCATACGTGAAAAAGCTGCTGCCAAAGGCATTACCTACGAAGAGATGCTGCGTCTGGATGCCGGCTGGATCTGGGAACAGAAGCAAAAGTCCTCCGGAAATAAATAAGCACAGTTACTGTGTATTACATTCCTGCTGATCCCCGGCCGGGTTTTATCATTATTAAAAAGCTCATTCCATGGATATCCGAAAGCCCACCCTTTGCATTGATGAGCGCATTGCGCGGGAAAACATCCGGATGATGGCGGCAAAGGCCGCCCGGCAAAGCGTTTTATTCCGGCCGCATTTCAAAACCCATCAGTCGGTGGAGGTGGGAAAGTGGTACCGGCAGGTGGGGGTTACCACAATTACCGTATCGTCAGTAAGTATGGCCAGGCAGTTTGCCGATGCCGGCTGGGACGACATCACCATCGCTTTTCCGGTGAATATCAGGGAAACGGAGGAGGTCTGCGCACTGGTTGCAAGGATTAAGTTGAATGTGCTTTTTGATAGTCCGGAGCAGGCGGCTGCCCTGGCTAAGGTGCTGAAGCAACCTGCCGGATTTTTTATCAAGGTGGATACCGGCTACAACCGTGCCGGCGTGTTGCCCGGCGACCGTGAAACCATGGAGGCCATTCTGTCGGTGGCGGCGGCCGGCCCATTGGAATTCAAAGGATTTCTTACCCATGCCGGACAAACCTATTCAGCCGGAAGTACTGAGGTTGTGTTGCAAATGTCGCGCGAAAGCCGGGCCCTGATGTCAGACCTTAAAAACGCCTACAGCGGACGATATCCCGGATTAATCACTTCGGTGGGCGACACCCCCTCGTGCAGTATCGGCGAGGATTTCAGCGGTGCGGATGAGATCAGGCCGGGCAATTTTGTGTATTACGACCTGATGCAGCTCAGGCTGGGCAGTTGCCGGTTCGGGCAGCTTGCTGCCGCGGTGATATGTCCGGTAGTGTCTGTTTATCCATCACGTAATCAGGCGCTTATCTATGGCGGCGCGGTGCATTTATCAAAAGAAACCCTGATGCAGCCCGATGGCAGTAAAATTTATGGTCTGGCTGTTCCCTTTACCGGGGGTCGATGGGGGCCTCCGGAAGGAGAAGATTATATAGTGTCTCTGTCACAGGAACATGGTCTGATGCGCACGGGCAGCCGCTGGGCGGCCTCACTCCGGCCGGGCGATCTTGTAGCGATTGTACCGGTACATTCCTGCCTGGCGGTGGACTTGCTGAAAGATACGGTTACCTCCCTTGTTCAGTAAGCCCTTTCGTTGCGCCCCTCAATGTAGTTGATAAACGAGCGGTTCACCACCTTATTGCCGCCCGGAGTGGGGTAGTTGCCGGTGAAATACCAGTCGCCGGTGTGGTTGGGAATGGCTTCGTGCAGGTCTTCAATGGTCTGGTAAACCACCTGTACCTCGGCCCTGCAGTCTGCCGGGGTAACCAGCTGGGAAATTTTGGCCGATATCTGCTCAGCGGTGAAAGGTTTGTAGATTTCTTTCACATGATTCACCACCTCTTCCTTCGGCAGTTTTTCCTGCGCTTTGCACTTCAGGTATACCTCATTGATGACGCCGGCCATTTTGTTTTCTTTCAGCAATTCTATGGTAGCAATAAATGCAATAAAATCCCCCAGTTTGGTCATATCAATGCCATAGCAGTCAGGATAACGGATTTGTGGGGCTGAAGATGCTATAACGATTTTCTTCGGGCCAAGACGGTCGAGTATGCGGATAATGCTCTTTTTGAGTGTTGTGCCTCTTACAATGGAGTCGTCAAGCACCACCAGGTTATCGGTCCCTGTATTTATGATGCCATAGGTGACGTCATACACATGGGCAACAAGATCGTCGCGGGCATTATCCTGGGTGATAAATGTACGGAGCTTAATGTCTTTTACGGCCACTTTTTCTACCCTGGGTCTCAGGCTGAATATCTCATCCATCTTTGCAGGGGTAAGTCCGGGCCCCTCTTTGAGGATCAGATCTTTTTTTATGGTATCGCAGAAGATGCCCAACTCTTCTACCATTCCATAATATGCCACGGCGGCTGTATTCGGGATATATGAAAAGACGGTATTTTTCAGGTCGTGGTTTACAGCCCTCAGGACGGCAGGGGTGAGCACTTTACCCAGTCTCTTGCGCTCCTGGTAAATATCCACATCTGTACCCCGGCTGAAATAGATTCTTTCGAAGGAACAGGCCAGCTTTTTTTCAGGTGCAAGTATGGTGGTCAGCGAAACCTTGCCGTCTTTTTCCACTATCAGCGCCTGTCCGGGGAGCAGTTCCTTCACCTGGCTATGGTGCACATTCAGGGCGGTTTGTATCACCGGACGTTCCGATGCCGCCACCACCACATCCTCGTCCTGATAATAAAATGCCGGTCTGATTCCGGATGGGTCACGCAGTACAAAAGCGTCGCCATGGCCGAACAGCCCGGCGATAGCATAACCTCCGTCCCAGTTATAGGCCGACCTCTTCAGTATTTCAGCAACGTCGAGGGCTTTGGCGATCTTTGTGGTAATTTCCTTTTTGCTGTAACCCTCAGCTTTATATCTGGCATATAGCCTTTCATTTTCTTCATCCAGAAAATGACCGATTTTTTCAAGAATGGTAATGGTGTCGGAGGTTTCCACTGGGTATTGTCCCAGATCGAGCAGGCGGTTGAACAGCTCGTCGACGTTGGTCATGTTGAAGTTCCCGGCCAGTACCAGGTTGCGGGTCATCCAGTTGTTGGCCCTTATTACAGGGTGAAGGTTCTGTATATTGTTTTTCCCGAAGGTACCGTAACGCAGGTGACCCAGGAACAGTTCCCCGGAAAATCCGGTGCTGTCTTTGAGCCATTGCAGGTCGCGCAGCCTTTCCGGATGGTCGTTCACCGAATCGCGGATCTCTTCGTAAGCCCACTTAAATACGTCGGCAATCGGGGTGTTTGAGTTTGAGCGGTGTCGGTTGATATATTTGGAGCCCGGTTTGGGATCGAATTTGATACAGGCGATACCGGCTCCGTCCTGTCCCCGGTTGTGCTGCTTTTCCATCAGCAGATGCAGCTTATTGAGGCCCCAGGTAGAGGTACCGTAGCGGTTAAGGTAATACTCCAGGGGTTTCAGCAGCCTTACCATGGCAATGCCGCATTCGTGCTTGATTTGCTCGCTCATTGAATGAGGGGTTTAATCTGTCATTGTTCAGCAAAGAACTCCCGGTTCAATTCTGAAAAGAAAGTGCAAAAATAGATAAAAATGATGCCTGAAGAGAACAAATCGCGTTGAGGGATTAATTTCTGCTGACATTCAGGGAGGTGAGGGCACGGACGGGACGTCCGCGCCAACTGGGAGAAGGGTCCACCTGACAGGTTTTCATTTAACCTGTCAGGTGTGTAAAAGACGTTTAAACCTTGATAAGTCAAACTCTTTGCACGGACGGGGCGTCCGCGCCAACCGGTGCAAGAATTCACCTGACAGGTTTTCTTTTAACCTGTCAGGTGTGTAAAAGACGTTTAAACCCTGATAAGTCAAACTCTTTGCACTGACATGACGTCCGCGCCAACTGTTACTTGGATTCACCTAACAGGTTTTCTTTTAACCTGTCAGGTGAAAAAAAGACGCTTTGACGGCATTTGTTAAATGCCGCATCCGTTAAGCAGCAAAGGAAACGGGATTACGGACGGGACGTCCGCGCTAACAGGGGGAAAAGGTAAAAAAATCTGTAATTTTTCACCGCGATATATTTACTTTGCATAATATATCCCTGCTGTTATGACAACCTTGCCCTCCATTACGATCCGCCCCGCCACCGAGGCCGATATACAGTTTATCATTGACAGTCAGCTCAGCATGGCGCTCGAAACCGAACAGCTCAGGCTGGAGCCGCATCTTGTTGAAAAGGGCGTCAAGGCGGTTTTTAGCGATTCCGGCCGCGGTTTTTACCTTCTGGCTGAAGCCGGAGGCTTTCGTGCCGGTTGCCTGATGGTTACCCCGGAGTGGAGCGACTGGCGCAATGCATGGGTGTGGTGGTTGCAATCGGTATATGTTTTACCCGGAAACCGTAAATCCGGCATTTTCGGCATGATGTATGATTATGTAAAAAGCATGGTTTTGCAAAGACCCGATGTTTCAGGCATCAGGCTTTATGTGGACCGGACCAACCTCAGGGCACAACAGGTCTATGCCTGCGTGGGTATGAATGGCGGACATTACCTCACTTTTGAGTGGATGAAGGAGTCATGAAAGAGAGAGTGAGAGAGTGAGAGAAATAAGGGAGTGATTGAAACAGAAAAGGGTTTGGAACAAAGGGGAAAGCAAGGGCAGGAGCATCCGCACCCGGGGGAAGCGGGAATGATTGAGCCGGGGAGGGCATTTTTTGAGTTTTGATTGGATTTGAATCAACATACACATAATCAGACAAGTAACTATGAAAACAAGCATTTTTACCCTTATCCTTATTATCCCGGCTATGCTGGTGCTGGGCCAGCGTCCGCAGCCGCAGCGCTGCGATGTGCCGCTTCCCGATCATATCTTCAGGCAGAAACAGCGCTCTGTTTCGCTGCAGCCAACCGAAGAGCTGAAGCTGAAAGTGGCGGTGGCAGTCGCTTCCGGCAATTGTTTGTCTGTGGAGCAGGTACGTTCGATCGCCGAACTTTTTATCGATGATTTCAGTCGCCTCAGTTTTGCCCAGGCCGCCTGGCACAATACCGTTGACCGGGAAAACTTTTATTACGTGTATGATGCTTTTGCCTATTTCTCCACGGTTTTTATGCTGCACGACTATGTGAAGTCGGTCGAAAGCCATCCTGTCGACTACCTGCCTCCTTATGAACCGCCACTCAGCCTGAATTTTCCGGCATTGGAATACCCGGTGTATGAGAATTACCGCGGGCCTTCCAATTGCAACTACCCTATACGCGAGGATGATTTTCTCAGGCTGGCCGCACAGGTACAGTCCAACACCTCGGAGAGTAACCGGGCGCTGCTGCTGTCGCAGATTGCTCAGAACAACTGCCTGAGCGTATCCCAGGCCATGAAACTTGCTTCCCTGCTTCAATCGGAGGGCAACCGCCTGGTATTCTTCCGCAATGCAATCAGTACCATTTTCGATCTGGGGAACCTGCAGTATGGCGCCCAGCTCTTTGCACATATCCCCAATAAAAACGCATACAATGAGCTGATCAATCAACCATTACCCGTTGATATTCCGGTAGAACAACCTCCCTGCTTTGTGCCAGGCGAGGAGTTTGACCAGATCATGGCATCCATCCGGAAGGAGAGCTTCAACAGCACCAAAGTCACCCTGGCCAAGCAGATCCTGCGCAGTAAACAGTGCTTCTCTACGGTGCAGATCAAAGAGATGCTGAAACTCTTCAGTTTTGACGATTCACGGCTTGAGATGGCCAAATTTGCCTGGGAATTTACCACCGACCGCGACAATTATTACCAGGTTGCCGATGTGTTTACCTTCAGCAGCAGCAAAGAGGAGCTGATGAAGTGGCTGGAAGGCCGGGAGTAAACTGGTTCGGATTTTAGTACCGATCGTTATCGGGATCGGATTTTGGATATCGGATTTCGGAATTCGGATTTGTTTCGATGTAGTCACAGACTGCGCCGGACAAGGTACCAGAATTCTCCTAACAGGTTTTCTTATAACCTGTTAGGAGTAATAAAGACGTTTAAACCTTGATAAATCAATCATCAGGCACGGACGGGACGTCCGCGCCAACCTGATTTCGGATTTGTTTCGATTTAGTTTCAGATTACGCCGAAATGGAGCAACCGGTGTATGGGTCTCATAAACCCTCACGGATATTTTTAATTTATGTTTCCAGGCCTTATCTTTGATAAATAGTACCATTAAAAGTTCCGGGCCATGGACTCAACACTCAAAGTGCTTTTTGTCAATACAACCGACGCATTTTACCGCATCAAAAAATACAAGGTTGGCGATTTCTTCGGACCTG
Organism: uncultured Lentimicrobium sp.; assembly: GCA_964503805.1. Taxonomy (GTDB): domain Bacteria; phylum Bacteroidota; class Bacteroidia; order Bacteroidales; family Lentimicrobiaceae; genus Lentimicrobium. The sequence goes on along the minus strand of CAZDBX010000009.1, from coordinate 4,652 downwards.
TCGATCTCGGGCTTCACCTGGCCGGGCGTTACAAAAGTCTGAATATTGGTGTCGGACTGCTCTCCGGCTCTATTTTTCCGGGATCAAACCGGCTGATATTCACCGGATTTTCTCCCTGCTGGGGTGGTTTTTACATTTCCTCCATGGGCGGCGCCGGTTTGGTTTTCGACAATCTTGGCATCAATATGCTTTCCATTGTCGGCAAGGCTCCCGTTCCCTCGGTGCTTTACCTCAACCGTGTTCACGGGGAAGAGATTCAGGTTGAAATTGTTCCGCTCGATCTCAGCCGTATCTGGTACGAAGGCCGGGGAGGTATCTATTCCCTGATGGATTTTGTTTTTGAGCAATACCGGCCGCGCTACGAAAACGAACCACGTATTCTTGCCACGGGGCCTGCATCCTTGCATACCGATTTCGGCGGTGTTGCCTCTGTACCGGTTAAACGCGGGGCGCTTTCAAATGTGGATACCTGGGCCGGCAGGGGTGGCTTTGGCTCAGCATTGCTTCAGGAACACGGCATCGCGGCGGTAATTTACGGGGGGACCCATATCGATGAAGACTTCCGCGACCGTAAGGTGGCCGATGAATGGTTCGAAAATCGCTACGCAAAGAAACTGGCGGCCAAAGACCTCGAAATTACCACCAAATACCGTTTTGATCCGAACTTCGATACCGGCGGCACTTTCGGGGTAAACTATGCCACCATGGGCAGCAAACTGCTGGCATTTAATTATCAGTCGATGAACTGGAGCAAAGAACTCCGCATGAAGGTGCAGAAGGAGTTTATCCTGGACCACTACCTGAAACAGTTCAATGAGGAGACCATCAAAACCAAACAACAGGCTACCTGCGGTGAACCCTGCGCGGCCGTCTGCAAGAAGCTGCGCGACGAATACAAGAAGGATTATGAGCCCTACCAGACCATGGGTCCGTTGAGCGGCATTTTTGACCAGCGGGCTGCTGAAAAGCTGAATCATCATGCCGATATGCTCGGCTTCGATGCCATCTCGGTGGGCGGGGTGATCTCGTGGCTGATGGAATGCCTTGATGCCGGAGAACTGCAGCCTGATGATCTGGGCGTGAGCGCGAAACCGGTATTTAACCCGCAGAACTTTGATATCATAAAAGATTCCATGCACAACGCCCTGCTGGGATGTGAAATGCTCGACAGCATCATTGCAGGAAAGATCGACCTGAAAGAAGGTGCCCGCAAATACGGGCGCAGGCTTTCACGCGCGAAAGGGGTCAACCTGCTGAACCGCTTCGTTTATACCGCTTATGCCCGCAAGGGATGGATGGTCCCCAACCAGTACTGGACCCCGGGAGCACTGTCGCCCATGGCCATCATGGGGAAATATTACATGTATTACGGGGATGAGTTCGTATCGCCCCGCGAGCTGGGCAGGGTAAATGCGCAGCGCATGCTGGCCGAACTGATCATCGACAATATGGGAATCTGCCGGTTCCACCGGCTGTGGGCCGAAGAGATGGTGCCCGAGATTGTGGAATCACTTTACGGACTGGGTGAAAAGTTTATGGAATCCATCCGCTTTACTGCCAGCCGCATCAACGGCCGCAACAGTTCGGTATTCTGGGAGACGGAAAGGAATTTCGGATATATTGCCAGCTTCCTCCGCCGCAAAAAGGAAGAGGGGCTCGACAGTATGGAATTCAATAAATGGCTGGATGCCTTTGAAGCCAATCCCAAAGAAGCCGCGCTCGACTTCTGGTACGAGATCCACAAAGGGGTGCAGGAGTCGCTGCGGGAGTTTAATTAACCCGGGCAGCTGGCGTAGTAAGTCAACATAAACTTTCTCTTTTTATCCGCTCAGGCCGCGGGTGTAATTTCTGAATGCGGATTTCAGATTTACCTTCGGTGAACTCCGCTTCGCTCCGGTTCGGATTTCGGATTTGTTTCAATGTAGTCACAGATTACGCCGGACAGGGGACAGGTGCTAACCGGCACCGGAATTTTCCTGACAGGTTTTCTTCTAACCTGTTAGGTGTGTAAGAGTCGATTAAACCTTGATAAGTTTAATGCTGCGCACGGGATGAAGTATTGTAATCAACGGGTTGCTTGGCCTTATTGATCATTATAGACCTGATTTTCCTGTTCCGCCACCCGTATGAAAGTTGTTCTCTTGCTCAGCTCTTTCAGTTGGGAAGCCCCGACATAGGTACAGGTGCTGCGCAGGCCGCCCAGGATATCCTGTACGGTATTTTCTACTTTGCCACGGTAAGGGACTTCGACCGTTTTGCCTTCGCTGGCGCGGTAATCAGCTACACCGCCCACATGTTTTTCCATGGCTGTGGCCGAACTCATCCCATAGAACTTTCTGAATTTTCTGCCATCTTTTTCAATCACTTCCCCGCCGCTCTCATCGTGTCCGGCAAGCATCCCCCCAAGCATCACAAAATCGGCACCGGCGCCAAATGCTTTGGCTACATCGCCCGGCGTGGAGCAACCGCCGTCGCTGATAATCAACCCGCCAAGTCCGTGCGCTGCATCGGCGCACTCGATGATGGCCGACAATTGCGGGTATCCCACCCCGGTTTTTACCCTGGTCGTGCACACCGATCCCGGACCAATGCCGACTTTTATTATGTCGGCGCCGGATAACAGCAATTCTTCAACCATTTCACCGGTCACCACATTCCCGGCAATGATCACCTTGTCGTGAAACTTTTTACGCGCCTGTTTCACAAACGCCACAAAATGTTCCGAATAGCCATTGGCCACATCAATACACAGAAACCTGAGGCGGGGATAGGCAGTGAAAATGGCTGTCAGTTTTTCTAAATCATCCTGCCCTGTTCCTGTGCTCACCGCGATAAAGTCCTCGATACCCGCGGGTGCGGCATCCATAAACCGCTTCCATTCATCCGGTGAGTAATGCTTATGGATGGCGGTAAACAGCTTCATACCGGACAGGGCAAGCGCCATGTCGAATGTGCCTGTTGTGTCCATATTGGCAGCCATCACCGGAATTCCTGTCCATTCCGATTGCGTGTGCAACATCCGGAAAGTACGTTCGAGCCTTACCAGGCTCCTGCTTTTGAGGGTCGAACGCTTCGGCCTGAACATCACGTCCTTAAAGCCCAGTTTAATCTCATATTCTATTCTCATACCTGTTTTTTTACAAAGATAAAGTATTCATGTTTTTCATTTTTACAGGATGAAATTCCGGAGCAGATCTTTCATAATTTTTCGCGCTTTTTATTGAAGGCAATACAAAAGAATTTCGTGTAAGATCCCGCTTCAGGCCGGCTGTTGTGTAAATAAGCGGGCGACCGGCCGCATCGCGCAGCCCCGGAAAACCTGTACCCGGCGCCGCCTAAAACTTAATACATTTACAACTGTTTATATAGCCCTTAATAAATGATTGTGAAATAATGAAATCCTATCAGTTTCTGGTCTTCTTCAGCGTTGTGCTGCTGATATACGCTTCGGTCAACTATTATATTTATTCAAGGTCAATGCAGGCGATTCCTGCCGACAGCAGCTTCAGGGGCTGGTTCCGCTGGGGCTTTCTGATCCTGGCATCGGCTTATGTGGCCGGCCGTTTTCTCGAGCGGGCCTACCTTTCGGTGCTGAGTGATGTGCTCACCTGGGTGGGGGCCTTCTGGCTTGCCGTGATGCTGTATGGGTTCCTCCTTGTGGTGCTGGTTGATCTGGTCCGCCTCGCCGACCATTTCACCGGGTTCCTGCCGCAGATCCTGCATACTTCGCGCGGAAAACTCAATGTGCTTTATCTGGGCATGGCAGTAACAGGCATCATTGTGCTGGCCGGTTATATCAATGCCATTACCCCGAAGACCACCAGGCTGGTACTCGACATTCCGAAGGAAGCCAACGGGCTGAAGGAGCTGAAGATTGCCATGGCTTCGGATATCCATATGGGAACGCTGATCGGGCCAAGGCGCACAGGTAAGCTGGTGGATTCAATCAATGCCCTGAATCCGGATATTATATTGCTGGCCGGCGATATTGTGGATGAAGACCTGGCGCCCGTGATCCGTCAGAACCTGGGCGAATCGCTCTCACGCCTCAAAGCCCCGCTGGGGGTATATGGCATTACAGGCAATCATGAGTATATCGGGGGTGCCGAAGCGGCGGTAAAATACCTTGAAGCGCATGGCATCACCATGTTGCGCGACAGTGTGGTGAAGGTTGCTGATGCTTTCTATGTGGCCGGGCGCGAAGACCGCGATAAAAACCGCTTCAGCGGTAAAGCCCGGAAAGAGGTGAAAGAGTTGCTTCTGGGTGCCGACCTCAGCCGGCCGGTGATCATGCTCGACCATCAGCCCTTTGCACTGGAGAAAGCCATGGAAGCCGGAGTGGACCTGCAGCTATCGGGACACACCCACCACGGACAATTGTGGCCGCTCAATTTTATCACCCGCGCCGTGTATGAGGTGAGTATGGGCTACAAAAAGAAAGGGAACACCCATATTTACGTCTCCCCGGGTTTTGGCGGATGGGGACCGCCCGTACGAACCGGCCACCGGCCTGAAGTGGTGAGTATTCTGCTGAGATTCAGGTAGGGTATTTTAAGCGGGGTTGTGGCAAACGTCTGCAGGTGCGTGTCAGGCAGAAAGCATAACGTACCCCGCGCAAAGACGCCACGACGCAAAGATTATTATGCGAACCC
>CAZDBX010000008.1:0-34315 GCA_964503805.1 uncultured Lentimicrobium sp. | reverse complement strand
GGATTATACCGGTTAGCCTTAAATTACCCGGTACAGTTTTAATTCATGATGATCAGCTTTCGTGTGTAAATCCCTTTGGAAGTTCTCACTGTCAGTAAGTATAATCCTTCTCCTGCCACCATTTCCGGTACATTAAGAAAATTCCGGTCCGCTGTGGCTGAATAAACCATTCTTCCCGAAACATCAAATATCTGAATTTCCATGATCCGATCGTTATCTGAGCGGATCATAAAACCGGACTTTCCTGCGGGGTTCGGATATACCTGAACAGGATCAGGTTTATTAAGCTGGCGAATACCCACTCCGCTGTCGCAGGTAATGATTGCTTCCCAACCACTTCCCGTATTTTCAGCATCAGAAACAAAAACGAAGGTAACTGCACCTCCTCCCACCGAGGTAAGGATGTCGTCAGGCAGGGTGTTTCCGCAAAGCCTTGCAATCAACGGAGCTGTCGCATCAGGTCCGTCGTAAACCAACAGGGCATCTCCCGTGCAATCCGTGGTACTTTCAACATCAAAATTTACAAAATGAATCCTGAGAACGCGGTCGGGATCATCTGCATAAAAAGTTGTGGTCAGGTTTTCATTATTGCTGTATGAGCCATCAGGCCCGTTGCTGTCGAAAAACCGGGCGTTACAAGTAATGCTCCCCGGATTGCCGATATAGAAATCAGGCTCTATGGTAATGTAATTCTCAATGGTCAGCTGGTTGCCACCAATCATATTCTCTACATACAGGGTTACATCATAACTTCCCGGCTGACTATATGTAACAACCGGCGATGGTTCCGTTGAAGTCTGTATGTCAGCGCCTTCAAAGGTCCAGAGACGGCTGACCGGATTTCCCCCTGAATTATCAAAAAACTGCACGCTTCCACCAGGGTATGTTGTTGTGGTTGAAGAAGCAAAAGCCGGAATTGCCGAGCCATCCCACAATTTTACATTTCGCGTGGTGGTTGATTTATCATTCACAACCACATTTCTGACCGTTTTAGGCAGGTATCCCTCTGCGATAAAGGTCAGGTTGTAAGTGCCCGCCTTCAGCAGACGGTGGTAATTTCCGACAGGCAGGGATGAAAAGACCATGGAGCTGTCTATATCATGTCCGCTGATCAGCACCTGGGCTACCACAGGCTCACCCGTGACAGTATCGGTAACAATCCCTTGCACACCATACTGAACCTGTTCCAGATAATTCAGCATGGAGCGGTAATTATAATTCCAGAAGTTCAGCAACTGGCTGGCAGGCAACAACTTGGTGTTTGAAACCTCAAGGGTAACCTCACGGCACTGCTGAAAATAGTTCATATAGTCCTGCCTTCCACCGGTTATCCGGTACCAGGCATAACCGTTGGTAATTCCGTTGTCCAGATCATCCAAATATCCGTTGGGACTGTTGGCCTGGGCGGTATCCGCATATTCCCGCGATACCATCACCCACCAGTTATTGTCGGCTGTTACCCGGCTCCATGTATCCCAGGGATAATTTACCACCTCTGCTCCGCCATGAAAATTTGCGCTCATCACGAAATCGCGTTCTTCCGCAAAATTCATAAAGGCAATGGTTTCAGGCTGCCACGGATTACCGTCGGGGTGCGGTCCATCAGCCGGGTCGGGATAATTCCTGTTCAGATCAACATTATTTCCATTGTACCGCCTGGCACCGTTCACCGTCTGGTTACCCCCGTAATAAGTGCCATCCGGATTTGCCAGCGGATTGATCCAGATATCGGTACTGTTGACCATATTCGTAATCCGGGGATCCTGGTTGTAATTGGCAAGCAGGTAGTCAATAAGGTGTAAAGTCAGAATATATCCGGTGGTTTCATCACCATGAATGGTAGCAGTATAGAGAAATTCCGGTTCATTTTCCTCCACATCCACATTATCGGATATCCTCACAGCCAGTAGCTTACGACCGCTGGGCAGGGTTGCTATGGTATGCAGGCTGCAGATATCAGGATAATCGGCAGCAAACTGCGCCATAATTTCCTCGTAGGCAGTGTATGTCGGATAATAATTCCAATCAAGCACCTGCCGCGGATCTGACGACACCGGTATATCGGCCAGATCACCGGGATGCGGCAACAATTCGAAACCGGTAACCCCCGAAACCATCAATTTTTCAAATTCCTTCCGGTTGGCATAAGCATAAACAGTACTTCCATCGACTTTATCTATACTGATGATTTTGGTCAACCAATTAGCCTCAGGCGCGGCACCGGGCAATGCAAAATAAATTTCTCCGGTTGTCCTGAAAAGCTCATCCGGATTATAATCCCTGATGTTTTTCTGAGCAAAGGCAGATACGGCAGTGAGCAAGAGTAAAACAGCGGCAAACTTTTTCATTTTCAAGAGTTTTTCTTTGACCAGATCAGCACTCAATTCCCTTTTCCTTTAACTCAGCAATCAGACTGTTGATCAGATTCTGCGTAGCTTTGTTCACTTTCACAACCGGCAACCTCAGATTATTGGGAACAATTTTCATACAATCCAGCGCTGCTTTGATCCCTCCCGGGCTTCCGTCAGAGAACAGGCTGTCAATCAGCGGAAGCAAAAGGTAATGCAGGCGGCGGGCTTCTTCCATCTTTCCCTGCAGGGCTGAACTGACCATAGAAGAGAAGGCTGCAGGATAGGCGTTGGAAACCACTGAGATTACGCCGTTGGCTCCGGCAGCGATCAAAGGCATGGTAATGCCGTCATCACCCGATATCACAAGAAAATCCTTGGGTTTGTTGCGGATAATTTCCATGATCTGGCTCATGTTGCCCGAGGCTTCCTTAACACCAATAATATTCTCGAACTCTGCAGCAAGTTCAAGCGTGGTTTCTGCCTTCATATTAACACTTGTGCGACCCGGAACATTATACAGAATAACAGGCAACGGACTGGCACTGGCAATATGTTTGTAGTGCAGATAAAGGCCCCTCTGCGAAGGTTTATTGTAATAGGGCGTCACCGATAAAATGGCATCAAAGCCATCAGGATCAAAAACCTGTAGATTATTGATCACCTCTTGTGTATTATAACCTCCCATGCCCAAAACCAAAGGGCAGCGTTGCGCAACCTGATCCTTGACATACTGGATCAAAGCATTCTTCTCGTCTTTCGACAATGTGGCCGCTTCACCGGTTGTCCCCAGTACCACAAGGTAATTTACCCCGTTCGAAATGGTGTGTTCAATCAATTTCCCGAGCGATCCGAAATCGATGGTCCCCTGTTTGTGAAAAGGGGTAACAAGGGCTACCCCTGTTCCTTTTAATTTTTTCTTCATGCCTTTGATTTATAATGTTTTATAGAGAGCAAACTCTTATCCGTTAAACCTGAAGGAACTGGTATAATAAATTAGATGCCTGATCAACGCTTCACTGTCTGTTTCCTGGCTTGTTTCAATCATCAGATCATAAGGAAGGATACCGGCTTCATCTTCGCCCATGCGTCCAAGTTTGAATCCTGCCCTGGATAATACTGCAATATAATACAGCGGAAACTCATTGGCTGACCCAAGATCAATCAGTATATCAAACGGATGATTGATAAAATGCGTGACAAAACCCGCCCTCGGGCGGTAAAAAGGATCAAGATGCTGCGGCTGCATGATATCGTATGCAAGTTTTTGCGCATAATAAGGCGGTAATTTCCTGTATTTGTAGAATCCTATTACCTGAACCTTTTTACCCTGTTCCTGCAGGCTGCGTGCAAACCGGCTGACCCGGTCATACTCAGTCTCGGAAGTCATATTAAAAAGTATACCGATATCACGGGCTTCAGCAAGATTTACTGCCCGCCGTATCCGGCTGTTTCTGGCAGCTTCCTTGCGTAAAGCCCGCTTGCCGAATGCAATCCTCAAATTTTTAATCAGACTCAATCCTGAAGTTTTATGTCGTTGCAATTAACAGGCTGATCAACGGACAGATCAATCTGAAATAATAAATCCGGTATTCAGGCATAAAAATATAAAACAATTGGTCTGTAAAGGAAGACTAATGTGTTTTTTTGCTGAAATACTTATTTTATCCCGCAATTTATGATTTCGCCGATAAACATGCGATGATAATCCCTGCCCGGATAATTCCGTCCGATTGAATTATCAAGGAAGTTTTCCGGCCTGAGATCATCAAAATAGAGTTTCCGGCATTCCAGATATATATTTGCCTGCCGGAAGGTAACACTGCCGGAGGGTGTCAGACAGGTTGACAAACCGGTCGCAGATGCTTTGTCCACATCGCGTCCCGAATGAGCGCCGCAGAACTGCAGTGCAGGCCTGAATGCGGGTTCAAAGAAGCTACAGGTAAAGAGGTCGTTGTCCTGAACAAAATGATAAGTAAACCGCTGGGGTCTTATAAAGATGAACGCCACAGGTTTATTCCAGAGCATCCCCAAACTTCCCCAACTGGCGGTCATGGTATTATATTTATCGGCGTTTCCTGCCGTTATCAGCATCCATTCCTCCCCTATCAGCCTGATTGCATTCCTTTCCAGTTCGGCGGGTTGAATTATTTTAAAAGCACTTTTAGTCTCCATCTTTTTTCACTGTTTTCAGGTTCAACAAATTCAAAGGATTTGACCCCAGTCCGGAAATATCGCTCCTTACAAAACGCAACACCTGATCATAAAACAATACAATCACCGGCGCCTCTTCCATGACCAGGCTATCCATCTGACGGTAATATTTCGCCCTTATCCCGTCGTTATTCTCCACAGATGCCAGCTGGTAAAGCCTGTCGAACTCAGCATTGCCGAAGCGGGTATAATTCGGACCGGCCGGGGTAAAATTTCGTGAATAAAATAGTGACAGGTAGTTTTCGGCATCAGGATAATCGGCAATCCAGGAACCCCTGAAAAATGCCACCCTCGAACGTGCTATATTCTCCTTGAGCGTGGCCGGGGGACTTACATCTATCTTCATATTGATACCAATCATAGATAACTGGTTCTGAATGAACTGACAAATATCAAGGTATGAAGCATTGGTCGACAAGGTAATGGGCGGCAGGCCTTTTCCGCCCGGATAACCGGCTTCTGCCAGCAGTTGTTTTGCCTTTTCAGGATTATAGTCATACCCGAACTGCCCTGAATCAGTATAACCAGGCAGCCCCTTTGGAATGAAACCATGCGTACCCGGTGTGCCGGTGCTGTTCCTGAGGTACCTTATCAGTCGGTTGCGATCGAAACCCATGCTGATTGCCTGCCTGATCCGTTTATCCGACAAGGGGTTATCCTTTAGCAATGGGTTTTCCCGGTCCATCAGTATTCCCAGATATTCTGTATTCAGGTAGGGCTGGCTCAACAGGTTAATTTTACCCCTGTACTTTGGATTCAGTTTCCCGGAAGGCGTCAGCATCTCATCCTTATAGGCCGCATCCAGGCCTGACATAAAGTCGAGATTTCCTTTTACAAACTCAAGAAATGCTGTTTGCTTATCAACTATAAAAGTTATGGCCACAGCATCAAGAAACGGTAGCTTCCTGTTTCCCAGTGATTCAAAATACTTATTATTCTTCAGAAGAACAAGTTTTACCCCTTCTTTCCACATCCCAAAACGGAACGGTCCGGTCCCGACCGGATTGGCCCTGAAGTCCTGACCGTAAAAATCAACAGCTTCGTGCGGAATAACAGAGCAATACTGCATACTTAGCATAGCAGGGAAAGGTGGGAATGGTTCGGCCAGCTCAATCACAAGTGTAGTGTCATCAACAGCCATGATGGCCGGAGTTCCTGCATGGATCTTTACAGGAGCCAGCACCCAGGCTCCGGGAGACGCCAGAGCGGGGTCCAGGAGTCTTTTTAAGCTGTATTCAGCATCCCGTGCCGTTAACTTTCTGCCTGATCCTCCGCTGAATACCTCGCTTTCGTGAAAGTAAACATCACTGCGAATAAAAAATTTGTATACTCTCCCGTCTTCTGACACTGTCCATCTGCCGGCAAGGCAGGGCTGAACATTCAGGTTGCTGTCAAGCTGTACCAGACTGTTATACAAATGGTTGACCGACCAGATATTGGCCTGGTCACGGGCAAATGCAGGATCCAGAGAAGTGATTCCCGAAGATTCGTTATACCGGAAAACAGTCTGGCCTGATTGCTGCTCAGGGATCCCTGTGCAGGAAACGAAAAGTACTGATGTAATTAAAATCAGAAATTTTAATTTGAGACGCATATCCGGGAATCGTGTCACAAATTTAGGATAATTGCAACAGCCTGCCGAAAAATTTGCCGGGCATACGCTTCTTTGCCATTAATGTAAAAGTTTTTAGCTTAAATGATATCTTTGGGCTCCTTAAAACATCTGATTATGAAACTGCCGCTATTTATTTCAGCCTTGCTGCTGACCGTTATTTTTGCCGATGCACAGATTACCGAAACCAACAGGGGAAGCGAATTCTGCGCTCATGGCAAGCTGATGCGCCCCCGGCAGGAGAACGCAGGTCAGCGCTCACCCAACTCACCAAGACACACCTTTGATGTGCTTAATTATGAACTTGATATGGATATTTATCATTGCTATGCATCTCCATATCCCAGAACGTTTACGGCATCAAACATTATAACATTCCGGGCCGACACCCTCTTGTCATCCATTAAGCTGAATGCTGATCAGACATCGCTTCAGATCAATGCCGCGGGCATGGCCGCAGATTCATTTATCCATGACCAGGACACCCTGACAATCATGCTTGACCGCACGTATCAACCCGGTGAAATTGCCTCTGTCAGCATTGAATATGAGCACCTGGATGTACCTGATCTGGCTTTTTACGTGGGCAATGGATTTGTTTTTACAGATTCTGAACCTCAGGGCGCGCGCAAATGGTTTCCGTGTTATGATCAGCCTTATGATAAAGCAACACTGACGCTCAGGGCTAAAGTTCCGGCCAACGTTAAGCTTGGCTCCAACGGAAGCCTGGCCGATTCAGTAACGGTGAACGATACAACCTGGTATACCTGGGTAAGCCGCGATCCAATTGCAACCTATCTGATGGTTATCTCATCAAGGGTGAATTACAACCTGGATATCGTTTACTGGACGAAACCCGGCCCTCCTTACGACACATTACCGATAAGGTTTTATTATAATCCCGGGGAGAATCCATCACAGATAAAGAATATGATTATCCCGCTGGCCGACTTTTTCTATTCAATGTTCGGAGACCATCCATTTGAGAAAGATGGATTTGCCACTCTAAATCCCCAGTTTATGTGGGGCGGGATGGAAAATCAGACCCTGACCAGCCTCTGCCAGGGATGCTGGTATTCCAGCCTGATCGCCCATGAATTTGCACACCAGTGGTTCGGCGATATGATTACCTGTGCCACATGGGCAGATCTGTGGCTGAACGAAGGCTTTGCCACTTATTTTGAAGCAACATGGACGGGAGAGGTTAACGGACAGCAGGCGTATAAACAGGAGATGGAAAGCAATGCCGCATATTACCTCGCTCAAAACCCGGGCTGGGCAATCTCAAATCCGGCCTGGGCCACCAATCCGCCTGCCAACTCAACGCTTTTCAACTACGCAATTACATATATGAAAGCATCCTGCATTCTTTATATGTATCGCTACGTAGTGGGAGATTCCCTCTTTTTCCATAGTATTCATGAATATGCCAATGATACAGTGAACTTCAGGTATAAATCAGCAACTATCCCTGATTTTATCGAAAAAATGAACGAAGCCACCGGTCAGGAACTTAACTGGTTCTTCGACCAGTGGTTGTTTCAGCCAAACCATCCGGTTTACAACAACAGTTACAGTTTCCTTGAACTCGGTGATGGCAAATGGAACGTATATTTCAAAGCCAGTCAGGTGCAAACAAATGCCCCATTCTTCGAAATGCCTTTAGAAATCCTGGTTAATTTTAAAAATGGCGGAGATACGCTGATCAGGGTGACCAATGATGAAAACGATCAGGTGTTTGTTTTTCAGTTCGATAAGGAGCCCGTCGCCCTGACCTTCGATCCCGGAAACAACATTCTGCTGAAACAGGCGACAACGGTTGTGGGGATCGATCCGGTAATTAAGCCCAATACAAAAGATATCCGTATTACGCCGAACCCGGCATCCACTCAGGCGATTGTCAGTTTTAACATCGAAACCAAAACACCTGTAAAAATATCACTCACCGACCTGTCAGGTAAAAATATGATTGATACGGGTGTAAGAAATTATCTGCCTGGCTACCATTCACTGCCCATCGATATCCGGAATTATCCGGCAGGTGCTTACCTGCTTACCTTGCAGTCGGGAAACCAGATATTCACGAAAAAACTCATTGTTTCAGGAAATTAGAATCCGGGAATCAGAGAATTTTTTGACGGATATTTTCTTTTAACAGGCACAGTATTCCGGAATAGGTCAAAAAAGCTACATCAGCTTACGGCCGAGTTTTTCCACTTTATGAAGCCATTTCTGACGACGGGCTTCCGAAGATATTTTCAGGGAGCCTATGGTGGTGATACGTACGGGCCTGATGCCGCAAAACCCCAGTATTCCTCGTTTCATGGCATTGTGTCCGGGCCTGCGGTAAACCAGCCAGTAGTACCACGGAGGAGTATCCATGGTAATGATAAGCCTGGCAGACCGCCCTGTAAGGTATTTATCCCACGACAGAGTGCCTTTCCGGTATTTAAATGCAAAACCGGGCAGAAATGTCCGGTCGATAAACCCTTTCATCAATGCCGGAAAAGTTGACCACCAGTTCGGATAAATCATAACGATATGTTCTGCCCACTTGATGGCTTCCTGCGCTTTTTGAAGATCGGGCTCCAATTCCTGATTTCCCCTGTAGCCTTCCCTGAAATTCAGCTCGAAGTCAAGGTCCCTGAGGACGATCTCCCGGATTTCAGCGCCCGAAGATAATGCCCCTTTACGATAATGCTCAAACAATGAACTTGAAAAGGTATCCTTAACCGGATGCCCCAGGATAATCAGTATCTTTTTCATTAAGCCCTAAACCTTACGCCGGATCAGCAAGAATTAATAATTGATTTTCAATGGATCTGATGCAAGTTTCCCCAAAAGGGCCAGATCGAGCACATCTATCATCTGTTCAACATAGTGGATTTTCAGCCCTTTCAGATACACCGGCTTGATTTCCTCAATGTCTTTTTTGTTATCTGCGGGCAGAATAATCTCTTTTATGCCGGCTCTGCGGGCGGCCAGAATTTTCTCCTTTATCCCGCCGACCGGAAGCACTTTGCCGCGAAGGGTGATTTCACCGGTCATCGCAAGCCGGGGCTTGATCAGTCGCTGGGTGAATGCCGAAGCCAGCGCAGTGAACATGGTAATTCCGGCCGAGGGACCGTCTTTGGGGGTAGCTCCTTCAGGAACGTGAAGATGAACATTCCATTTTTCGAAAACCGAAGGTTCAAGGCCAAGCTGATCACTATGAGACTTAAGGTATTCAAAGGCCAGGGTTGCTGATTCCTTCATTACCTCACCAAGATTCCCGGTTAATCCCATGTTCCCTTTCCCACGGCTCAGGCTGGTTTCAATGTACAAAATCTCGCCACCTACCGGGGTCCATGCCAATCCGGTAACCACTCCGGCAGCATGAGGAGTTTCATCTTTTTCCTTATTGAACTTCGTCGGACCCAGAATATTATGAACGTCTTCAGCCGTTACGGATAAATTATACGGATCTCCGGTAACGATAAACCTTGCCTGATGTCTGATGATTTTGGCAATCTTCTTTTCCAGTTCCCTGACACCCGATTCCCGGGTATAGGCGTCAATAATCAGTTCAATAATCTTTTTACCGAACTCAAGCTGACCTGGCTTAACCCCATGTTCATTTAATTGCTTGGGTACCAGGTGCCGGCGGGCGATTTCGATTTTTTCTTCCAGCAGATAACCGGTGATCTCAATTATTTCCATCCTGTCGCGCAGGGCCGGGTGTATTGTACTGAGGTTGTTTGCGGTCGCGATAAACATCACCTTCGATAAGTCATATTCCAGTTCCACGAAATTATCGTAGAAAGTATTGTTCTGCTCCGGATCCAGCACTTCGAGCAGTGCAGCCGAAGGATCGCCATTGATATTGGCTCCGATTACCTTATCAATTTCATCCAGCACAAAAACCGGATTCGAAGCTTTGGCCTTTTTAATGCTCTGCAATATTCTGCCAGGCATCGCACCAATGTATGTTTTCCGGTGGCCACGGATTTCAGCTTCATCGCGCAGTCCACCCAATGACATCCGGATGTAATTCCTGTTAACTGCCCTTGCCACTGACTTCCCGAGAGAAGTTTTTCCAACCCCCGGAGGACCAAACAGACAAAGGATGGGCGATTTCATATCACCTTTCAGCTTCAGCACAGCCAGATATTCAATAATGCGTTCCTTCACGGTCTCAAGTCCGTAATGATCCTTATCCAATACCTTTTGTGCATGTTTAAGGTCAAAATTGTCCACCGTGAACTCATTCCACGGAAGGTCAGTCAACACCTCAAGATAATTCAGTTGCATGGAATATTCCATGGCCGCCGGATTCATGCGCTGCAATTTTGTCAATTCCTTTTCAAAGACCTCTGCCACATTTTCAGGCCAACGCTTTTTTGCAGCTTTTTCCCTTAAGTCAGAAATCTCCTGAGTATGCGGATTATCACCCAGCTCTTCCTGTATGGTTTTGAGTTGCTGGTTAAGCAGGTAATCGCGCTGCTGTTTGTCAAGATCGATCTTTACTTTGCTTTGAATCTGATTCTTAAGTTCTATAATCTGAAGTTCACGCGTCAACAGCCCAAGAACCATATTTGCCCGTTCAATAAGGTCATCGATGGCAAGCAGTTTCTGCTTTTCTTCAAGAGAAATATTAAGGTTGGATGAAATAAAATTAACTAGAAAAACAGGACTTTCAATGTTCCGGATCGCGAAAACCGAATCGGACGGCAGGCTCGGTGATAAGTTAATGATCTGAATGGCAAGGTCTTTTACAGAAGAAATCAGCGCGTTGAACTTCTTATCACGCACCAGTGGCTTCACCTTGTCAAACTGAATGACCCTGGCAATAAAATATGGATCATCCTGAAGCATCTCAAGAATGCGGAAGCGCTTTTTCCCCTGAATAATGGCAGTTGTGCTCCCGTCAGGCATCTGCAGCAGCTTGATGATATAGGCAATGGTTCCTATTTCATTAAGGTCTTTAAATGAGGGATCCTCAATATCAACATCTTTCTGTGCAACCGCCCCGATGATCCGGTTTCCTTTATAATAATCCTTTATCAGACGGATGGATTTATCACGGCCAACCGTGATGGGGATTACAACCCCGGGAAACAATACCGTATTGCGTAAGGGAAGAATCGGCAGCGTTTCAGGTACCTCCTCCGCGTTCATCTGCTCTTCATCTTCGGTAGAAAGGAGCGGAATAAATTCAGTTTCATTTTCAATCAGTTCGGTAAAACCGAAACCATCATTCGTCATATCGATACAGATAAGTTATAGTACGTTCAATTTGTCAGGCTCAACCGGCCAGAAAAAGTGTTTTGACCGGAGTCAAATATCATGCCGGTAAATATTTTCGAAGTTACTGAAATCTCAGGTGCATTTCTTTTGAGTCAGCGAATCTGCATTTAATTTCTCATCTGCAAAAAAAATCCGGCAGCCTTTTCAGATTACCGGATAAACAAGGGTATACTTAAAAAGTTTACATCCTCCGGTAGTTATGTGTCAGATTGTAAACATCCTCGATAAGCTTTGCGTCAATATCGGTAAACTCAAGATCACGCCTGCCATACATCCCCCTGGCCACTTCGATGGCCTTTTTGGGCAGGAAAACCGAAAATCCGGCAACCCCTCCCCATTTAAAGGATGAGATGAAGTTACGTTGAAAACCGGATCCGAAAATGTTTGAACTGACACCCACCACGGTGCCGGTATTGAACATAGTGTTGATTCCGCATTTTGAATGATCGCCCATGATCAGTCCGCAAAACTGTTGACCGGTTTCTATAAATGACTCGTCAGGGTAACTCCATAATTTCACCTGATCGTAAGTGTTCTTCAGATTGGAGGTATTGGTATCTGCACCCAGATTACACCATTCGGCGATTACAGAATGCCCGAGAAAACCATCATGGGCTTTGTTGGAATAGCCGAAAATCACGCTGTTGTTGACTTCACCACCCACTTTCGACCAGGGGCCTATGGTTGTTGCCCCGTATATCTTGGCGCCCATTTTAACCTGGGCATGTTCGCACAATGCCAGCGGGCCGCGCAGGTTGGAACCTTCCATGACAACGGCTTCTTTCCCTATATAAATCGGGCCTGCAGAGGCATTTAAGGTTGAGGCAAGCACTTCGGCCCCGGGCTCAATGAAAATGTTTTCAGGATTTATAGCCAGACAGTGAACAGGAATTTTCTGCGACTTTCTGCCTTTGGTAATCAACTCATAATCAAAAGCCAATGCCAATCCATTTTTCGAAAATATATCCCATGTATTATTGATTTCCAGAAATTCAGCTTCTGTTTCAACCTCTTCCACTGCTCCGCTGGGTTTTTCAAAATCCGCTTCATTCAGGTACATGGCAATAACAGTATCCCCTTTCACCAAAGCCTGTCCGGCCTGCAGCTGGCCAATCTCATCTACCAGCTTATCATTCGGACAAACAGCCCCGTTGATAATGATATTTTCCTTTTCCTTCACGAGTGGAAACTTGGCAGAGAGATAATTTTCGGTAAGGGTCGAAGTCTTACATTTCAGGAAGTATTCCCACTTTTCGCGTATTGTAAGTATACCAAACCTGATATCGGCAACAGGCCTCATAAAGGTCAGCGGGAGCAGGTTGTTGCGCCTCGACTCGTCAAAAAGGACATAGTTCATAAAAAACAGATTAAAAGTGCAAAAACTTATAATATCAACAAAAGTAACGAAAAAAGCCCTTTTAAAGAAAAGGGCCGTGGAAATCTTATTAACAACCGGATGCTGAAAACTTGCTTCAGGCCTTGTTCCTGTTGTCGAAATGTTTCTGGTATTTCGTTTTGAACTTGTCAACACGTCCGGCGGTGTCGATAAGCTTAATCTTACCGGTGTAAAAAGGATGAGATGTATTCGAGATCTCAAGCTTTACCAGCGGATACTCCTTACCATCTTCCCAAACAATGGTATCTTTGGTAGCTACTGTTGATTTAGTGACAAATGTATAGTCGTTCGACATATCTTTGAAAACCACCAACCTGTAATCCTTGGGATGAATGTCTTTTTTCATGAGTTCAGTTATTGTTAAATAATCCCGGTTGAATCAATGTTTTTACTTTTGCACGATTGCAGCCGATCTGCAATTCATCACCCTTTATTTTTGGGACTGCAAAAGTAAAAACTATTTTAATAATAGCCAAAAAAATCTGAAACTTATTTTTTAACTTTTACCGACATTTAATCTTTCAGTTTTTCAAGAAATAAATCCATCTCCTCTGCATTAAAGAAAAAATTCCGGCACCTTCCCGTATGTGTTGCTTTCCGGACCTCTCCTGCCGTTCCTGCAGCCGGATTATCAGTTTCAGTTACGGGCCCCTGATGACTGTATTCATAAACCAAAACACCGATTCTGCCTGAATATTCCTGATTTTCAGTAAGGAGCAGATGTCCGCTGTCAAGGTGCGGCACCCTGCCCAGTAACATCGAAGCCTTATGATATTCATAATGATTCAGGTAAACCGAATAATTGATCTGCCAGTTGTATGCGGAGATTGCTTCCATCAACGGCCGGAAATCATAACCCTGTGGTACCTTTAACAATTTGACATTGCGCGCTGTGCGTCCGAAATGTATGCAGATATCTTCTGCAAGAATGCGCAACGCCTCATCCGGTTCATTTCCTGTGATTATCGCCGTTTGATCATAATTGAACCTGAGCAACGGATATCGCGAGAGGTATGATTCTGAAACCGGTCCATTCTTTTCACCAATAACAATCATCCCGCGGAAGTCGGGGAATGTGTCCTCAACATAAATTAATCTTTCGGTAAAACCGGCAAAATAATTGCCCAGCATACCAAAAAAGGCTTCATACATTTTTCTGATTTTGACACTGGTCTCTATCAGGCATCTGTAACCTTTGAAAGCCGCCAGAATAATTTCTCCCACTCCCTCCAGAGGGGCCAGTGGCCTGATCCAGAAAGCAACCGGCAAAGATTTGTTCACGGGCTTCATTGCTGACAAAATCTGACCAGTCTCAGGCATACTTTCGGCCAACCACCTCAGGGCATACTTTATATGCTCATCTGTAAACCACCGGTCAGCACGGATGCTTAACAGAAATTGCTCATGAAAATCTTCAGGCCGGATGTTTTCCCCCGACAGGAAAAAAAGCTCCTTAGTAAATTTTTGGATTCCTGCCTGTATCGGTTTTTTATCCATGACCGTTATTGATGTGTATATTTGCAGCAAAATTATGATTTCTCAGCCAAAATGCCCTACAATCCAACCGCTTTCAATGAAAACCTTGTCATCCCTTTGCCTGATTTTAATGTTTACTTTCAACGGATTGAACGTGAAAGCCTTTCAACCGCTGCAGGAAACTTCCGGCGACAGGCTGAGGGCGCTGATCGATAGTGCCCGTAAAGAAAAATCAGACTCATTGCGACTGGAAATCAATGATGTTTTCTTCGCTGAACTGACAGCCGCCCTTAGGGAATCGTCTGTAACGGCAAACATATTCGATTCGCTGAATATCGGGGTAATCACTTCGACGGACGCCAAAGTCACCCTTTTTAACTGGAATCTTCAGCAAAACAACGGAACAAATATTTACTTCCTGATAATCAAAAATAACACTGCAAACCAGGTTATTCCCATGAAGCCCATGACTGCTTTGCAGGAAATATCAGAAGAAACCGTTTTCCGCGACGGGGACTGGCCGGGTGGGTTGTACTACCGTATCATATACAGAACCGACCTGACCGGCTCCTTCTACACCCTGCTGGGCTGGGATGGATTCAGCCGGACCACCAGCAGAAAAACAATTGATGCACTGAGTTTTGACACGGATGGATCCCCTGTTTTCGGGGCCTCCATTTTCAGGACAAAAGACGGATTAAGAAACAGGGTGGTTTCGGAATACGCCGCACAGGCATCATTCACACAAAGTTACGACCGGCAGAAGGTCACCCTCTCCAATGTGAGGAAATCACAGAGAAAGATAACCGATGATATAATTGTCCTCGACCGTCTGGTGCCAATGGATGAATCGCTTACAGGGCAGCGATGGGCTTATGTACCGGCCGGAAATGTATATGACGGATATATTGTTTTTAATAAGCTCTGGAGTTTTGTGGAAGATATTGCACCACGCAACCCGGCGCCTTCCGGCAAGGAAAGAAAATCCCGCAAACCGGTCAGCTATGACCTGTTTCCGCCACAGTGAAGATCATTAAATTTTTCCTGTACCGGTTCTTAACAGTCAAATGATAACTGGTTAACAAACCTGAATCATGAGTACATTCCGGGGATTACCCCGGCTGGCACCCATAAATTTCGCCCTGCCCGGCATTATATACATGAAACAACCATTTGCAATTTGCAATATTCACATATTTTAATTAAATTTATACCGGCAATTTGCTATTTCACAGCCAATTAAACAATTTCAGAAAAGAATTCGCATAAGCTTGGCAACTGTATAAAACTTTATACCTTTGCTTCACTTTTCAGCCGGTATTTAAGCGCATCAGACATAAAATAAGTTTACCAACTTAATTAACAACATCATGAAAAAACACAATTTCAACGCCGGTCCTTCCATACTGCCGCAGGTAGCTATCGAAAACACGGCCAAGGCTGTGCTGGACCTGAATGGCATTGGTATGTCAATCCTTGAAATCTCGCACCGGAGCAAGGATTTTCAGGCAGTGATTGACGAAGCAACAGCCCTTTTCAAAGAGTTGCTCAACATCCCTGAAGGTTATCATGTTCTTTTCCTTGGCGGCGGGGCCAGCCTGCAGTTCTGCATGATTCCCTTCAACCTGATGTCGAAAAAAGCAGCCTACCTCGAAACCGGAGTCTGGGCAAAGAAAGCAATCAAAGAAGCCAGGCTTTTTGGCGAAGTGAATGTTGTTGCTTCATCCGCTGACAAGAACTTTTCCTACATTCCCAAAGGCTATACAGTTCCTGCCGATGCCGACTATTTCCACATTACCACCAATAACACCATTTACGGAACTGAAATCCGCACTGATTTAGATTGCAACGTTCCCCTGATTGCCGATATGTCCTCAGACATTCTCAGCCGTCCGGTTGATGTTTCGAAATATGCCATGATCTATGGAGGTGCCCAGAAAAACCTCGGACCTGCAGGTGTCACTTTTGTGATTGTACGCGAAGACATCCTCGGCAAAGTTGAAAGGGCCATCCCGACCATGCTGGACTACCGTACCCATATCAAGGAAGGTTCCATGTTCAATACCCCTCCGTGTCTGCCCATCTTTACGGTGAAGGAAACGCTGAAATGGATCAAATCCATTGGCGGTGTTGCTGCCATCGAAAAAATGAACATTGAGAAAGCTAATATCCTTTACAATGCCATTGACAACAGCAAAATGTTCGTAGGAACCGCAGAGAAAGACTCAAGGTCACTGATGAACATCTGCTTCGTGATGAAAGAACAGTACAAGGACAAGGAAGATGCATTTATGGAATTTGCCAAAAACCGTGGCATGGTTGGCATTAAGGGCCACCGTTCAGTTGGCGGGTTCAGGGCTTCTACCTACAACGCCCTGCCGAAGGAAAGCGTAGAAGCATTGGTAGCCTGCATGCATGACTTCGAAAAAGAAAATGCCTGATCACTGGCATTAAATAATTTAAAACCGGTTCATGTGACCGGTTTTTTTTTGCCGGATCCATAAATGAGTAAAATTTTTACTCATTACATATCAGTGACCTTGAGGTTAAATTGCTTAAATTAGCCAGTGAAATTCATTTACCGTTCATGCATACTGGTCAAAGGATAAAGTATCTGCGTACATCCGACGAGTTCCCTCCCCTGAGTGATTGCAGGGCCGACGGCCTATTGGCGGCAGGGGGCGATCTGAGTCCCGGGAGGCTTGTAAAGGCTTACAGCAGCGGTATTTTCCCCTGGTATGATATTTCAACGCCGATTCTGTGGTATTCCCCCGGGACCAGGTGCCTGCTGAATCCCGGTTCATTCAGAACCTCCTCAAGCATGAAACAAAAACTTGTAAACGGGCATTTCACCTTTTCATTTGACAAGGATTTCTCCCGGGTGATTCAGTTTTGTGCTGAAGTGAAGAGAAAACAGGAGAGCGGAACATGGATTACGCCGGCAATGATTGCTGCATACACCGGACTGCATACGCTTGGACTGGCCCATTCGGTTGAAGTCTGGCATGAAAACCGCCTTGCCGGCGGATTGTACGGGGTTTCTCTGGGCAAGGCATTTTTTGGAGAATCAATGTTTCACCTGGTGAATGATGCTTCCAAAGCTGCCCTTTATTATCTTTGCACAAAACTGGCTGAGAAAGGTTTTCATTTTATTGATGCCCAGCTGCCGACTCCTCACCTGCTGAGTCTCGGGGCTTATGCGGTCTCCCGCGATGAATACATCAGGTTGCTAAAAAAAGCGCTGGAGGCTGATACCATCAGGGGATCGTGGAACCAATTCTGATTGAACATGAATAATGCACGAAAAGAATTTATGGCAGAAGCCCTGCGCCTTGCAGAAGAAAATATTTCTTCGGGCAACGGCGGGCCTTTTGGCGCAGTTGTGGTAAAGAACGGAAAAATCATTGCCCGCGGAAGTAACCATGTTACTTCAAACAATGACCCGACGGCCCATGCCGAAGTGGTTGCAATCAGGGAAGCTTGTGCTGTATTAGGCGATTTTCAACTGAATGGCTGCGAAATATACTGTTCCTGCGAACCATGCCCGATGTGCCTCGGCGCCATTTATTGGGCACGCCCCGAAAGAATTTATTTCGCCGCCAGCCGGCAGGACGCTGCTGAAGCCGGCTTTGACGATGACTTTATCTACAGGGAAATCGGCCTTAACCCCGGACAGCGCTCCATTCCTGCAGGACAATTGTTGCGGGAAGAGGCGTTGCATGTGTTCAGACAATGGAAAGAATCCGACAGAAAAATTCCTTATTAATTCACTTTATATTTATTTACAATGGCTTTTGAAATTACAGGAAAACTGATTGAAAAATTTGAAACACAGAACGTTTCTGATAAATTTAAAAAAAGGGAATTCGTAATCGAGTACAGGGAAAATCCTAACTCTTCATTCTCAGAAATGCTGAAATTTCAGCTGACACAGGATCGCTGCAGCCTGATTGACGCCTACAATATCGGACAGGATATCCGGTTGTGGTTCAACTTAAGGGGTCGGAAATGGGAAAAAGACGGCAATGTCAACTACTTCACCAATCTGGAAGCCTGGAAGATAGAAGGTGCAGGCATCGCCCCTGAACAGCAGGCAGCCTCATCATTGCCGGATACAGGCATGGCCTCAACTGCCGCTGATGAACTTACGAATGATCTTCCTTTCTGATAAGGACCAGGAACGATTTTAAAAATAAACCTGTCAGGTTCTATCAGGCCTGACGGGTTATTCTTTTTATTATCCCGAGAGCCTGCTGCCTCCCGGACAGGAATAATAACATTATATTCTAACGGACAAGATCAGCCAGGGAGGACGGATGCCGGCAAAGTCAGGGATGATCTTTTACTTTGGAATAATCTCCAGGGTGAAACTGAAAGTACTGCCTTTCCCGGGTGTGCTCCAGGCTTGTATCTTTGATTTATGAATATTCATAAACTCCTGGCAGAGAATAAGCCCAAGCCCGGTGCCCGTTTCGTTATTGGTACCTGAGGTTTTCAGATTCCCGTCTATCCTGAATAACCTCGACAGTTCGTCTTCATTCATTCCGATTCCGGTATCTGTAATGCTAACGGCGGCTTTCCCCCCGCTGCAATTACAGCTCACGGTCACAGATCCTCCGTTCTGCGTAAATTTAATGGCATTGCTCAGCAAATTCCTCAGCACCGTAAAAAGCATGTTTTTATCAGCCTTTACAATCACATCTTTTGTAAAATCAGTATAGAGTGAAATCTGCTTGTTATCAGCCATGCTGCGGACAACATCAATAGAAGTCTCCACAATCTCAGAAAGATCAACAGGCTCGGGTTTAAAGTCAATGCGTCCGGATTGCGCCCTCGACCAGGTCAGCAGGTTATCGAGCAACGAATAAATATGCTGGCTTGATTGCCTGATAATGCCAAGATATGATCGTTTTTCGGCATCAGTAATTTCATCAAACTCATTGTAAGCAAGGTCTGCAAACCCAAGCAGCGAAGTAAAAGGATTCTTGAGATCGTGGGCAATAATGGATAAAAATCTGTCTTTCGTTTGAATCAACTGTTCAAGTTCCGCTTTCTGGGTTTCAATCAGCTTATTTTTATCTTCCAGATTATCAACGGCTTTTGTTTTAAAATAATACCGTTTAAAAAAGAAAGCCAGTAATATCACAATAAATATTACAACACCAATCAGGGCAACCTTTGACTTTTTGTTCCGCTCCAGTTTTAATGCCTGTTCGAGGTTCTCACGAAGCAGCCTTTCACTGTCAAGCTCCTTACGCCCAATCTCAAATCTTGCCTGCGCCTGGCTCAGCAAATAGGATTGTTGTTCATTGTATATACTGTCTTTTAGTTTTGAGTACTGATCGAGGAAACTATAGGCAAGCACAGGCTGATTCAATCCCATGGATATCTTTGCCAGTTCGGCATAAGCCTCAAGCATTACATTCCTGATTTTAAGGCTTTTTGCCAGTTCCAGTCCGGATTCGGCAAGCCTGTACGCGTCCGGCCTTCTTCCTGAAGAAAAATAAACCGGCGCCAGGGCCACCTTAATAACTGCTTCATATTGCTGGTCGCCCATCTGAATTGCCAGGTCGAGAGCCTGCTTTAGATAATTTTCTGCCTGAATCAAATCATTCTTATTCAGGTTTAATTTGCCAAGGCTGGTATAAATTACGATCAAAGATGCATTGTTTGCTTTTCTAGCGCCACCCTGGGCTTCGTCAAACTTTTGCCTTTCCTTTCCCTGATCAATGCTTTTGTCGCTGAGAATTCCAAGATTCAGATAAGAAGCTTCAAGCCCCTGCTTACTGGACAGCTCATTAAATATGTCCAAGGCCCTTTCGTAATAGGAATATGCCAGATCAGGATTTCTGGTTTCATTATAAACAAATCCCAGGTTTATGCAGGTATTGGCCACTTCGTTGTAAAGCCGGCTCCTTTCAAAGTATTCCAGCGCGATAAGACTATGATGGATTGCCTTGTCGAAGCTCCGGATCATACTGAAAATCATACCGAGGTTATAATGTGCATTCGCCCACGAAACCGAATCACCTGTAACTACCCTTAAATCCAGCTCCCGGTTCAGGTATTCAATGGCCAACGGGTAATCCCCCTCAGATAAAGCGAGTCTTGAAAGTTGCTTAATGATTGCAGCCTGCTGAACAGGACCTTCCGCTTTTTCAAGCACAAGACGCAAACTGTCAGATTCCTGCCCTACCATGGCGAATCCGGTCAAAGAAAATGAGGTCAGTAATCCTGCCAGCAGGAGTAACCCCATCATCTTTTTCATCCCGGTATTTATGTCAGGTCGCAAGGCGCTGTTATTATAAGTTAATATTTCTCAAAAGGATGTTCAAAACAAAAGTCAGGTAGATAACTACCTGAACTGCCCAACTCCTGAATCCATCCCTTAAATAACCCGAGTGCTTCCATCTCTTCGACAACTTGCTTATATTCCATTTCGGAAAGGGCTCTGCCAAGCAAAGGATGGCCGGCAACGACAGGCATTGGAAAATACTGTGACATTAATGATATATGAATTCCTGGAGAAAGTTCTTCAGCGATAAACCGGAGCACATTCATGCTGTTCTCAACATTACCGGGCAGCACCAGATGCCTGATGATCAACCCGCTTACAGCCTGACCTGCATCATCGGTAATCAGCGCTGTTCCCTTTTGCCTGAACATCTCCCTGAGCGCCTTCCGGGCTACCGGAACATAATTTCCGGCATCTGAATATTCTTTTGCCAGGCGTGAATCCATATATTTAAGATCAGGCAGATACACATCAACAATTCCTTCAAGCCTTTTAAGTGTTTCAACACTGTCATAACCATTGCCGTTGTATACAATCACCGGCTTCCTGCCCGAATCATTCAATGCGTTGATGATGGCAAGCATCTGTGGAACCATATGCGAAGGAGAAACAAATCCTACCGCTTTACACCCTTCATCCAACAGTTTTGATAAAGCCTGAACGATGCTGTCTATACGCTGATATTCAATGTGAATTGCTTCAGTACGGCTGCTTATCTGACAATTCTGACAATAAACACACTGAAGGTTGCATCTGCCAAAGAAAACATTGCAAATGCCCGTTTCACCCCCGATTACAGGCTCTTCACCCTTGTGAAGGCATATTGAACTGATTCCGGGAAAGGCATCCGATTTGCAGTAACCGCCGGGACCTGCCGTTCGGTCAGCATGACATTCGCGGGGGCAACAGGCACAATCTGCCAGTTCTGCAGGAAAGCTGTAAGGAAAGTAGGCGTCAGTTAGTTTCATGCATTATGACCTTTTCATTTCGACAAGCCGGTTGTCCGGTTAACCCCTGCCTGATCACGATTATTTATTGATATTTGAATCAAAAGTAACTTACATAGCAGCGCTTTTCAATGCAAAAAGCCTGTTTATGTAGTAATTCCTGTTGTCCTGATAAAAACATGTCCTCCCCAAATGCCTTACATTCAAATACTTAAAAAATCATTACATTAGTAAAAAAAATTCCCGCTAAAAGAAATTTTTATTCATCCTGCAATAACCAATGAGCAAAAATGACGGATACAGATCCGTTAAATGCTATCTTTTAGGGGTTTGGGGTAGCATAGGATCCGGTGTTTGTTGTAAAATTATTTTACAGTTAAAAACTGTGGAAATATTTACGTAACCACCTGAATTACAGACAAAAATAGCATATTTTTTATATAAATCAAGCAAAATCGTACACTTTTTTCACTTTTATGATTCCAATCCGGAGCAACCTGCTGAGCATAAATCACCACCGGGATTAACTTCATATTGAAAACCAGATTTTTAATGGCGAAATATAACCATACCGCCATGGTGGCCATGAAATATGTCAGGGTCGCAAATCTGGTACCTGGAATACTGATCAACCTGTCAAGAATTGGCAACGCTGTTTTCTTCAATCTATAAATTCAATAATGCGGAGATGGTTTGCCCCGGTGGATTTAAACTGATGTTTAATACAGACATTTTTTTCAGACCTTTGCCCGGATCCGGCCCGCCGGTCCTGGCCTTTAACAACAAAATTAAACGTGTTGGGCATGATTGATTCCAAAAACAGCTGACAATGAAAAAGCCTCTGATTGTATTTCATTTGCTTATTTTACTTCTCAACTTCAATTTTCCGGGACATGCGCAAACTATTATGATTCAGGGCATCCAATCCGGGTTGTTGGAAGCTGACACCGTGCTGATAGCCGGAAATGTAACAGTACCTGCCGGCGAACAGCTGAAATTTAAAGCCGGGACAATGGTTCTGGCAACCGGGCATTTCAGACTGGATGTTAATGGCAGCATATCAGCCATTGGCGAGCCCGGTAGTCAGGTTGTTTTCTCGGTAGCTGATACAGCAGGCTTCTCAAATCATGAAAACGGAAGGGGCGGTTGGGATGGTTTTCATTTTAACGGAAACAACCCTCTGGAGGATTCATCAGTTTTCCAGTACTGCCGGTTTGAATACGGGAAGGCAACCGGAGATTCACTTGGAAAAATGGGCGGCATCTTCAATATCAGAGATTTCGGAAGGATATCTGTTTCCAATTGCACATTTTTAAATAATTATGCCTACCACTGGGGCGGCGCCATTTTTGCCGAATCAGGCGATATCAGGATAAGCCACAGCATTTTTCAGGGCAATGTCTGCGGACAGGAGGCGCCGCCATACGGATACGGAGGTGCCGTTTGTTTCAGGCATTCCCGCCCTGACATCAGTTATTGCGAATTTACCGGCAATATTTCAACCGGGATAGGCGGTGCTATCTCGCTTGAATACACGGATGCGATGGTCAGTAAAAACAGATTCCGCGAAAATTACAGCGGACTCGGCGGGGCAATGGGCTACCTGAGGTCAGCGCCTGACAGGATAGTGGAAGGGAACCTGTTTGTGAACAACTCCTGCCTGTTTTTCGGCGGCGCCATTGCCTTTATCAAAGCATGCCCGCTGGTGCTCCATAACACAATCACTGACAACCAATCTTCTTCATACGGCGGAGCAGTGTATTGCAACGACAGCGCTGTACCTGTGCTTATAAATACAATAATCCACGGCAACCATGCCGGTGAAGGCGCACAGTTGTACATCTGGGATATTCTCTCGGCGCCTGAATTCTATCATTGTAATATTCAAGGCGGGAAAGAGGCCTTCGGAGGGACCGGCGGTATCGGTTACCATTCCGCATATATTTATAACATCGACTCATTGCCCGGCTTCCTGAATAACGGACCTCACCCCTACTCACTGCAAAGCAACTCTCCATGCATTAACAAGGGGATGTTTGATCCCGGATGGATAAACTACCCTGAAAAAGACTTGTCAGGAAACCCGAGAATAAGCGGGATGCTGCCGGACATAGGGGCCTACGAGTATCAGATTGATCTCGGCTCGGATCTTCAAATTGTTTCTGCAGACGTTAAAGTCAGCCCCAATCCGTTCGGTGATCTTTTATACATAGACCTCGGCAAAACGTACCCTGTTCCTGTATCCTTAGGCATCTTTGACGGAAGGGGCATCCTCGTCCATGAGGCGGTGATTTACCCGGGCGCACAGTCATACAGATGGAACTGCAGCATCAATAATACAATCGGGAATGGCAGAGGTGTATTTATTCTCACGCTTTCATTACCGGATTCCCAGGTTGCCAAAGTAGTATTACGTAATTAATGAAATAGATGACTGAGACCGTTTCAATGCTTGTATCAGACTGATTAACTTATAATTAAGCTAAATAAATATAACGATTCTGAGTGCTGCAGATCACCTCCTGACGGCAAAAATCTCATTAGGATGACAAAGCAACCTTATGCAAAATAGCCAATCCGGTTTTTCACCATTTTATAGATAAATGTGTTCCCGGGATAGAATCATTGATTTGGAAAAAGTATTTCTGACCATAGGAAGGCAGGAGAAACATCCTTGACTGTCAATATTTTAAAATTTGTTACGATCTATGATTACATTTAAAAAGCAAAGCATTTTAAAATGAATTGATCAATGAGAATATTTTACATTGCTGATATACAATAATATAAATAAATGCGATCACAATATCTTATTATCAGATAAATCTTAATAATTTTTTTTAATAATTTTGTTGCTTAAACGAAAATCAATAATTTTACATTGTTGTAAACCATAAAATATCCGATGATATGGCAGGAATAAAGTATCTTTTTAAAAGTTCCTTTAACGAAGAACCTTTAAAGAACAACCAGTTGCGTAAGCTAAATCTGAAGCAGTTTATTGTCAAGGAATTATATCAGCATGCAAACCTTTCCATACACAATCTGTCCCGCTCCATAAAAATGAGCACCCCTACCGTTACACGGGCGCTTGAAGAACTGATTTCAGAAGGATTGGTTACCGAGATAGGCATTGGCGAATCCACAGGTGGAAGACGCCCGAGCATATATGGCCTGAATCCTTTATCACGTTTTGTGATCGGGATTGACATTGAACGATACTTTATCAGGATCGGGCTCTTCAATTTTGCCAATCAGCCGGTTTCGGAGATTCACGAGCTAAACACCGGGCTTGAAACTCAGTCTGACATTATCGGATTCATAACCGAGAAGATTTCGGAATTAATTGAAGCATACGGGATTGATGAAAACAATATCCTGGGCATCGGGATTTCATTACCCGGCCTGATTGATATGCGTACCGGGCTTTCATACACGTATCTGAACACGGGCAAACCTGTCGCCAGGGTTTTAAGCGAACGGACATCCCTGCCTGTTTTTATTGAGCAGGACACCAGGGCCATGGCATGGGGCGAGCAGTCGTTCGGCCTTGCGCGGGACCTGAAGAATGTTCTGTGCCTCAACATAGGTTCGGGGATCGGGTTAAGCATGATCCTTGACGGCAAAATTTACATGGGTCATTCCGGTTATTCAGGTGAATTTGGCCATATTCAGATCGAACCAAACGGGCAACTCTGTCATTGCGGAAAAATAGGCTGTATCGAAACCGTTGCTTCCGGAAAAGTGATGCTTGCAAAGGCTAAAAAAGACATTGCTGAAGGCGCCATCACCCAGATCAGCAACATGATCGGAGGCGACCTGTCAAAACTTAATATTCGGATTATACTGAACGCTGCCCGTGAAGGGGACCAGTATGCCATTGACCTTCTTGCCAGGATAGGAGAAGCCCTGGGCAAAGGATTGGCCACCTTGATGCATCTGTTTAATCCGGAATTGATCATCATCGGCGGGGAAATATCAAAAGCCGCCGATTATCTCATTGCACCGATCGAAAGCAACCTGAATATCTATTCAATCGCCAGAATACGCCGCGATGCAGTTATAGTGGCATCAGAACTGAGCGACAATGCAAGGCTGATGGGCACCGTGGCGTTGGTTATGAATAAAATATTTGCCTGAAAATTTAATATTATCTTTTCATTTTGAAGCCCCCGGCCAATATTAACCCTAACAATTCTTCTTATGCTTCTGCAATCTGTTGACTGGATAATTATTGCAGCATTTTTCATTATTCTTCTGACAATCGGATACCTGGCCTCAAAAAATGCAAGCCGAAGCGCCGCCGATTTTTTTGTTTCCGGCAGAAGTATGCCCTGGTGGTTGCTGGGTGTTTCCATGGTAGCAACGACATTTTCATGCGATACCCCTAACCTTGTTACTGACATGGTCAGACAAAACGGGGTTGCAGCCAACTGGATGTGGTGGGCATTTCTGCTTACCGGGATGCTTACCGTATTTATTTACGCCAAATTGTGGAACAGGTCAAAAGTTTTGACAGATCTCGAATTCTATGAAATCAGGTACAGTGGAAAAACGGCAGCTTTTCTGCGTGGATTCCGGGCTATTTACCTGGGTTTCTTTTTTAATGTGATGGTCATCGCCAGTGTTTCGCTGGCATTCATCAAGATTGCCGCCGTGATGCTTGGCTTATCCCCTGCCATCGCCCTGATTATCGCTGCAATTGTGGTTGTATTCTATAGTGGTCTGGGTGGCTTGAAATCAATCCTTTACACCGACCTTTTCCAGTTTTCCATTGCAATGATCGGAGCATTCGGCGCCGCCTGGTATGTTACCACTTCTCCGGATATCGGCGGTTTACAAGCCCTTTTAAGTCACCCGGATGTCAGCGGGAAGCTCAGTATCATTCCTGATATAAACCAAACCGATGTATTTCTGAGTATTCTGATCGTTCCATTGGCTGTGCAGTGGTGGGCTGCCTGGTATCCCGGCGCAGAGCCAGGCGGAGGCGGATATGTGGCACAGCGGATGCTTTCTGCGAAATCAGAGAAACATGCCATGGGCGCCACCTTGCTTTTCAACTTCTTTCACTATGCACTCAGGCCCTGGCCATGGATCATCGTCGGGCTCGCCTCTCTTATCGTATTTCCCGATATTGCATCCCTGAGGACAGCTTTTCCAAACGTTCCTGCCCAGTTTATACAACATGATTTTGCCTATCCGGCCATGCTTTCACGCTACCTTCCGGTCGGCTTTCTGGGCCTGGTGGTGGCTTCACTTATTGCCGCATTTATGTCAACAGTGGCATCTCAGGTAAACTGGGGCTCCTCTTATCTGGTTAATGATTTCTATGCACGCTTTCTGAACAAATCAGCAACAGAAAAGCAGAAAGTCCTCGTTGGCAGGATTTCAACTGTTACCCTGATGTTTTTTTCCGTTCTGCTTGCACTGGTGCTGGAGAATGCCCTGCAGGCCTTCCAGTATATGCTGATGATCGGGGCCGGCACGGGCCTGATTTATATCCTCCGGTGGTTCTGGTGGAGAATCAATGCTTTCACTGAACTTTCTGCTATGATAGCCGCCGGCGTCTTTTCCCTTGCCTTTATCCTTACTGAAAATCTGTTCCTGATTCGCATTGGCGACGGAATGGTTGAACTCTGGGGCGTCACCCTTTCTTTCACTATCTGGAACATTGTAAAGTTCATTGGCGTTGTCGCAGCCACCTCTCTGGTCTGGATCATTGTTACCTATCTTACGCCTCCCTCTTCCGATGAAACGTTACAGAAATTCTACACCAAAATCAGACCCGGTGGCCCCGGTTGGAAAGCAGTAAGAATTAAAGCACTCAGTCAGGGAATTGACCTGCAGAAAGAAGACGACCTCAGATGGGATGTTCCAACGGGCATCCTCTGCATGTTACTCGGATGCGTTGCCGTTTACAGTATTTTATTCTCTACCGGATTCTTCCTTTACGGGAAAATGGTTCCGGCAATCGCTTTTCTCTCCTCAGGGGTAATTGCATCTTTCCTGCTCTCCAGAACATGGAAAAAACTCAAGACAAGGTGATTTAAATGATTAAACCATGAAACCTACACTAGTCATACTGGCCGCCGGCATGGGAAGCCGTTACGGTGGTCTGAAGCAAATTGATCCCATTGGCCCTTCGGGTGAAACCATACTTGATTATTCCGTATTTGATGCCATCAGGGCAGGATTCGGAAAAGTTGTTTTCATTATCCGGAAAGATATTGAAAATGATTTTAAAGAGGTTTTTGTCAGCCGGCTGAGCAAACACATTGAAATTGAATGGGTTTTCCAGGAACTTGACAACCTGCCTCCGGGTTACAGTGTTCCGCAGGGAAGGGTAAAACCCTGGGGAACAGGACATGCATTGATAATGGTAGCGAACGCCGTAAAAGAGCCATTCGCCGTAATCAATGCCGATGATTTCTACGGCCGGCAGGCGTTTGAAACCATTGCCGCCTTCTTTAATGAACAGGAAAGACAAAAGAAGGAAGATTATGCAATGGTAGCCTATGAATTAAACAATACCCTCTCCGACTTCGGGACCGTATCGAGAGGAATCTGCGTTACCGACAGCCTGGGATGGCTCAATAGTGTGACGGAACTTACCAGAATAGCAAAAACAGCAAATGGCATCGCTGATATTCAGCCCGGTGGAGAAACAACTTTGCTCAGGGAAAATGATCCGGTTTCGATGAATTTTTGGGGTTTTACCCCATCGTTATTCGATCATCTGAAAAAAGAGTTTACCCTGTTTCTTGACTCAGACGAAGACCATCTCAAATCCGAATTTTATATCCCTTCGGTGGTTGACACCCTAATAAAATCGGGACAAGAGAAGGTTAAAGTACTCAGAAACCCCGGGCAATGGTTTGGCATCACCTATCAGGAAGACAAACCTCTGGTTGTTGAAAAAGTCAGGAATCTGGTAAGAAACGGCCACTACCCCGAAAAACTCTGGGAATAAAACTTCAGGATCGCCTGATTAAACTTTGCTGCAAACAAATTTTTCTCCCAACGGGATGAGCTGGTTTATTTTTAATCAGTAACTTTTGAATGAAAACAGATGTAAAAAATATACTTGACTCCTTTCTTGAACCGGATGCAGAAACGGATGCGCTGCAGCTGAGTATCGGACACATCAACAAGACCTATAAAATCCTGGTCGATGGAATTCCGGCCTATATACTTCAACAGATAAACCATAAAGTTTTCAGTGACATTGATGGCCTGATGCAAAACACCAGGCTGGTACTGTCAACGCTTGCGGAATATGTTGCACAGAAACCGGGACAACTTCAGGTTCAACGCCTTTTGCCAACCCTTGACGGCAACTGGGTTCAAAGGGACAATGACGGCGGTTACTGGCGGATGTTTACCTATATCAACGGGGCAAAAACCATTGAGTCTGTCCGTAAATACAGCCATGCTTATGAAGGCGGCAAGGCGTATGGAATGTTTCTTGAAGGCGTTTCCAAACTGACTCCCGATCAATTGACAACTGTAATTCCTGATTTTCATTCACTTGAAGCAAGGTATAAGACATTTGAAAATGCGATTGAATTAAATCCTGCCAACAGAAAGTCTGAAGCCGCTGCAGAAATTGCATTTGCCAAAGGCACGATTGACAGGATGATGCTCATTCCGGAAATGATCAGTTCGGGCGAAGTGCCAATAAGGATTGTTCACAACGACACAAAATTCAATAACCTGATTTTTTCATCCGATGGCAGAGCAATCGCTGTAACAGACCTTGATACGGTTATGCCGGGGACATCACTGTTCGACTTTGGTGATGCCATAAGAACTGCTGCAAACAGAGGTCGAGAAGATGAATCGGATATTCATAAAATCAGCTTTGATATATCTGTGTTTGAATCATTTGCTGCAGGGTATATCGAGAGCGCAGAGGCTTTGCTAACCAGGGAAGAGATCAGACTTTTCCCTGTTGCGGCCCAATATATGACTTACATCATGGGCATCCGTTTTCTCACTGACTTCATAAACGGAGACCCTTATTACCATATAAGATATCCCAACCATAATCTTACCCGCTGCAGGGCTCAGTTTGCCCTGCTCAGCAGAATGGACGAGCAGATGCAGGCCATGAACAAGGTCATTGCAAGGGTAACCGCCCGCCTGAATGCAGTTAAATCGTAAATTAACCTCATATGAAAAAGCATTTCAAAGCATTTACCTCAATCTTTCTGATTTTGACCGTTTTATGTGGTCATGCAGAAGCAAAAAAAGGCAGAAACTCTCAAAGTATCATTCCCGCCCCTGTAAGTTTCCAGGGCAGCAAGGGCACATTCAGTATTAAGCCGGGAACTGTTATTTTTATCAACTCATCTTCAAAAGAGCTTTCTAAACTGGCTGCAACCCTTAACGAAGCACTTTACCATTATGGAATTTCCCCGCTTCCCGTCACAACACTGCAGCAGGACAGACTGCCGGCCAACAGTATTCTGCTTAGTATTGACAACTACAATGAAATCAGCAACAAGGAGGGTTACATCCTTGAAGTATCGAAGAAAAACATCACGCTGAAAGCAACCACCGGTAAAGGAATTTTTTATGGCTTACAAAGCCTTTTCCAGCTTATGCCAGTACAAGGCAACAGCAAGAGCGGAGTATCTTCGGTAAAAATTCCGGCATGTAAGATTGTTGATTACCCCCGGTTCCCATATAGAGGCATGCACCTTGATGTCTGCAGGCATATGTTTCCGGTGGAATTTATTAAAAAATACATTGATCTGATGTCAATGTACAAAATCAACAATTTTCACTGGCACCTCACCGATGACCAGGGGTGGCGGCTTGAGATCAGAAAATACCCCCTGCTCACAGAAACCGGGGCTTTCCGGAGAAGTTCTCCCATCGGGAGAAATGCCGGAGATGACAATATTTTTTATGGTGGATTTTACACTCAGGAAGAAGCCAGAGAGATCGTTGAATATGCCGCCGGAAAATATGTAAATATTATTCCTGAAATAGAGATGCCCGGGCATGCGCTTGCTGCGCTTACCTCATACCCGCATCTGGGTTGTACTGGCGGGCCCTATGAAGTCTGGACAATGTGGGGTGTTCACGATGACATTTTTTGCGCAGGCAATGAAGAGGTTTTTCGTTTTCTGGAAGATGTTCTTACTGAAGTCATGGATATTTTTCCATCAAAAATCATCCACATAGGAGGTGACGAAGCCCCAAAAACCAGATGGGATGTGTGTGAAAAGTGTCAGCAACGGATAAAGGATGAGAAACTTGCAGATTCTCATGAACTTCAGAACTATTTAATTACCCGGATCGAAAAGTTTCTGAACAAACACGGCCGCCAGATCATTGGCTGGGATGAAATTCTGGAAGGAGGGCTCGCTCCGGGTGCCACTGTTATGTCGTGGAGAGGCACCGAAGGCGGGATTGTAGCAGCCCAAATGGGTCATGATGTAATAATGAGCCCGGGAAGTCATTGCTATTTAGATCATTATCAAGCCAATCCATCCGGCGAACCTTTTGCATTCGGAGGATTAACCACGCTTAAGAAAACATACAGTTTTGAACCTGTACCCGATGTACTTACTGAAAAGGAAAGTAAACACATCCTTGGTGCACAGGGAAATGTATGGACTGAATACATAAAAACCCCCTCACACGTCGAATACATGGCCTATCCAAGAGCCATCGCATTGGCCGAAGTGAACTGGTCGCCCCGTGAATCGAGAAACTGGGAAAACTTTATTGAACGGCTGGTGGTGAATATGAAACGCCTCGATCTGAAAAATGTGAATTACAGTAAAAGCGCCTTTGGGGTGGAAGTCGGAATGCAATACGATGAAAATTCAGCGAAACTGAAAGCCGTATTGACATCAGACCTGCCGGGTGCTGAGATTCAGTATACAATCACGGATAAAAGCGGTACCAGTGACGAGCGGATTTATACTGTTCCTTTTGAAATCAACGCTGTTACAAACATCAAAGCATGGCTCAGCAACAAAAGCGGATTGCCATTGAAAATTTCCGAACGCAAAGTATGGCATAACGATGCTTTTGGGGTCAAACCACTGCTGAATGCTTTATACGACCATCGTTACCAGGCCAATGGAAATATCAGCCTCACCGACGGGCTGAGAGGGGATGCCAATTCCTTTATCAACGACTGGCTTGGTTTCCTTGGTGAGGATGCAGACCTGATTATTGACCTTGGAAGTGTAAAAGATATTCAAAATGTGAGTATCGGTCTGTTGCACAATCCGGATAACTGGATTTTTATGCCGACTTCCGTTGAAATAAAACTTTCGGAAGATGGGATCAATTATGCTGATGCCGGAGGCACCAAACCCGACATCATCACCCCTTATGAACCGCTCGGAATTCTTTATTCTGTCATAAATATGCAGAAAAAAGCCAGGTACATACATATCAAAGCCAAAAATATCGGAAACTGCCCGGAAGGACATTGGGGAGAAGGCAATAAAGCCTGGCTTTTTGTTGATGAGGTACTGGTAAATTCAGAACTCTGAAATGCATGTAGAAAAGTAATCAAAACAGCCCGGCAAATCAGTTCAGATATTTGCCGGGCATTTTTATTTTGCCGGATAATTTATCAGCAGTCTATGTGCTGTTCTTTTGATAACTGCACACATTTTTTTGCTGCAGACCGTTGAGTGTCAACCGGTACCCGGCGAAAGTTTTATCTTGCTTCAGACGTAACAGGAAATAACATGTAGCAGCTACCGTTCACAATATGTTAAATTAAGGATATCTGATTCATATACGAAAGCATATATGTGATTATCAACTATATAATAGTACTTCT
Source organism: uncultured Lentimicrobium sp. (assembly GCA_964503805.1). Taxonomy (GTDB): domain Bacteria; phylum Bacteroidota; class Bacteroidia; order Bacteroidales; family Lentimicrobiaceae; genus Lentimicrobium. The sequence goes on along the minus strand of CAZDBX010000008.1, from coordinate 1,925 downwards.
CCCCTGTTTGCCAGGGAAACCGCAAGACTAATCTGCTTTTTTCAGCAATACCAGGCTTTCAACATGTATGGTTTGCGGAAAAAAATCAAACGGAATTATTCTATCAACAGAATAACCCGATTTGCAAAGAATTGAAAGATCCCGGCTTAAAGTCCCGGCACTGCATGACAGATAAGCCATTCTGATTGGCTTCATAAAACTGGCAATCCATTCCGCAATACCATCTTCCAATCCGGTACGTGGCGGGTTTACATACAACAGCCTGGTAAATCCATCTTCAATACCGGTGAGCCATTTTTCCATCTGCGGCAGTCTTTGCCTGCAGGTTCCTGTAAGTGTTTCTGCCTGTGGTGCATTCATTGCTGCCATACGCAGCGCTTCAGCCGAAATCTCAATGCCCAGTGCCTTTGCGCCTGCTTGTGTCCATTTTTTCAGGCCTGAACCGGTGCCGCAGTACATTTCAATCACGGCTGAATTTGCATCCGGCATTAAAAACTCATAAGCAGTATCAAGCGCCTGGTTGGCCAGCACCAGAAGCAGTTGCTGAAATGCTGCCGGCCCGTACCAGAGTCCGGATTCATCCTGAGAAGCCTCCTTACCCCAGATCAAATGCCAGCCGCCTTTGCCAAAAACCTTTTTTCCGCTTGATGGAAACAAATGCAGCCAAACCCCTTCGATGCCGATGGATGCAAGCCTTTCGGCAAACGCATCTGTCAGCCAGCCGGTGCCGGGCAACTCACGGCTTTTAACTACAATGGCTACCTGTTTTGCTGTCTGAACATACCTTACCGCCTGTATTTCAGAGTACCGGGGCAGTACGGAGTGAAAAAGCCGGATGACTTCATTAACGTAAGGCTTATGTACCGGGCAGCGGGGAATGGGAATCAGTTCTTCACGATTGAGGGTACCGGTCTCCCAGTTGGTCCCGGTCCATTTCATGGCCAGGTTCACTTTATCACGATATCCAAGTCTGCCCGGGGCTGGTACTGACCTCACATCTTCAATAAGGTCACTCCATGCTGAAAGTTTTTGCTGCAAAAAAGACTTTTTCCGGATAAGGCTCTCCTGCATAGTCATCCGGCGGTGGCCGCATCCCCTGCACTCCTTAACGCATCCTTCAGTCAAGTAATCAACGGGCATGGTAAATGATAAAAAAAGAATAAGCAGCAGTGAAAGGATATGGTACTCCGGCAAAAAAAAAGCCTCCTGAAAGGAGGCCTGTGGTGCCCGGAACAGGACTCGAACCTGCACGTACGTACGTACACTAGTCCCTGAAACTAGCGCGTCTACCAATTCCGCCATCCGGGCGAAAATACTCTCAAAAAAATGCAGTCTGCCGACTGCCACCGAACTTACTCGGATTTTTGTGCCCAGGACAAGACTCGAACTTGCACATCCTTAAGGACACCAGCCCCTCAAGCTGGCGTGTCTACCAATTTCACCACCTGGGCAATTGAGTGCGCAAAGGTAAAACAATTTTTTATTTTCACAACACCTGACCATTCTTTTTTTCTTCTTCTGAATGCTATCCGCTTATATTTGCAGACAGTTAAAATAAGCTATCTGACAATGAATGGTTTGGCTGAAAAAACAAGAGAGATCACACCTTATAAATCCGTTTATATTGCTATCGGAGGGGTCAGCCGTTCAGGCAAGACCTTTCTTGCAGAAATGCTTGGAGGCATATTGCCTGATGCTGTAATTATTCATCAGGATACCTATATTCCTGATAAGGAGAACATTCCTGTGATCAGAGATCATCTGGACTGGGAAAGACCGGAAGCCATCGACTGGCAGGCTTTTAAAAATGCAATAGACGTTGCCGGGCAGAGCTTCAGGTATGTGATTGTTGAAGGCTTGCTGGTTTTCCATGATGAAACTATAAATCAGCTGTACGACAAAAACATCTTCATCTCGCTTTCAAA
>CAZDBX010000007.1:32580-35675 GCA_964503805.1 uncultured Lentimicrobium sp. | reverse complement strand
ATTATCTATCTTTGCACCATGGAAAGTACAAGACAACAGAAGATTTCGAGACTGCTACAAAAAGACCTGGGGGAAATATTCCGTTTGCTGGCCCGTGATAATTTCCCCGGATTTCTGATTACTGTAACCAAAGTCCACGTTACGCCCGATCTCTCCCTGGCGAAAGTTTATCTGAGTTTGTTCGGAGCCGGAAATAAAGAAGATATTTTCGGCAAAATCAAGGCGCATAAAAAAGAGATCCGGCACCAGCTGGCCCTGCGTGTAGGCAAACAAATGCGGGTTATCCCTGAACTTGCCTTTTTTATTGATGATTCACTTGATTATATAGAGAACATTGATAATCTGCTGAAATCCTGATATTTTCAAACCTTAATTCGGGGCAAATTGAGATTACCGCTTTTCATCGCCTGGAGATACCTGAAATCAAAAAAATCACACAATGTGATCAATATTATTTCAGGGGTTTCGGTAGCCGGAGTCACCATAGGCACCATGGCGCTGGTAATCGTGCTTTCCGTATTCAACGGCTTTGAAAGCCTGGTCATTTCGCTTTTCAATACTTTTGATCCTGAAATAAAGGTCATGCCAGCCCGGGGCAAAACCTTCAGCCCTGATACCTACCCCTGGGACAAAATTGCCGGAATCCCCGGAGTCAGGGCACAAACCGGAACCATTGAGGAGAAAGTCCTGCTGCGCTATGGCAATAACCAATACCTGGCCACCCTCAAAGGGGTAGATCAGAATTATGAAACCTGGACCGGCCTCAGCAGTATGATTACTGAAGGTGCGCTGATGCTGGAATTTAAAGGTCAGCCGCTTGCCATCCCCGGGCAGGGTGTTGCTTACTATCTCGGCCTGAATCTTGATAACTTCCAGCGCGAAATCGAAGTATATGCGCCCCGGCGCAAAGGAGCGATCGGTGTAAGTCCCGAACAGGCATTCAACCGGATGGATATAAGACCTGCAGGAATATTCTCCATTCAGCAGGATTTCGACTCAAAATATATGATTGTCCCGATATCCTTTGCCCGGGAAGTGCTTGGGTATGAAGGGGAACTTTCATCCGTCGAGATTGCGTTACACCAGGGCTCCGACATGTTAAACGTACAATCCGGCATCAGACAGCTATTGGGTAATAACTTCGAAGTGAAGAACCGCTTTGAACAGCAGGAAGTGCTCTACCGCATTATGCGCACTGAAAAATGGGCCATTTTCATGATCCTGGGATTTATCCTTTTCATCGCGACCTTCAATGTGATCGGATCCCTTTCGATGCTGATCCTCGACAAACGCAAGGATATCGCCGTGCTATACAGTATGGGCGCTGACAGCAGACTGATAAGAAAAATCTTTTTAACAGAAGGGATGATGGTTTCCTTCAGCGGCGCCATTGCCGGAATGATCCTGGGAGCCCTGGTCTGCCTCATTCAGCAACAATTCGGGCTGGTTAAAATCAATACTGAGGGTGGATCATTTCTGATTGATGCCTACCCTGTACTTATGCAGGGATTGGATTTTCTTTACATTTTCCTGATCGTTTCCGCAATCGGATTCATCGCTGCCTGGCTGCCGGTCAGGAATGCAGGCAGGATAGGCTCCCTGCCGGCATCCCTGTATTCAAGGTAACATCCTGGTTTGCCGTGCAATCACCGGATAATAAGTGCAAGAAGGTATTACCAAAGGAATTTTTCCTGATTAACAATGGCCTGACTAAATAAAAATTTTTCCAAAGCAGAGAGGAATTCTATCAGGAATTTACGAAAAAAAATCACAAAAAATATCTACTTTTCTGATTTTCTTACTGTTAAGTGTTTTGATTTTTTTAACACAAAAGTTGAATCGATCTTATTTATATATAGATTTGCAGGGCACTATGAACGGGATCTCCTTTTTTAATTTCAAATTCATGAAAAAATCTTTACAGCAATTGCTTTCCGCCGGGTTACTGGCAGTTATTCTGTTGGCCGGTCAGTTTTCCTTTGCACAGGTTGTACTCAACACAACTCAGGCAAACGGCATCACACTTGAAGAAAACGCTTTCCAGGGCATCCGGGTTAAAAACGTATTCTCTTCCTTCGATTTCTTTGATGTAAATACGGATGAAGGTTTGTTTACCGAAATTACAGCCAATGGTTACACCTTTACCTGGGAAGAAGGCTCCCCAAAACTGCCTGTTATGCGGAGGCTTATCGAGATCCCGGCCGGCGCAGTTCCCGAGGTCAGGGTTATTTCATACGATGTGAGGGAATATTCCCTTGGTGATTTCGGAATTTTCCATCCACTGATGCCCACCCAGCCGGGCGTTGCCAAAAGTCATCAGGGTAATATCGATTTTGTTATCAACCACGATGCTTATCAGAAAAACAATTTTCTGAAAAACACCCTTGCCAGGGTTGAGGTAATCGGCACCATGCGCAATACCCGTGTCGCCCGCCTCGAAATCGCCCCGGTTGAATACAATCCGGTACAGGGGACAATCAGGGTTTATGACAATGTTGAAGTGGATATCAGGTTTTCCGGCGCCGATTATGCTGCCGCCACCGAACTTTACAGCAAAACACGCTCACCGTTTTTCAGCGGATTTTCATTCCTGAATCCATTGCCCAAAGGATCCTCACAAAGGGAAAACCTGACCCGTTACCCTGTGAAAATGGTGATAGTTTCCGACCCGATGTTCCAGGCAACGCTTCAGCCTTACATTCAGTGGAAGACCAGAAAAGGGTTTACGATGATTGAAGCATACACCAACGACCCTGCAGTGGGAACCACCACCGCTTCCATCAAGAGTTATCTGCAGAATATTTACAATTCCGCTACTCCCGAGGATCCGGCCCCCAGTTTTGTTTTATTTGTGGGAGATGTAGCACAGATCCCGGCTTACAGCCAGGGCGGACACGTAACCGACCTCTATTATTGTGAGTACACCAACGACATCCTTCCCGAAGTATATTACGGTCGTTTCTCAGCCACCTCCGTGGCCCAGCTGCAGCCCCAGATCGATAAAACCCTGATGTACGAACAGTACCTTTTCCCGGATCCTTCATTCCTGGGAGAAAGCCTGATGGTATCGGGTGTCGACGGCAGTTATGCAGCCA